>JAFQAT010000069.1 GCA_017399865.1 Bacteroidales bacterium | reverse complement strand
ATCCAGAAGGACCTTCAGGAAAAATAACACATAACTAAAGAAAACTATGGCAGATTATATTAGCTTATTTGTAAAGTCGATCTTCATCGACAATATGATATTCGCCTACTTCCTTGGTATGTGTTCATACCTGGCGGTATCAAAGAACGTGAAGACAGCTAACGGCCTCGGTATTGCCGTTATCGCAGTGCTTCTCATCACTCTTCCTGTCAACTATCTCCTCAACGAGTACATCCTCAAGCCGGGCGCACTCGCATGGATGGGCGAGAAATATGCAAGCCTTGACCTGAGCTTCCTCAGCTTCATCGTGTTCATCGCTGTCATCGCCGCAATCGTACAGATCGTCGAGATGGTTGTCGAGAAGTTCACTCCGGCACTCTACTCACAGCTAGGAATCTTCCTTCCGCTCATCGCAGTGAACTGTGCGATCCTCGGTGGTTCGCTCTTCATGCAGGAAAGGGATTTCGTGAGCTTCGGCGAACCGGTAGTATATGCTCTCGGTTCAGGTATCGGCTGGTGGCTCGCCATCGTGGCTCTTGCCGCAATCCGCGAGAAGATGGCTTATTCACACGTGCCTGCAGGACTCAAGGGCCTTGGTATCACATTCATCACCGTAGGTCTCATGGGTATTGCATTCATGACATTCATGGGTATTCAGCTTTAATATAGGAGGACAAGAATATGACACAAACAATACTCTTTGCTGTGATTGTCTTCGTGATCGTCACACTCATTCTGGTGGCGCTTCTCCTCTTCATCAAGACGAAGCTGACACCTTCAGGAACAGTTAAGATCAATATCAACGAGGGAAGCAAGATCGTCGAGGTGACTCCTGGCGGAAACCTTCTCTCAACCCTCGCAGAGCAGAAGATCTTCCTTCCTTCAGCATGCGGCGGAAAGGGCGCCTGCGGACAGTGCAAGTGCCGCGTGACCGAAGGTGGCGGAGAGATCCTCCCTACAGAGGTCGGCTTCTTCAACCGCAAGCAGATCGCAAACAACTGGCGTCTCGGCTGCCAGGTGAAGATCAAGGAAGACATGTCAATCGAAGTTCCGGCTTCTGCCCTCAGCGTGAAGAAGTGGGAATGCGAGGTGGTTTCAAACCACAACGTGGCTACCTTCATCAAGGAGTTCGTGGTGAAGCTTCCTGAAGGCGAGCACCTCAACTTCCAGTCAGGCGGATACATCCAGATCGACGTCCCTGCAGTAACTGTAGACTATAAGGACATCGACGTGGACGACCAGTACAAGGAAGATTGGGAGAAGATGGGACTCAGAACCCTCAAGATGGTGAACCCAACCCCTACAGTACGTGCGTACTCTATGGCCTGCTACCCTGCAGAGGGAGACATCATCAAGCTCAACGTACGTATCGCAACTCCTCCGTTCGACAGGGCTGCAGGAAAGTGGGTTGACGTAAATCCAGGTATCTGCTCTTCATACATCTACTCACTCAAGCCAGGTGACAAGATCACCATCTCAGGCCCTTACGGCGAGTTCTTCCTTCCAAAGGACCTCTCTCCGGAGACCGAGCTGATCTTCGTCGGCGGTGGTGCAGGTATGGCCCCTATGAGAAGCCACATCATGCATCTCTTCAAGACAGAGAAGACTTCAAGAAAGGTGAACTTCTTCTATGGCGCACGTGCGCTTAAGGAGGCATTCTACCTCGATGACTATCATGCAATCGAGAAGGAATTCCCTAACTTCAAGTTCCACCTTGCACTTGACAGACCGGATCCGGAGGCAGATGCAGCAGGTGTTCCATATGTTGCAGGTTTCGTACACAACGTGATGTTCGAAACATACCTCAAGCAGCATGAGAACCCAGAAGATGCACTTTACCTCATGTGCGGACCTCCTATGATGGTCGGAGCGGTTGTAAACCTCCTCGACTCACTCGGAGTTCCACCAGAGAACATCCTCTACGACAACTTCGGAGCATAAGTCTCCATTCTCAACATAAAGGCCCGGCCGACAGTCCGGGCCTTTAACAATTTTAACGACATCTTATATGAATGCGATAATCATGGCTGCGGGGACATCCTCACGATTCGCTCCCCTCTCATACGAAAAGCCGAAGGGCCTCCTCGAAGTAAAAGGTGAGATTCTGATCGAGCGCCAGATACGTCAGCTCCAGGAAGCTGGCATCAAGGATATACTTATAGTTATAGGATACAAGAGCGGACTGTTCATGTATCTGGAGGAAAAGTACGGAGTAAAGCTTGTCATGAACGAGGATTACAGCATATACAACAACACCTCATCCATCATGCGCGTGCTCGACAGCCTCGAGGATACCTACATATGCTCTTCGGACAACTATTTCCCTGAGAACGTATTCATAGAGGATGTAAAGAACAGCTATTATTCCGCCCTGTACGCAGAAGGCCCCACCAACGAATACTGCCTCACAACAGATGAGGAAGGGAACATCACCGAAGTTACCGTCGGAGGCAGAGACTCATGGTACATGCTCGGCCACGCATTCTTCAGCAAGGAGTTTTCTGAAAGATTCCGCGAGATAATGGTCGAAGAATACAAGGACGAGAAGACCAGAAGCGAGTATTGGGAAGACGTATATCTGCGTCATATTGCAGAGCTTCCGCCTATGAAGATGCGCAGGTACAGGCCGCATGAGATCGAAGAATTCGATTCGTTGGCCGAGCTTCGCGCTTTCGATCCGAAGTACCTGAACGACACCGGAAGCAGGATAATGAAGAACATCTGCTCCGTGCTGTCTTGCGAAGAAAAGGACATAGACGAGATCGTCGTCCTCAAGAACGGAATGACCAATTCTTCATTCCGCTTCACATGTATCAAAGACGGAAGGAAATATGTCTACCGCCATCCGGGCGACGGAACGGAAGAGTTCCTCAACCGAAGGAGCGAGTATTTCAGCATGCAGGTGGCAAAGTCCCTTGGTCTGGACAAGACATTCATCCATATGGATGCAGAGGAAGGATGGAAGATATCTTACTTCGTCGAGAACGCGCGCATCCTGGACTACCATAATCCTGCGGAACTCTCCAAGGCGCTCAGCATACTCGCCAGACTGCATGAAGCCAATATCCAGTCTGAATTCCCGTACAGGCTTTGGGATCAGGCTAACGACTTCTTACAGAAGATACAGGCCTTGGGAAAAGACGAGACTCCGGACTTCTACGACCTCAACGAGCGCATCAGCCGTCTCCACCTCCATGCTATGGAAGACAACTGGCCGGAATGCCTCAACCATTGCGATGCCCTTGCGGCAAACTTCCTGATTTCCGATGACAGCAAGGAAGACATCGACATGACGCTCATCGACTGGGAATACTCGGGACAGGGAGACACGGCACAGGACCTGGGGTCATTCATAGCCTGCTCCGACCTGAACTACGAAGAGGCTCTGTTCGCCATAAAGGCATATCTGGGACATGAGCCGTCAGACGAAGAGCTGCGCCACTATCTGGCTTACACGGCGATCGCTTCATACTGCTGGTATCTGTGGGCAATCTATCAGGAGTGCAACGGAGTGGATACCGGAGAGTTTCTTGATCTCTGGTACAGATATACATATCTCTACTCGGAAAAGGCTATGGCCCTATACTCAGCGGAATAGAGAATATATCTTCACAATGATCTGCATAGGTACAGCCGTACGATATCTGCAGCTGATGCGGGTCTTGCGCAGATCGCCTGCAAGATACGGATACTTCTCATAAAAGTCATATCCATGCATGATGCTGTGCTGTCCGGCACGCATAAGAATGCTTCCGGCAACCTTTTCGATCGGACTGCCTTTAAGGTTGTCCCTATAGTGTTCGTACAGGTCAAGAAGATTTGTAGTGGATGCGATATGCCTCTTGTGCCTGTCCTGGGCACAGAATGAATCCGGGTTGTCTTTCCTGTAATGATACAATGCTTCCGGGATATGCACCAGCGACCCGGCGTAGAAGATTATCTGAGACATCAGATATATATCCTCATGCATTCCCAGCTTAGGCATATATATCACATTGTCAGTATAAAGCTTTCTCTTGAAGCATTTGGTCACGGTATATCCGAAAGACTTGTAATTGAACATGTTGACTATGAAGTCTTCCTTTGTCTTGCCGGTGTAGTCCCTTTCGCGTTTATAGCTCGTCCTGTGGCCGTATTCCTTTACAAGGTCAAAATAAACGATGTCGGCATCCGTTTCATCTGCCTTAGCCATCACCTTCTCTACAGCATCCGTTTCCAGCCAGTCATCTGAATCTGCGAAGAGAATGTATTCGCCTTCGGCCACATCCAGGCCCGCCTTGCGGGCAGATGGAAGCCCGCCGTTCTCCTTATCCACGATCAGAATCCGCTGTTTCAGATGTGCATAACGTTCTTCGATGAGCTGACGGAGGATATCCATGGAGCGATCTTTGGTACCGTCATTGACGAATACGAACTGGATGTCCTGATAGGTCTGGTCCAGGACTGATTCAGCAAACTTCGCTATATATTTTTCGACTCCATAGACGGGAGCGACAAGGGATATCCTGTATCTGTCCATATCTACTTCTCAAATCTGGATTTGTACGGGAATCTGGTCTCTAACGCAGAAAGCATCGCCTCACGAAGAAGCTCGTACTTCTTCTCACTCAATCGTACATCATTGACACACAACAGATTCCTGTCCGGGTTCAGGATATATGACTTCAGCTTTTCCGGAGATGTAAGAGCTACCGAAAAATGCTTGTTGGAAATCTTTTCATCAATCATCAGTCCCTTGAAATACTGGTAGTCCAGGAACAGGTACTGGTTCAGATTGTCTGCAGTCCTCGTCTTGGTCAGCGACTTCAGGATCTCAGGTTCAAGCTTGGCATACACTTCCTCGCACTGACTTTTCAGCATGGCTGTACATGTATGCTGAGGACGGATGAATGCCCATGAAGAGGGCATGCCCAAGGCCTTCCTTGCCGATGTATCTGAATTCTTGCAGATATGCTTGTACATGCCGGACACAAAGTAATGGCGGCTGAACTTAAGCACTCCCTTTCCTCCACGGAAGAAGTCTTCCGGCCTGCAAGGCCTCAGAGGATACAGGTCGTCATTGAAATACAGATACTCCTCGTCAAGTCCTTCAATACGATGAAGATGCATCTCTATAGGGTTGCAGTTGAAGGTAGGGAGATAGTCCTGAGGGATTATGTCCTCATGAAGAACCACCCTGAGATTCTCAGTGTCAGCCCACTGAGGGACCTGAGACGGATGGGATACCACGAGATATACATTCCTTATGAAAGGCATATTGACCTCTATTCCTCTGAGGAGATACTTCAGAGTACCCCAGTCACGGAAACGCTTCTCCATGACAGGGACATCAGTATGCTTCTGATAATCCGCCTTCCAGACCGGATCGTTACCGTCGACATATGTAATTACTATATCCATGCTTATTTGTTAAGGTCGTTCTTTATCTGGGTCGTACTGATTTCTGGTGTTCTCGGAAGATAGACAACTTCCACGCCTTCCTCCTTCAGAAAGTCGAACTTTCCTTCCCAGTCATCACCCATCACAAATACGTCGATATCATAATCATGGACATCCGTGCGCTTCTGCTCCCAGTTTGTTTCCGGTATCACCAGATCAACATACCTGATGGACTCCACCATAGCCTTGCGCTGCTCATAGGTGAAATAGCATTTCTTGCCTTTCTCGTTCCAGTTGAACTCGTCAGATGAAACGACTACCACCAGATAATCTCCCAGTTCCCTAGCCCTGCGAAGAAGATTTATATGACCATAATGAAGAAGGTCGAATGTACCGTATGTTATGACTCTTTTCATCACTTGCTATTCTTTACCGAAAATTTCTTCCTTATATTCCTGACAATGGATGGCCTTGCGGATCTGCTCCTCAGTCGGAAGTTTCCTCCAGTCGCCGTATAGTTTCTTCAGATACTTGTCCGGATCATGAGGGACAGGCATCATCATCCCTTCGAATTCAGCTTCAGTCACAGGCAGAAGCATATCCGGAGTATATGCGGCCTTCGTCCATCCGGTTCCCAACGCATAATGGTATTCCCCTTTCGGATTTATCTTTCCGACAAGCCTGAATACAGGGAAAAGCAGCCTGAAGCATATGAACTGTCCGAATGAGATGAGGGCATGCCTCACGCGGCGGCATCTGATATGGACCGTATAATTTATAAACATCTTATAGAAGAAACGTGCCAGCGAAACTGAAAGTCTGTTTGTCCTTTCGATGGCGAAGATGTCGATGCCGATTCCTGCCCATCGGTAGTAATCGTATCTCTTGCTCTTCACCTTCACACATCCTTCCTTCTTGCGGAACTTTCCGAAAGGGTTGATGTAGTCCTTGTCCGTCCTGATGCAATGGAACACGAATTCATCGCTTTCAAGAGAGCAGAGGATCTTTTCAAGTCTGTCATAATCCTCCTTCATGAGCACGATGTCGATATCGTCATCCCACGGGATGAAGCCCTTATGTCTCATTGCTCCGAGCAAAGTTCCCGAATCCATCCACCACTGTATTCCGTTATCCCGGCATATATCCGCCACAACGGTCAGAATGCGGAACAATTCCTTCTGATCGCGACGCAATAGAGAGCCTTCCGGGTTATATCTGCTGAAATCCATCTGACGAAATCCATCCATAAATTAACAATCTGTAAAAATAGACATTTTTTTCATATCTTTGGCATACAAATGCAAAGGATATGATGTCTGTCAAGAAAACGGTATCGGCAATCAGCTGGAGGCTCAACAGGATCTTCATGGCTTTCGGCAATCTCTTTTCTCTTATCATACGCTGCTTCACCAAAGTGAGGAAAGGCAGGGTGATGATGTGGGCGTACACATTCAAGCAGTACGGATGCAATCCGCGGTACCTGACGGAATACCTTCTGGAAAACAACCCGGAGTTCGAAATATGCTGGGTCTTCAGAAGAAAGGTGGACATATCGGGAATTGACAAAAGAATCAGATGCTTCCGCTATCTCTCGCTCCGGTATTTCATACTTGTCAACACAGCAGAATTCATGATAACGAACGCCCGCACAGACCCGTACAGAATGTATTGGACGAAAAGACCGGGTCAGAAATACCTGATGCTTTGGCATGGAGGAGTAGCGCTCAAGAAGATCGAGAAGGATGCAGAAGACAAGCTACGATACAGCTATCTGAAGAAGGCAAAGATCGACTCCAGGATATGCGACCTGATGATTTCCGGGTGCAGATTCCAGACCAGGCTGCTCAAGGAATCGTTCTGGTATTCCGGAGAGATACTGGAGAAGGGTATTCCGAGATGCGACATCTTCTTTGACTCTGCAAGGCACAGGACGATTGAAAATGATGTAAGAAAGACATATTCGATCCCCGCTTCCGACAAGATAATACTGTATGCGCCTACATTCAGGGCAGACCACAGCATCGAACCTTACAGGATAGACTGGGGGAAGACGGTTCCCGAGCTGGACAAGATCTTCGGAGGCACAGGAATCACGGTATTGCTGAGGCTGCACCCTAATCTGATAGGCAAGGTAGACACATCCTCGCTGACCTGCTACGAAAAAGTCGTTGATGCGACCTCGTATCCTGACATGCAGGGCCTGTTATGCATTACGGACATGCTTATTACCGACTATTCCAGCTCGATGTTCGACATAGGGATGCTCCGCAAGCCATGCGTGCTATATGCCACGGATATCGAAAAATACAACAGGGGCTATTACTTCAGGTTCGACGAAATGCCGTTCCCGCTTGCAAGAAATGAGCAGGAACTTCTTGACAGGATAAAGGAATTCGACATGGAAGCCTACCTCCGGAATCTCGACAGATTCTATGAGGAGAAGATAGGCATGGTTGAAAACGGGACTTCAAGCAAGGCTTTGAGCGAGTGGATGACCTCGCATCAGCTGTCCTAATCCTGATAGCGCATCAGCATCTTCCGAATGCTGTCCGAGACGCTTTTTGCAGCATCCGTCGCCAATTCAAAGGCTTCAGCAATATTCTTGTATTTCATGAGTTCTATCGGATCGGACTCATGGGTGAATATGTATCCGATATACTCCGCGAACGTGTCATCTGCCGCATGTTCAAGCTCAGTTATTCTCTCGCACTGGACCAGAATCCTTGCATAGTTCTTCTTCAGATCCGTGAAAAGAGGCATCAGTTTCTTTATCGAATCCGCTGCCGCATTGATGTACTGGGCAAGATCGGCAATCTGCGCATCTATCCTTTTAGGCATATAAAGCGGAATGGATTTCGCAGAATCGTTTATATTGTCAAGGAAAGTATCGATCTTCATCGCGATAGTCTGAAGGTCGCTTCTCTTGATCTTCCTTATAAGGCCTTCGTAAAGCTGCTCATGGAATTCTGTAAGAAGGGCATCACCCTGCACTTCACAAGCCTTGATTTCCTTTTCCATCTTACGCCATTGGACAGGATCGACCGTCTCGGTCATCTCGCACAATGTTGAAGAAGCATGAAGCAGATATGTGGCCTGCTGGGCAAATACCGGCAGATAATGATTTCTGTTTGATCTGAAAATCTTAAATAAATCAAGTTTTCCCATAAGTCAGTCGGATTGATATCTTTCAAATTTATAATCTTTTTGTCAATAAATCATAAAAAAACTGCATTTCATATCAACGAAAGCATGCTAAAATAAATTTTAATACGATAAAATAAATTTTAGCATATAAAAAAAAGAAAAATCCGCCGAATCTTTTTTATGATCTGATGATGATTCGGATCGGCAGGCATAGCTTTGCGAAAAAAAAGATGAAACGGATTTCTGCCATTCTTTCAGCCTTCCTTCTATGCTGCTGCGGACATGCCCAGCCTGTTTTCAGTCTGGGCATTGACGTGGGAAGCTTCTTGAAGACCAGCGGGATGAACATTTCCGCTGGATGCGGATTCAGCCGGAAGTGGTCTGTCACGTGGAGGACTGATACTGACATCAGCGGATTATTCAGAAAGGACCGCAGCGAATATGAGGAACACACAGGCGAATTCGCCACTCCGATGAAAAGAAGTTCCATACTAAAGAACAGCCGGATCGGTTTCCGCTATTGGCCTGAAAGCATATATGAAGGCGCATATCTGGAAACCGGACTCAAGTGTACGGAAGATGTCAGGGCGGACTGCTGCATCGAGGCTGGCTACTGCATACCGATATGCAGGAGGCTATGCGCCATGATGTCACTGAGGACAGACATCCTGCAGGCAGTACAGGAAGACAATCTGAATGGTACGGAACTCTGTATCGGAATATATTGGACAATCAGAACAGACAGAAAATGAACAGAAGCATGAAAAACAGGAGTCGGGAGAGGAGTTTCACATCTACAATTTCTTTCAAGCGATTATTTCTATATCATAAACAGCTCACTCTGGGCACTATCACGACCTTGCTCATTCTCCCGACGCTGTTTTCATGTAAAGATCCAATAGGCACGGATCCGGAGATAACTGACGGGAACGAAGTGACGACAAAGGTCACGCTGGACGTATTGGAGGACAATAGCATGACAGGACCGATAGACATATTCACATTCGACGACGACCGGGCAGGTCACCTTGATTCCTACCAGCGGATGGACACCTTCGACGGCAGCAGCATAGGAATAAGGTCCCAAAGCGGAAGAAAGAAGGTATTCATATGCGCCAATCTGCAAAGATCCATATATGACTGGACGGGCATAAACTCGATTGAGGCCTTGGACGAGGTATACCTTGAACTGCAGAAGGAAAGACGTGGTTCCCTGTATGCGACGGCTGAAGGAGAAGTCACGGCAGGCAGCCCCGTAGTCAGTCACATGGAAATGAGAAGAATGGCAAGCGAGATCGTACTGCAGTCGATACGGTGCGACTTCAGAGGGAGCGCATATGAAGGAGAGGAGATTACGGATGTCTGCGCATATCTGACAAATGTAAACGCGCAATGTCCTCTGACTTCGGACGGCCATATAGTCCCTGGTCAGACCGTCAATTCCAGAAAACTGGACATGGATGATGTCGCATGCTTTGCCGAACCTGACATGGTATATCACAAGATGGACTTCAACATATCCGGGAAACCGGTCGAGCCCGGAATAAGCTTCATATGCTATCCGAATACAAGTCAGAAGGAAGGACCCGGCACTCCGTTCACAAGGCTTGTCATCGAAGGAAAGATCAGAGGCGAGACATTCTGGTGGCCGATAGACATCAACCGCTCGGAAGGCACGGAAAACCCGGGAATCCAAAGAAACAGCAGATATGTCTTCAACATCACCATTTCACGCAAAGGCATGAAGGATCCGGATACAGCGATCGGCGCCGAGGATGCTGACGTTCTCATGAGCGTCAAGCCATGGGAGGATAAGGACGACAATCGGGTAATGTTCCAGAACACGAAAATCATCGTGAGGCCGCCTGGCGTCGGGACAAAGGCAGGCCTTCAGGACGAGGGGAAGATCAACGACATGAACATATGGATCTTCGCTGACGGAGCAGTTGAAAAAACTATCTGGAAAGATGGCATCCGAGAAAGTGATGACATTGAATTCAGCATCCCGCTCATAAAAGGGAGAAACTATACCATAGCTGCTCTCGCCAATATTGGACGGAAGCTTGACATCAAGGATTATTCCGAGTGGGAAAAGTCGTTTGTGGAGCTGAAGGAAGGCGATGGATACGGTAACGGGCTTCCCATGAGCGCTTTTGCCGAAGGCATAAAGCCTGGAGGAGAGATTGCCATCGATCTGGTCCGCATTACAGCAAAGATAAGTCTGAGAATGGACAGAAGCCGTCTTTCAAAAGACGTCAGGCTAACCGTGAGACGGGTCAGCATCGGCAATTGTCCCAGATATGCATCCATAGCCGTCCCATCAAGAGCGTATTCCTACCATGACGTGTTTGAACGGGGATCCGAACTGGATGCCGTACAATGCAAGCCGCTGAACATTTCCGGAAGCAGAGGATTGAGCGACGAGGTTTCCGTCTATGTGCTTGAGAACATGCAGGGTCAGGAACTGTCGGTCGACACCGCGTCATACGTGGAAATCGAGATGGATTACCTGTCGTCCGATCTGATCAGCTACGACAGTCCGCTGATCTACAGATTTTATATCGAGGACGAAGAAGGGCGCTACGACATAGAAAGAAACAGCCATTATCCTATAACCGTCATCCCTGAAAATGACGGTCTGTCCCAGAGCGGATGGAGGATTGACAAAAGCGGCATAGGTCCCGTCATCCCTGTATTCGACATCATGCCGGGAAACTACATCGAAGGACATGTTGGCGACACCATACGCGTCTGGTGTGAGTGCTATCCCCGGACAGCTCCTTTCGACCCTGGTTATGAGGAACTGAACTACGACAAAAGCAGAGGCATCTATGACTACCGGGTCGATGATGACGGGCATGGAGTCACATTATATCTGAAGAAGCCCGGGTCAGGGATAGTATACATGACTGCAGGAGACCCTATAAACAGAAGCGGGATGGCACTTATACTGGTGAGGCCTTAACGAAGATAGGCGGCCGTATGGGAAGACTCGCATGCAGCGAGGTCTTCCGGTGTGCCGGCGTATACCAGACTGCCGCCAGCGTCACCGGCCTCAGGACCAAGATCGATGACCCAGTCGGCTGCCCGGATCACATCCAGATTATGCTCGACGACGACTATCGTATGGCCCTTTGCCAGAAGGGCGTCGAAGGACTTGAGAAGCTTCTCGACATCGTAGAAATGCAGACCTGTGGTCGGCTCGTCAAATATGAACAGTATCTTCTGCTGCTTTGACTTCGACACCTGTTCGCCGCTCATAGAGAGGAAATATGCCAGCTTTATTCTCTGGCTCTCACCGCCGGAGAGAGTGCTGCTGCTCTGTCCGAGCTTTATGTACGACAGACCTACATCCACCAGAGGCTGGAGCCTTTCGGCTATCCTCTTCGCAACCGGATCATCCTGCGAGCCGAAGAAGGATATGGCCTCTTCTACGCTCATATTGAGTATGTCATCTATGTTCTTTTCCTTGTAGCGTACTTCCAGAATACCAGGTCTGAACCTCTTGCCTCCGCATGACTCGCATACCATGGAAACGTCTGCCATGAACTGCATGCCGATCTTTACGAATCCTTCGCCCTGACATTCGGGACAGCGTCCTCCATCGATATTGAAGGAGAAATGGGAAGGAGTAAATCCATTCATCCTTGCATACTGCTGGTCGGAAAGAAGCTTTCTGATATCGTCATATACCTTGAGGTATGTGACTGCGTTCGAGCGGGAACTCTTTCCTATCGGATTCTGATCCACATACTCCACCTGGGTGATGCGGTCCAGGCTTCCGGAAAGGCCTCTGAACGTTCCCGGTGCCGAACCGGCCTGATTGATATGGCGGTACAGGGCAGGATAGAGTATATCGCCCACCAGGGACGACTTTCCGCTTCCGCTGACACCTGTGACTACGGTAAGGACCCCGAGAGGGAACTTCACGTTTATATCCTTAAGATTATGTTCCATGGCACCTTCCACAGTGATGGAATAGTTCCATGAATGCTTCTTTCTCACATAGCGGGTCCTGTCACCTCCCAGATACTGGAGAGTAAGCGACCTCGACCTTTCTTCTTCTGTCTTTTCCCCGTCAAGACGCCCCTGATAAACGATCTCTCCACCGTTGACTCCGGCCTTAGGACCGATATCTATGATAAGGTCGGCTGCCCTCATTATCTCCTCATCATGCTCCACTACCACAACTGTATTGCCGATGTCACGCAGGCGTTTCAGCACGTCTATCAGTCTTGCCGTATCCCTCGGATGAAGCCCGATGCTTGGCTCGTCAAGAATATATAGAGATCCCACCAGAGAACTTCCCAAAGCAGTCACCAGATTTATTCTCTGGCTCTCACCGCCTGAAAGGGTGTTTGACGTACGGTTCAGAGTAAGATATCCCAGACCGACGTCAAGAATATACCTCAATCTGGACTCGATTTCCTCCACAGCCTTGCGGACCACCTTCTGTTCCCAATCCTCCAGAGAAAGGTTCTCGAAGAACTGGAGCATCTGCTCCACATTCATGCAGAGAAGCTCGTGGATGGTCTTTCCACCCACCTTCACATACATCGCTTCCTTACGGAGCCTGCTGCCTCCGCATTCCTTGCAGACCGTCCTGCCCGAGTAACGGCTGAGCATGTACTTGTACTGTATCTTGTACCTGTTGGATTCGACCCACTTGAAGAATTCGTTGAGTCCGAAGACCGAATCCTCTTCCGTCGGTCCCTGACACCCGTTCCAGATAAGGTCCTTGACTTCCTGGCTAAGGTTGCAGTAGGGCTCGAATATAGGTATGCCATAACGGGCGGAGTTCCTTACCAGCTGGTCCTTGAACCAGCCCATCTTCTCCCCTCGCCAGCATGCTATGGCCCCATCATATATCGTCTTGCTCTTGTCCGGTACGACAAGATCCTCGCTGATGCCGATGATCTGTCCCAGACCTCCGCACACAGGACATGCGCCCAGAGGACTGTTGAAGCTGAACATATATTCGTCCGGCCTTGCGAACTCGATTCCGTCGGCCTCGAACCGGTTTATAAAGTCTTTCAGCTCCACTTTTCCGGAATCCGCATATTCCTTCCTCACGAGAAGGGAGCCGTTGCCCTTGTCGAAAGCGGAATCAATCGAAGCATGAAGACGGGTCTGCAGGTCTTCCCAGTCTGTCTGGGAATATGATTCTTCCGGAAGACCGTCCTTTACGGAAGGCACCTTCAGTCTGTCTATCAGAAGATAAAGTTCAGACGGATACTCCCCGGTCTGCGCCATCTTCATGACCTCTTCGATACGCACAGCCCGATCTGTAAAGAAACGAGAATAACCTTCCTCCTTCAGCTGGAGCATGAGCTCGACCTTGTCCTCTCTTGCATCCCAGTTCAGGTCTGCGAGAAGATATACTGCAGACGCTCCCCCTTCAAAGATATATCGCATGACATCGCCTGCCGTATGGCACTTGACCTCCTCACCGGTCACAGGAGAATATGTACGTCCGATACGGGCGAAGATCATACGCAGATAATCATATATCTCCGTGCTTGTAGCGATTGTAGAGCGTGGATTGCGTGTATTCACCTTCTGCTCTATGGCGATTGCCGGCGGTATGCCCTCGATAAGCTCGACGTCAGGCTTGGACATACGGCCGAGGAACTGTCTGGCATACGAAGAAAGACTCTCTGCGAAGCGCCTCTGGCCTTCTGCAAAGAGAGTATCGAACGCAAGGGACGATTTTCCCGAACCGGATATGCCTGTGATTACCACGAACTTGCCTCGCGGTATCTCGACAGTTATATCCTTCAGGTTGTTTACCTTGGCTTTTCTTACTATTATGTTCCCTTCTTCTGCCATATGTCATCATTTTTCCGAGCCCGTAAAATTACAAAAAAATGCCCGAACGGAATCAATAAAAGTCAATGTTTTCAATAATGGTTTCCGCCTTGGCCAGTCCGGCCCGATAATCCCTGCCATCATCCGGAATCTCAGCACATATCTGAAGATGTGATCCCTTATACCACGTATCGTAACACGCCACAATGAAATCCCCGTTGATCCTTGACAATTTCCCTATTGCCTTCCATCCTGAAAAACCTCCGATCCTCACGATTTCAGGAACATGAAGATACCCTTCTTCCTTATCCATCATTACGTATGTATGTACTATGAAAGCCTCTTCCTCTTCTGCGATGGCCGTATTCCCTTCAGCCTGTCCCGGCTGTAGTACGAATCTGATATCAGACCCATCTTTCATATGAATGATGAAATTGAAGAAACCTTGATTGCGAACAATCCACAGTACCGATCTCCTGTCTGCCGGGAAAGCTATATCCATGCAGGCAGAACGGATGTCAATCCCATGGTCATATTCTGAGAAATCGTATGGATATACATTCTCCTGCACTATGCTTCTTACCATCTTCTGCATTGCGGGTTCCGGCACCATGACATCGGTCAGTTCAATATTCTTCAGCATACGTTCCGATGCAGAGAGTTCCCTATCAAGATCATAACGGTCGTTATAGAAACGATATACATAGCTGATTACGGAACCCTTATGAATCAGCTGATAATGAATATACGTAATTCCCGGAGAGACTTTCTGCGTGCCTATGGTCCTGTGCACTGCCAAACCGTGGTGCTCCACGGTTTCCGGCCCGGCAATCAATGAGCCGTCCAGAGAAACTTCTACAACTCTGTCAAACACCGGTTCAATATCTTTGAAAGAGGTTTCTGGAGTACGGGTCCGTCCATAAACCTTGAAATCCATCTGCCGATAGTCATCACTCACGCTGAAGCTATAAGTCGGCTTGGAACTGGAAGGAGACGGTTTCTGATTCCAATAGAAGGTATCCCATCCACGAGGTATCGTGACTACAATTCCTAGTTCATCCATCTCCGCCCGTTTCTTTTTCAGGCTGCTGAAATCAAGCATAGTCACAATGGAATAGATGTTGAAACCGGCAGATACTGCAGATACGGTCAGTACCAGTATTGTAGCTTTCAACCATTTCTTCATAAGATAACCGTCTCCCCAAGTCATCTTATAGATATCCTTCAATTGTGTGATCAAGATGTAGACCATCCATAAAAGAAAGATACTGAACAAGAGCAATTTACTTATGGTCCGGCTTGACAGAGACGAGATATCGGCAATTGTCATGACTACAACAAAGCACGACATTCCTAAAAGCCACATGAAGGACACAAGCCAATCATTAGCTTCCTTGACATATTCTCTGCACTTCTCCTCACCATAGAACATCTCTATCTGGCTCACATGGTAAGGAAACAGCTTTTCAAAGAGGGTCTTATCTTTCATAACCCTACAAATTTACAAAATAATCTGACTCGTTTCCACACCTGTGACAGAAAACGCACGAAAACTGTCACAGGTGTCGCGGGAATCGTTCAAAAGGGCTGGTTCTGGCAACACCTGTATCAATAAATGTCTCAAAACTGTCACAGGTGTCGCAAGAAAGCCATTCAGGGGGGGTGACTGAAAGGCCGCTTAAGGGGCTGGCTACCGAAGCCCTTGGGGAGGACGGCCCCAAGGGAAGACTGATGTCCGGGAAGGGCTGCCGCAAAGGACTGGTTATCGGATCACCCTCCTGACCGTCCTGACAACGTCAGCGACAAGAAGAACCGGAGAGGTCAGCAGAAGCATCCACATCCAGTCGCTGAAGCTGAGGCGGGAGACGTTGAAGAGAGGGCCGGCAAAGGTCACGATCAGGATCTGGCCTAGAACGATGACCAGGGATATCCAGATGAAGCCCGCGCTGAATGATTCCTTCACTTTCTTCGGATTCCTGAACAGGTCAATGATATCCAGAATAAGACTTCTGTCCGTCCTGTAGTACTTCGCATTGAAGAGGTTCCAGAACTGGAGCATTACGAATATCGAGAAGAATATGCCCAGCTCCGTGCTGCTCATATCTGACGAATGTGAGAAATCGGCAAATCCCTTGAAGTAAAGTCTCAAGGTATCCGGCAAGATCAGATCGCGGACGCTGGTTATGTCAGCATGCCAGAGAAGCTGCCAGAGTCCGGTAAGCAGGACAAAGAAAAGAAGCCCTACACCCACAATACGTCCCAGCATCTTTCTGTTGACGATATGGCTGTTCCATTTCCGCGGCTTGTCATTCAGCACCTTCCTGTCGGCTGGCAGGGACGACAATGCCATGGCTGCGAATGTATCCATGATGAGGTTCACCCACAGCATCTGGGTGACTGTCAGCGGCGATTCAAGGCCCAGAAACGATCCCAGAAGCACGATCAGGCAGGCACACAGGTTGATGGTCATCTGGAAGATGATGAAGCGTTGGATGTTGAGATACAGGGAACGTCCCCACATGATCGCCTTGTTTATGCTGGAGAATGAGTTATCGATGATGGTTATATCACTGGCTTCCTTTGCCCTGGATGTGCCGTCTCCCATGGACAGTCCGACATGGGCCTTGCTCAATGCAGGGGCATCATTCGTACCGTCTCCCGTAACAGCCACGACCTCGTTGCAGGCCTGAAGCAGACGGACAAGGCGGGCCTTGTCTTCCGGACGCGCACGCGATATTATCTTGAATGACTTATCGGCAACAAGTTCTTTGGCATCTTCGTCGCTAAGAGCGGCAAACTCGGGACCGGTTATTGTCTGGTTCGGTTCGTCCGGCCCGATAAGGCCGATCTGACGTCCGATTTCATTCGCCGTTCCCGGAGTATCACCGGTCACGATGATGACCCTGACTCCGGCCTTGTCCTTACATGTCTCGATCGCTTCGCGGACATCGTCCCTTACAGGGTCCGCGATGCCGACGACGCCAAGGAAAACGAGTCCCGACGCATCCGGACCGCCGATCTTCCCGCATGCAAATCCCAATGTCCTCATCGCCTTCGACTGATAGCCCGCAAGGGTCTGATTCACATGTTCACGCGTCTGCCCTGCAGCTATGGAATCGCACATACCCATGACAATCTCCGGAGCACCCTTGACAAGCCTCAACAATCCGCCGGAATCATCCCTGCGGACCGTAGTCTGCATATACTTGTTTTCTGTCGAGAACGGAATCTGACCTGCAACTTCAGCTGAATCACGGTATTCATGATAATCCACGCCATTCACCTGAAGCCATTTCAAGAGCGCCACCTCGGTCGGATTGCCGATAGACACCATATTCCCATCTGTTTCCTGCACGAGTTCAGCCGTAGAATTGACGGCCATGTTCTGACGGATAAGTTCAAGTACTTCATCCCCTCCATAGAAGTCCGTCTCCATCACGGTCATCTGATTCTTGGTCAGGGTACCTGTCTTATCCGTACATATTACGGTTGCCGCTCCCATGGTCTCGCATGCGTGGAGCTTGCGGACAAGATTATTCTCCTTCAGCATCTTCCTCATGCTCAAGGCAAGACTGACGGTAACGCTCATAGGCAGTCCTTCCGGCACGGCCACTACAATCAAAGTAACGGCAATCATGATTGAAGCGAGGATGAACTCCGCTATCTCGACGAAACTTGTACCGTCGGAGAATCCTCCGTTTACTGCATAGAAGACAAGCCTGCCGACAACAATAAGGGTAGCGATTACAAAGCTTGCTACCGATATCATCCTGCCAAGCTGGGCGAGCTGACGGTTCAGAGGGGTCTCTTCTTCCAGGCCTTCCTGGGTTATGGCGACACCCTTTCCCTCTTCCGTATCCATACCGATTGCAGAAATGCGCATCACTCCATTCCCTTCAATCACGGTAGTTCCCCTTAAAAGGAAGTTGGACGGGTAGGTGGCATCGTCATCGAATTCCGACTCTTCGTCTGTCTTTGAGGCATAAGGTTCACCTGTAAAGTTTGATTCATCCACCATGAGTGATGTGGCATCAAGCAGATATCCGTCTGCCGGTATCTCATCACCGCTTTCAATCTTGACGATATCGTCCCTGACGACATTCTGCTTCGGTATTTCCACCAGTCGGACCTTTCCTGCAGAATCCTTCCTGAACACCTTGACCGGGCGGGAATCCTTGACCTTGTTCAATATTTCGAACTCCTTGGCGGCCTTCATTTCGAAAATGAATCCGACTCCGGTCGCAAGAAGAAGAGCGACCATGATTCCCACAGGCTCTATGAAGACAGATGTTCCCTTATCCATGTACACGCCTTCATAGACAGCGACGACAACGGAGAAGAAGAACACAACGAGCAGGACGATTATTATCGGGTCCTTGAACTTTTCAAGATAGAGTTTCCACCATGGATCTTTCTCTGGCGGAGGAATTATATTTTTGCCGGCACCGTTTCTTACGATTTCGGATTCACTTGACAGACAGTCATTTAAATACGATCTTCCTTTAGACATTTCGCAAAACAATTAGTAAGACTTTGCGAAAGTATCCAATAATCGTGACAATGAAGATGAAAATCCAAACGTTTTGATTCTTTATACGGAAAGGATGTTCCACATACGGCAGCCGGAAAGAGGAACCGTCTCGCCATCTTCCTCATAAACAGAAAACAGCGAAACGTCCGCAGAGACGGCATATGACTTTGTGTCCTGATCGAAGCGCACGCAGTACGCTTCCTTATCTGACAGATGCGATGCTGAACGGAATCCGTTATTGATGTAATTCTTCAGCGTGCTGCGATGCCTGATGATGGTTGTGACATAACCTATGAAACTCTCGCTTTCGGGATCCTTCGTAGAGAGACGGCTATATATTATGACGATATTACGTATCAGCTTCGCATACTCATCATCAGCCTTTTCCAGACCGCTCATGAATTCGGAGAAGTTCCACCCGCTTTCCGCATACCTGTCCTTTACTTTCTCAAGATAGGCCATCGCACCATCGAAACATTGCTGGGAAACTCCTCTGACTCCATAACGCAGAAGCAGAAGATAGAACGTCCTGGCCTGAGGTGATGACTCAAAACAGAGTTTCTGATTGCCGACATCTGTCAGATAGAAATCCCCTTTTTCATCTATCCTGACAGAACTGACCACAGACGACGAGGACATGAGATGGTCATACAGAAGACGGTAGTATCCTTCGTATGAGAGCTTGCGTGAAGGGGCATCAAGCTGCGTCACGAAATAAGAGACCCTCTTCTTCATGTCACGGCTCACATCCATGCATATGAAGTCCATGCTTCGGGTAAGCTTGCCTTCATCACCCAGCATCTCCCCTTCCTGAAGTTTCAGCACAAGGAAGGCATCAAATCGGACAAGACCCGGTGAGAGTCTGAAGGCCGAACAGAATGCATTGAAGAGGGAAACGGATGTGATCTTCTCCAATGCATCACCCATATTCTCGGAAACCGCACGGTTTCCCGACGGAAGGATGTATTCCATGGAACGGCAGAGAAGGTCCATATCCAGATCCTTCTTTACCCGTGGAAGATAGAACAGCTGCAGACCGACGTCATTCAAAGTCTTGGAAAGAAGCAGGTTATTGAAGTCATCATCAAGCACTTCCCTGCTGCTAAGACACTTACGTTTCTCCAGGTATATGATCTGGGATGAGGAACATTCGGATTCTACATCATTTACAGAAAAGAGGCTGGTCCATTCACGCGACTTATCCGAAAGCGCCATGCGTATCGCCGCAAGAAGAATCCTCTCACGCGAATCCACATCCACGTCCGCCTGTATCACCCCTTCGAAAGTACAGATAAGGGCTTCCTTTTCAGATTCGGGCAGATCTTCAAGGACTTCAATGCATTCCTGAAGCGACAGATAATGAATCATTTCCAGTTCATCATCCGTCAGACCGAAGCTTCGCTGGCAGTCATTGAGCAGAGACACTTCAGCGCCGTGTATCTGCCTGTCCGCCTTCGCCAGGTCCACAGCGATCTTCATCGCCGCCCTCTTCTGTACCGGGGTAAGGGTCATATCAAGAACAGATTATGTCTCAGAGCGAAGCAAGGCAGTCAGTAACGTTCCTTTCAATCCTTGCAAGGATGTCCGTTCCTTCGGCCTTTTCGAACTTTTCGCCTGTGATGTTCTCGTAGAGCTCTACATAGCGGTCTGTTATGCCGTTCACGATATCATCGGTCATTTCCGGCACCTGCTGGCCTTCCTGTCCCTGGAAGCCGTTTGCCATGAGCCACTCACGCACGAACTCCTTCGAGAGCTGCTTCTGCTTCTGACCGGCTGCAAGGCGCTCCTCATATCCTTCCGCATAGAAATACCTTGAAGAGTCAGGAGTGTGGATCTCGTCCATGAGATAGATCTTTCCGTCCTTCTTTCCGAACTCGTACTTTGTATCTACCAGGATGAGTCCCATCTTTGCGGCGATCTCCGTTCCTCTCTGGAAGATTGCGCGGGTATAGGCTTCAAGCTGCTCGTAGTCCTCCCTGCTCACGATGCCCTGGGCGATGATTTCCTCTTTCGAGATGTCCTCGTCATGTCCTTCGGCAGCCTTTGTGGTCGGAGTTATGATAGGCTGCGGGAACTTCTGGTTCTCGACCATTCCTTCAGGCATCTCCACACCGCAGATAGTGCGCTTTCCTGCCTTGTATTCTCTCCATGCATGGCCGGAAAGATATCCGCGGATGACCATTTCAACTTTGAACGGTTCGCATTTGTGTCCTACTGTCACCATAGGATCCGGAACTGCGATCTTCCAGTTAGGAAGGATGTCGGCAGTCGCATCCAGGAATTTGGCTGCAATCTGATTGAGGACCTGACCCTTGAAAGGAATACCCTTAGGGAGTACGACGTCAAATGCAGAGATACGGTCTGAAACCACCATCACAAGATAGTCTTCACCAATGCTGTACACGTCACGAACCTTGCCTACATAATGGCTGGTCTGTCCTGGAAAATTGAAATCGGTCTTTACTATTGCTTCCATTTTTAATATCTTTATAATTGATTATCCTTATTAGATTCAGTCTGCGAAGATAGTCATTTTATTCGTAGTCCGTAAGCTTGAGGCGGTATTTATTGCTTCCGAAGTTACGGAACCACAGATTCCCCGAAGAACCGGCATTCCCCTGCCTTACCGGAGTCCTTACCCATGTCACAGGGTCAACCGAAAACAGGACAGGATTCTTCTGTCCCTCGAGGGCGAAACCCAACTGTCTGTAGACTTCTCCTTCCGACCATTCCAGATCCGCATAGCTCATCACGTCATCCGGACGGACCTCATCAATGAAGGCCTTCAGCATCTTTCCCATGCCACCATTGACCCGGACTCCAGGAAGAGAGGCATACCTGGTCCACTCATATGACCTTATCTCCCTGTCTCCCTTGACCCACTTGCGGGCATTGGAGAATGTCGCAACGGCGAGCAATGTGCCCGGAACAAGCGCGGCATCAGCCGCCAGATGGCCGGTCTGCCTTTTCAGGAAAAGGCCATACCGGTACCGGCACGCCGCGTCTCCATACGAATGATTGGCCATGAGAAAATCATAAGCTTCTGATTTCTCAATTCTCCGGACTTCGCAGTTACGGGCAAAAGCCTGGCCGAACACCTCCATATGGGCAAGCAGACGTTTATGCATCATATCCTTCTGCATACGCCATCGGTCTTCCGTGACAATCAGAGGAGTCTCGCCTATGCCCTGCATGAATTCGAGACATCCGAGAGCACGGTCACTGGCTGCAACGGCTTCTTCAGGAGTTTCTGATGAAATCTCCAGAGGCAGAATGACTCTCGAGAGCCGTCCGTCAGCCGCGCCGGCGCATATGACATCAAAGCCGTCACGCATCTGCCGGGAGCACTCGAATCCTTCCTTCTCCAGAAAAAAGGCTATTTCTTCTATCAGGCCGGTCATTTGAGCAGTTCCCTCGCCTGAAGAGGATTGTCGGTAGTAAGCTGGTCCACGCCCATCTTTATCATGCGGACCATATCCTTTTCTTCATTGACCGTCCATGCGTTCACGCTCATGCCGTTCCTTCTGGCACGCCTGTACCACTTGGGATGCTTGACATACACCTCATGGTTATAGTCCACGCCATTGACCTTGAGGTCATTCAGCTGGTCAGGATCCAGACTTGAGCCAAGGAACTGTACAGTATAGCCCGGAAGCATCTCCGCAAGCCTCTGGCACATGTGTATGCTGAATGATATGAACATGACCCTGTCGGGATGAAGGATGCCGTTCTCGGCAAGATTCGCCACAGCGAGATTGACGAATGCATCCTCGATCTCCGGAGACGACTGGGTCTTCAGTTCATAGACGAGCTTGGTCTCCGGGCATTTCCTGCCTTGGGCGAGGTATTCGTCGATTGTAGGAATGCGTTCGCCGTTTGCAAGCCTGAAATCCTTGAATTCCGAATACGGGTATTTCTCGATCCTCTTGCCGTCGATCTCACCGTCATGATATACGATCAGCACGCTGTCAGCGGTTATGTTGACATCGAATTCGCTGCCCCACAATCCCGCCTCCTGGGCACATCGGAGGGCGGCAATCGAGTTTTTGGCATATCCGGCCTCCTCGCAGTTCCAGAATCCCCTGTGTGCCACGATTCCGGTTTCACGAGGACCTTTCCTACGAGCGTCAAGCATTGTCGGCATGATCATAATCAGAATCAAAGAAATCAGTATGGTCCTTCTCATATCGGAAATAATTGTAAATACGAATACAAATATAAGTATTTTGCATGTCTTTTTTCAAAAAGTGTTAACTTTGCCAAGTTAGAAGTGTAATTAAATCTAATTGATATGGTAAAAGTAAATCTTGGAGGATGCAGTTCCTTTGTAAAAGACGCAGACTATAATGCATATGTAGAGAAATCTCTTGCCGCTCTTGAAGTACTCGAGAACGAGACTGGCGCAGGAAACGACTTCCTCGGATGGAAGCACCTGCCTTCAGAGACATTGAAGAGCGGACTTGTAGCCGAATGCGAGGCCGTAAGGGACGCATGGGCTGCAAAGAACGTCGACCTTGTCATCGTGATCGGAATCGGAGGTTCATACCTTGGTGCAAAATGCGCTATCGAGGCCCTGTCACATCAGTTTGCAAAGCAGCTCAAGAACAAGGGCAACGCTCCTGAGATCGTATTCGCAGGCCAGAACCTGTCAGAGGAATACATGTGCGAGCTCATGGACCTCGTAAAGGAAAGAAATGCAGCATGTGTCGTGATATCAAAGTCAGGTACCACAACAGAGCCTGCAGTTGCATTCCGACTTGTAAAGAAATATCTAGAAGAGACATATGGAAAGGCAGAGGCTGCAGAGCGTATCGTAGCCGTAACAGACAAGGCACGCGGTGCCCTCAAGTCTCTCTCGACTCAGGAAGGTTACAAGACATTTGTGATCGAAGATAACGTAGGTGGACGTTTCTCTGTACTTACCCCAGTAGGAATCCTTCCTATCGTTCTCGCCGGCTTCGATATGAAGGCGATGCTCGAAGGAGCTCTTGCAATGGAAGAGGAATGCGCAAAGAAATGCGAGTGCAACCCTGCAGTCCAGTACGCAGCAATGCGCAACGCCCTTTATGCACAGGGCAAGAAGATCGAGATCCTTGTCGCGTACAATCCTAAGCTCACATTCCTCGGAGAGTGGTGGAAGCAGCTTTACGGAGAGTCTGAAGGCAAGAACGGCCTCGGCATCTTCCCTGCATCCGTAAACTTCACAACAGACCTCCACTCAATGGGCCAGTACATCCAGGACGGAGAGCGCACTCTGATGGAGACCGTGGTTTCAGTTGAGAAGAGCAACCGCTCGATGCTCATCGAAAACGATCCTCAGAACCTTGACGGCCTGAACTTCCTTACAGGAAAGCATGTAGAGGAGTGCAACGCGATGGCTGAGCTCGGAACAAGGCTCGCACACATCGACGGAGGCGTACCTCAGATCTCGCTTTCAATCGAATGCGTGAACGAGTACAACCTCGGAGCACTGTTCTATTTCTTCGAGAAGGCATGCGGTATCAGCGGATACGTTCTCGGTGTGAATCCGTTCGACCAGCCTGGCGTGGAAGCTTACAAGAAGAACATGTTCGCCCTCCTCGGCAAGCCTGGCTACGAGGAAATGGCAGACGCTCTCAAGGCAAGACTCTAATCAGATATTCTATACTAACAAAAAATCCGTCCGATGACCTCGGACGGATTTTTTTGTTATAGTCTGCGCAATCTTTCAAGCACCTGGTCACCAAGAGCCGATTTGACCTTGATATGTTCCTTCACGGAGGTTACGAAAGGATCAGACTCGAAGAAAGACCCGCGTACCTGCATGAAATCCTCCTTACGCTGAGTCTCGTCACCGTCAGCTCCGAAACTTGTCATCATGCTCAATGAGAACTCCTTACGTGCATCCTCGTAAATCATATTGTCAAGTCCGACAACCGAATCCTTCCACTTTCCGACAAGTTCCATAAGCTTTTCTGCTGTAACCGTATCAAAATCCACTCCGTAATATTCCTGAATGACCCTATATGCCCATTTCCATTCGTAGCTGTAATACATCTTATGCATCTCTGCAAAAGAGGCATTGACTGCAGCCACATCATTGACTGCACCTGACTGGATGTCATCCAGAAGCGCCGTTACCGCATCCTTAGGAGCGATCAGTCCCGCAAGGTCCACCCAGTCCCCTTCTCCATATGACGACTTAGGGACAAATGCATTGCGAAGTGCCACTATATCAGTTGCATCCGACCCCATGATTCTTGTTATCAGCGAGTTGCCCAGAAATTTGTCTATCGCCATGCCGTAATATTTCAGACCGTTCTTGAGAGAAGAACTCTTTATCTTGCCGCTCTGATATGTGTATGCGTCCGAATTGACACCGGACACCCTTTGGAGTTCCTTAAGGACCGACACGCCGTTGAGCATCTTCTGGATGGTATATGGGCTGAGGAGATTGAAGTTTATCTGGTCAAGAAGGACAGGATCCTTCCTCTTGTCTCGTACCGGCCATTTCTTTGCGTCACGGATGGTACCGACACTCTTGAGATTGGCTCCAGGCATGATGAACGAGGTGTTCTGCTGCTCTATCAGATACGAGAAAGGCAGATCCGACGTATCCTGATGGCTTACATGGCGTCCCATCACAAGAGAGAATGCCCCGACCTTTGCAGGCCAGAGGATATATGAATCCGATGCGGTCTTCGCTCCCCTCTCCATGATTCCCTGATGGATAGGACCCAGCTTGTACATATGGTTGCTCTGGTTCGATCCGGATCCTGCATTCATGAAAGAGAACATTCCGGCGATCAGAAGAGTCGACTTATGATGGGTCACGGTAAACGGACCTGCAAAGATCGAGCATGCCTCTCCGTTCTCTCCCTGACAGTTGCTGAAGAAAAGGGAATCAGATGCGGAATAATTGTGTCCCAGCATACATGCCTGACCTACAAAACATCTTGAGAAGGTCACACCATCCTCAACACTCGACCCGCTGGAAATGATGAAGTCGTCTCCGATGACTCCCACGCCTATATGTACAGGTGCTTCCTGTTTGCTGTTGATGCTTCCGTTCTTGAGACGGGATGCTCCTTCGATCTTGCAGAAATCACCGACCTTCACATTCTTAATATAGCCGGAATCAACTATGACTGAATTGCAGCCGATACTTCCCACTGAAGATGAAACATCCTCTACATACCTGGCAATCATACCGCGTAGCTGTGAAATCATCTCCGGGCGGTGGCGGTACAAAGCCATGACATAGGCTGTCTGGGCTGTAAGATGGTCGAATATCATGACCTCACGTCCGCCGGTCTCGTTGAGTACGGTAACCTCCACACCGTTTCCGAAACTGCTCACACAATCCGTCAGGATTATATCGACGTTCTCTATGAACGTATCATGTCCTATCTCATAATTGGCTATGTAATTCTTCACATTCTCGATGCAGCAATCGTCTCCGACAGTGACATTGTGCAATGTGGCATAGCCGATTCCGGAAGGTTTGCGTATTCCTCCCGGTAGGCAGAACTCCTTGCGGAAGACTCCCAGCCTGACCTGGCCGGAGAATCTGGTATGGTGGACCGTCTCGGGAAGGAACCCTTCCGCAACCTCTATCAGGGACCAGTCTGCCGCGCTGCACAGCTGCGACTTGAGGATCTCTATTTCAACCTCTGTAAGCTTTCTGTAGTTTTTCATATTCTTGTTGTATCTCATCATATCCGTATCCTCTTGAAAGACCGAAACGCAACATCTTGAGACGGCACTGAGGGTCATCCTTGAGGACCTTGAACTTGTTTTCCATCAATTTTTCCAGTCTCATCCCTGCCTTGGACTCATCTATTTCCTCCAGAGCTCTTTCTATGACATCTCCCGGAATTCCCTTCGACGAAAGCATATACCTGATCTTCGTCGGCCCCCAACCTGACAGAGAGGACTTATCTCTAGCAAAGGCAGAAGCATACCTGAACTCATCCAGATACTTTTCCGCCATCAGTGTCGCCACAACCTTCTCCGACTTTTCTCTATCGCCATCAAGAGCCGTCATCACCTTCTTCATGATATCTGTCCTGCAGTATTCCCTGCGGGAACAAAGATTCCTCATTCTGTCCAAAACACGCTCCATGGCATCAGAAATTAAAACCTGCACTCAGATACATACCGACCTTCCCTGTAAAATCCGACCAGTGGACATTAGCTGATATAGGACCGAATATGGTATCGTACGAATACTCTATTCCCGCTCCGAAGTTTCCCAATCCCTGGTCGTACTGTCTGAAGGTCTCGGAATCACGTACATAATTGATGGTTCCTGTCACATAATGGTTGCGCGCAACCCTGAACCTGAAATCGGTACGGAACAGAGTCATTATGTTCTCCATTGCCACAAGATTGGTCACTCCGATGAACGGTACCTGCTGATCCACGAAACGCCCTGGCAGAGAGCCTCCTATCGCGTTGAAATATGCCAAAGGTATCCCTCCTCCGAACAGGAACCTGCAGTATACGGAAGGTATGAAGGTAAAGATGTCCCCTCCCGGAACGACCAGCTTTGCATCGGCCTGGACGGCATGGAAATTATGTACCATCTCCGGTATACCTGCAAACGTCCATGCATAGGACATTCCGGCATTCACACCCTTGGACGGGAAATATCCGTCATCGAATGTATCGGTACGCCCGTCGACGAACAAAGACACGAAATCATTTGAAAGATTGGTCTTGTCATACTCGTCGATGATCTGCGAGGACTTTATGTTCCTGATGTCGAATATATCGTTCCTGAGTCCTCCTCTGATGTCCATGAATCTCCACTTTATGTTCGACAGATAGAATTCCTGCCTTGCATTGAAGTAGTTGAGGCTGAGATTGTTTGTTCCGAAATTGAGCATGCCCATGTCGGTCCATCTGAATGATGCGGACGCATTGACCGTAGGTATGTCCGGCATGTCATATGACCATTTCGCCTGGATATACGGATTTGCACTGATCTTTCCTGCCAGGTCGAATGAATGCCCGTGGAGCTTGTGCACGTTGATTCCGAGATTGACAAGAACGGATACGATCTCCTCGGTATCAGCCCTCACTCCGATTCCCAGCTGGTGGATAGGACCCTTCTTGCAGTTGATCACAAGCTTGAACGGTTCCTCTGTTCCCAGAAGCTCGTATGTAACGTAATCATAGCAATGAGTTCCATATATCTTAGCAACAATATCGTCCAGACCTTCACGGCTTATCATCTGCCCCGGGTAAAGGTCCATCCTGTCCATGAGGAGGAGCTTTTCCTTCGGAAGCACACCGGTGATCTCGATATCATCAATCATGAGCGAGTCTGCATGGAAATCAAACGCCTTCGGCTTATGTTCCGGCTTATATGTTCCCATGGTCTTGACGGCGACCATCCTCAAAAGCGAGTCCTGGGCCTCTGCCGCCCGCCTTCCACGGACAATGATGGTATCGATGGCCTGCTTGTTGAAGCTCATCATGTTGTATTCCGGAAGATACGGCTTGATCTTCACATCCGGAATTCCGACATTCTTCTCGAACGCATCCCTGCCCAGCATATCGATGCCCTGGCCTATGATATCTCCGATGTTGTTGACCTCCATATAGGAACGCTTGTCCTGGGAAAGGTCTACTCCTATTATGATGTCCGCGCCCATCTCCCTCGCAAGCGAGGTCGGATAATTGTCCCTCATTCCTCCGTCCACCAGCACCATTCCGTTCGTACGGACAGGAGCGAATATGCCCGGAATCGACATGGTCGACCGCATGGCCGTATTCATCTTGCCGCTGTGCCATATCTTAGCCTTTCCGGAAACCATGTCCGTAGCCACGCATGCGAAAGGGATCGGGAATGACTGGAAATCAAGGGAATCCTGATACCCTATGGTAAGGGAGCTTATCAGATTGCTCACATTCTGGCCATAAATATATCCGGAAGGAAGGCTTCCAAGAAGATTGTTCCTGAGAAGATCGGCCCCATCCTCATTGTCGGCTCCGATATGGAGGATCTCATGCCTGCGGATATCGTCGAAACGATGTTCGTCCGCCAGCTTCATCTTGTAATAGTCCCTCTCGTAGTAGAAAGGTATGGCAATAAGATATTTTTCCTTGTATTTAGTATCGGAATATGACAAATACTCACGGGACAGACGGTCGCTGAGCGCCCAGTTCCAGTCCATGTTCCTGACAAGCGAGTCCATCTCAGGGACTGTGTAGCCCAAGGCATACAGACCGCCGATGAGTCCTCCCATGCTTGTACCAAGGACCATATCGACAGGTATGCCCAGCTCCTCTATGTACTCTATCACGCCCACATGGGCAGCACCTTTCGCCCCGCCTCCGCTGAGCACCAGAGCCACAGTCGGACGATGCTTCCTGATTTCAGCCATCTTCTTCTGCATACGCGCGACAGCTTCCGCATCCGCCTTCGGATCGACCCCTCTGGCATAGGCGGAATGACTGCCTGCAAGCAGACAGACGGCCATCATGATGACTGAAACAAACCTTTTCATTCCTAGTTCTCCTTATGTTGTCCGGCAAGCATTCCGCATGCAGCCAGAATATCCTCTCCTCGAGACGCCCTGACCGTAGTCGTCAGGCCGCTGTTGTTAAGCCTCTGCTTGAAGTTCTCGATGATCACCGGCGCAGAAGTCTCGTAAGGGAAGTCTGGTATCTTATGGAATCTGATAAGATTCATACGGCATTCAAGGCCTTTAAGCATCCTGATAAGAGCATCCGCATGAGCCTTGGTGTCATTGAAGCCTGCAAACATCGTGTATTCAAAGCTGACACGTCTCTGTCCCGTGAAATCATACTGCTTGATAAGGTCTATGACTTCCTGGATCGGCCATGCCTTCTGTACAGGCATGATGCTCAGGCGCTCCGGACCGAACGGATCATGCAGGCTGACGGCAAGATGGCATCTGCACTCATCCAGATATCTTTTCAGGTTCGGCATGACGCCGATTGTGGATACCGTTATCCTTTTCGGGCTCCATGCGAACCCCCAGTCCGCAGTCAGGATTTCGATTGCACGCATGACATTGTCATAATTGTCCAGCGGCTCTCCCATGCCCATGAAGACGGCATTGGTCAGGCGGTCGGACTCGTCGACAGCAATGAACTGCGAGATGATGTCTGCCGCAGACATATGACCATGAAATCCCTGTCTTCCTGTCATGCAGAACCTGCAGCCCATCCTGCAGCCTGACTGCGAAGACACGCATAAGGTCGCACGGTCATCGTCAGGTATCATCACCGCCTCTATGGCTCCGGACTCAAGTTCAGCCTCATCGGTAACTGTGACCATCCCCTTCTTATGAGAACATTTTACCGGAAAGAGATACTTCTTAGTACCGTCCGACGAAACCTGCAGGCCCGCATAAGGCACCACACCCACCTCATACTTCTGTGAGAGCTTCTCACGCGCAGCCTTCGACAGATTCGTCATCTCGTCTATCGAGCGTACTTTCTTGACATACAGCCACTGGGCGATCTGCTTGGCGGCAAAGCCAGGCAGACCCTCTTCAGCGGCAAGGGCCTTCAGCTCATCCAGATTCTTACCTAACAACTTAATCTTCATATCTGCAGCAAAACAAATAACATACAAAAATAATGATTTTTTGTAAAAATATTATTACAGCCATGGCTTGTAACCCACTTTGGCACAAGCTATCAATAATTTTGTCGCAGTGAAAGTTTTTCATTACATTTGCTTTGTCTAGCGGAAAGGTTCCGAAGACGCTTAACTTTTTAAAGATTTATCATTTATGGCTAAAGAAGAAGTACAGGACGGTACCGGCATCAATGCTGCGAAACTCAAGGCATTGCAGGCGACGATTGACAAGATTGAGAAAGATTACGGCAAAGGTACGATCATGAAGTTGGGAGATCAGCCTAAATGGGAGGTTTCGGTGATTCCGAGCGGTTCCATTGCCCTTGATGCCGCGCTCGGCATAGGCGGATACCCACGAGGAAGGGTCATCGAGATCTATGGACCGGAGTCCAGCGGTAAGACCACTCTGGCGATCCACGCGATCGCCCAGGCCCAGAAACAGGGGGGCATCGCCGCCATCATCGACGCGGAGCATGCTTTTGACAGAACCTATGCAAAGAACCTCGGAGTAGACCTTGACACGCTGCTCATCTCACAGCCTGACAACGGAGAGCAGGCCCTCGAGATTGCGGACAACCTCATCCGCTCAGGCGCCATCGACATCATCGTGATCGACTCTGTTGCAGCCCTTACTCCAAAAGCGGAGATCGAGGGAGAAATGGGAGACTCGAAGATGGGACTCCAGGCAAGACTCATGAGCCAGGCGCTCAGAAAGCTCACAGCAAACATCAGCAAGACAAACACATGCTGCATCTTCATCAACCAGCTTCGTGACAAGATCGGCGTGATGTTCGGAAATCCGGAGACGACTACCGGAGGTAACGCGCTCAAGTTCTACGCATCTGTCCGCGTGGACGTCCGCAGGACGACCCAGATCAAGGACGGTGACGAGGCTCTCGGAAACCGCACGAAGGTAAAGATCGTGAAGAACAAGATGGCTCCTCCGTTCAAGAAGGCAGAGTTCGACATCGTCTACGGCGAGGGAATCTCAAGAGTAGGAGAAGTCATCGACCTTGCAGTCGAATACGACATCATCAAGAAGAGCGGCTCATGGTTCAGCTACGGGGACAGCAAGCTCGCCCAGGGACGTGAAGCAGTAAAGAACCTCCTGACCGACAATGTAGAGCTTTGCGACGAGATTGAGGCAAAGATCCGCGAAGTCATCCAGAACGTACAGGACTAGTACTCCTGATATCCGACCAAAAGTCTCCCTCTGTATTGCAGAGGGAGACTTTTGGTTGTCACTATTTATTGGATTCTTCCCGAATATAGTATTTCTACCGGAAAAATCATATCCCAATCATCCCCCCAGACCACATTCCCATTCTCAATAGCAAAAGTCCTGAAGACATCCGGATCAAGATACTTATCATATTGAGGATGAGGATGATTTCTTATGAAACTACCGAAATCCACAACACGTACGGTTCCATCACTGAAGGTCAATGTCAAAGACAGTCCTCCTGAATATACTGCATCTACAATATTCATATTCTGGTCTTTATGTGAGTACAATGTACCGGTTTCTTCATAATGAAATAATCGATCCATTTCTGAACTATATCCAGGGCATATACCCGGATAAAATCCTCAGCTATTTTCGCATCACGTTGAGACAAAGGTAAATAACCTTTTGCATTTCTCCTAACAACTGACTTTAATTTTCCGTTGAATAGAAAAAGAACACAAGTCCAAAGTATTCAAATATTTTCGGCATAGTTACATGGTTTATATGTTAATGTAAAGCTATCAGGCATGGAGAAAGGCGGTTGTATTGTTCCACAGTCAATATCCCCGCATCGCGAAGGGCTTCGATGGTCCAGCGGTCGGGAGGGGTGGTCTCGCGGTATAGGACTATCGCTTTCGCAGTTTCGAGATTGCGGATATAAGGATGTGCACGCAGGGAATCCGCCGGCAAGGTCCATAGAGGGTATGGTACGGCATTCTCCGGAGAAACAGTTACCAGATCCTTCAGCCCGTCAAACTTTTCCTGATCAAACCGATATATATCCATCAGCTGTTCCTTATAGGAGTATCCTCCCAGCGCCTTGCGGTGTTCGATCATCTTTGTCGCGAACCAGCCGCCGATGCCCGGGAGGGCATCAAAGGCGGCGGAGTCCGCGACATTCAGATCGACAAGAGGAATGTCGATATATGCTTCGAGGCGGCGGAAGATACTGTCTGCCACCACATATGACTTGGCAAAATCCTCCTTGCGTCTGAAACGTCCTCCCTTCTTACGGTAATTGTCGATGGACTGTGCCTGCTTTGGACTGAATCCCAAGCGGCACAGATCTTCCACTGATGCTGTGTTAGGATCAAACCGGAATGTCTCGACAGTCTTGCGAGGGACATTGGTCCTCACAGTCTGTGCACGCCGGGAATGGCTGGCATAGCTTCTTACGATTTCAGTCTCTTCTCCGGAAATCCCGGATTCGCTCCTTCCTGCAATACTGTCTCGTGATATCGGAATCCGGACATATACAGTATCCGGTTCGTCCCTGTTCGCGGTTATCTTCATGACCGCAGCCCGATGGATGAAAAGGGCTGTCTGATATCCTATGATAAGGAAGACTATGGCAATTACCCCTATGACAAAGGATTCAGACAGTCCCGACTTCTTTTTCTCTGAACTTTCCATAATAAATCAAAAAAAACAGATACCTGCCTTAAGCAAAGTATCTGTCCATGATTCATCCCTTCTGCAAAGGTAGCCGTCAATACGGAAACTGCAAGATTATTCGTCGTCCTCCATGCAGTTTTTTCCGTTTTTATATGCTTTTTTCTTTTTTTTAGTCTCCGGAGCACCGGAAACGATGATTACGATCTCTCCTTTCGGCTCATGCTCCTTGTACCAAGCAGAGACTTCCGCAAGGGTTCCGCGCTTATGTTCCTCGAATTTCTTGGAGATTTCACGGGCGACAGAGCACTCTCTTTCATGCCCGAAGAACTCCGCAAACTGCTCCAGAGTCTTCACAAGACGGTATGGGGATTCATAGAAGATCATCGTCCTTGTCTCCTCGGAAAGTTCCATCAGACGGGTCTGGCGGCCCTTCTTCTGCGGAAGGAATCCTTCAAAACAGAAGCGGTCGCACGGATAGCCCGACGAGACGAGTGCGGGCACGAACGCCGTCGCGCCTGGAAGGGTCTGCACCTCAATGCCTTCCTGGACGCACGTCCTGACAAGAAGAAAGCCGGGATCCGAGATGCCAGGAGTTCCGGCATCGCTTATCAAGGCCACATTCAGTCCGGAAAGGATACGTTCCTTTATCATTGAGGCCGTCTTATGCTCGTTGAACTTATGGTGAGACTCAATACGACCCTTGATTTCATAATGCTTGAGCAGAACAGAGCTTGTCCTGGTATCTTCCGCAAGAATGAGATCCGCCTCCTTAAGGACCCTTATTGCCCTGAAAGTCATGTCCTCAAGGTTGCCCACAGGGGTCGGGACTATGTATAATATACCTGCCATGCTATCTGATCTTGCGGCGGACAGCCATCATGAAACGGTAAACGGTCTCGGAACCGAGATCCCAGTCAGGGAGCTCTGTCACGATATAGCTTACAGCCTCGTCCAGTGTGGTCATCTGATTGATCTTCGTCAAGGCCTCCTGGAAAGCCATAGGATCCTGGTTGAAAAGCGTATTAATGAAGAGTATCCTGTCATTAAGCGAGATTGCGCTCCTGATGTCCTTCACCTGAGTGCCCGGCATGTCGGTTCGCCATGCCTGCCTGTCCGTCATGGAATCAATGACAGCTGGTCTGGCCTTCTGGTCCACAACCGGTGCCGTGTCTGGTTCTGGCTCAGGCTCCGGTTGAGCAAAAACAGGCAGGTCGTCATCATCATCCTGCACAACAGGTTCTTCTGCCGGAAGGTCTGCCGGTTCTTCATCAACTTCTTCCACGGTGTCGTCAACAGGTTCCTCAACCGTTTCTTCTACAGGTCCTTCAACAGGTTCTTCGACAGGTTCTTCAACAGGTTCCGCCGGAAGGTCATAGAACGGAAGATCATCATCCGGTTCATCCTCTACAGGAGCCTCGACCGGAGTCTCT
>JAFQAT010000009.1 GCA_017399865.1 Bacteroidales bacterium | reverse complement strand
GATAGCTGTAACAGGATGCTCAGGAGTCTTGAGGACGTGGTCGATAGCCTTGATCTCGCCTTCCATCACGTAACCGAACATCTTGTCGTTAGGGAAGTACTCTGCGATGAGGGCAGTAGAAGCGTGTGCACGGTGTGCTGTACCGAAAGCGTCGTTGATGTAGCAGTCAGCGTAAGAAGCGAGCTTCTTCACGAATGCCTTCTGGTTTTCCTTGACCACTGCCTTTGCAGCCTTCTTCTCTTCATCTGTAGCGAACTCGCCTCTTGGCTTGCCCTCTTCCTCTGCATAGAAACGGAGGTTCTCGAGAACGAGGACTTCACCCATCTTGAGAGCTGCAACCTGTTCGTCAGCAGCCTGGCAGTCATCAGCGAACTTTACAGGAGCGCCGAGGAGTTCCTGAACGCGGCCGAGGATGTGCTTGAGAGAGAACTTCTCTGTAACGCCCTTCGGACGGCCGAGGTGGGACATGATGATGAGAGCACCACCCTTCTCAAGAACCTTCTTGAGGGTAGGGATTGCTGCACGGATACGTGTGTCGTCAGTGATCTCCATCTTCTCGTTGAGAGGAACGTTGAAGTCAACGCGTACAATCGCCTTCTTGCCGGCGAAATCGTAAGTGTCAATAAACTGTTGCATAATCGTATAGTATGTTTGTTAATATTTCCTAAATCCGAGCAAATTTAGCAATTTTCGTCGAAATACAAGAATTTACCTATCTTTGCGGCTGAAAAAATAGCCGCGACCCGCCGTGGCATAAAATCCGACCCCGTTATGATGACTATTGAAAGCCCAGGCGCATTCTGGAAAGATTATGAACTCATTGATTCCGGCAATTTCGAGAAACTCGAAAGGTTCGGGCCGTTCATCATGGCCCGTCCCGAGCCTAAGGCTCTGTGGGACAAATCGTTGTCGGACGGAGAGTGGAACAGGATGATCCACACCCGCTTCAAGACCGGCGCCGGATTCGGCAAGGCCGGCAAGGAGGACAGCGGCACATGGGAACGCAGGAAGAAGATGGATGACCAGTGGTACATCCGCTATAACGGCGCGCAGGAAGGTCTGAATTTCTCGCTCCGTCTCGGACTGACATCCTTCAAGCACGTCGGTGTCTTCCCTGAGCAGTCATCCAATTGGGAGTATATCTACAGACAGACCAGAGAGCTGGTCGAAAAGGCAGAAAAAGAGGACAAGCCGAAGCCTAAAGTTCTCAATCTTTTTGCATACACCGGAGCAGCGTCGCTCGCAGCCAAGGCTGCAGGAGCGGACGTGACACATCTCGACTCTGTCCGCCAGGTGGTGACATGGGCGCGCGGAAACATGGAGGCCAGCCGTCTGGACAATATCAGATGGATAGTAGAAGATGCACTTAAATTCGCACGCCGCGAGGCCAAGAGAGGCAACACATATCAGGGAATCATCCTTGACCCGCCGGCATACGGACACGGTCCGGACGGCGAAAAGTGGAAACTGGACGAATGCCTCAACGAAATGCTCCAGTGCGTAGCTGCGATTCTGGCTCCGCAGGACAGCTTCATGGTCCTCAACCTCTATTCAAACGGATATTCGGCGGTCCTCGGCGAGACGATCGTGAAGCAGGCTTTCTGTCTGAAGAATGCCTACAAGTCACTCGACTTCGGCGAGCTCGTCCTTCGAGACAGCTACGGCAAGAACCTCCCGCTCAGCGTCTTCGTAAGATTAGCAAGATAACCCGAACAGCATAGATCGCAACCGATTAAATATCAACACATTGCAGAATATGCGTGCTCCCCTTTGACGGTACGCATATTTTGTAATACACTACAAATCAGGAGTTTAGGGTACGGGGTCATAGCCGTGGCCGCCCCAGGGGTGGCAACGGAGGATGCGGCGGACCGAAAGGTAGAGGCCTTTGAAGGGGCCGTGCTTGCGGAATGCCTCAAGAGCGTACTGGGAACATGTGGGGGTAAAGCGGCATGAAGGGCCTCCCTTCAGAGGGGAAAGGCAGACCTGGTAGAACCTTATCAGAAACACGAACGGAGCAATGGCAATCCTCTTAAGAGTTGCCTTGAAGCCCTTCGGGTTCTGACGGTTTGCATCCATGATCATTCGGAAAGCGGAGCATCAGGAGCCTCCGCCGGCTGCTTCGGGCCATGCTTGGCATTGAGATTCTCTATCACCTGCCCAATAGACGAATAAATCTCTTCATATGAGAGGATTTCCTTTACAGAATAAATCAGAAGGATATCGAAATTCCCTTCAAGGTTAAGCTGATGCTTCTGACGGCGCCAGCTTTCTCGGATGCGGCGCTTCAGCAGGTTTCGCTTCACTGCCCTTTTGAAAAATTTCTTGGAGACGGAGACAAGAATGCGGTTTACACCGCTGTCTGTCCCGTAAAGGCACTGATAGCGGATACCTGACACGCTGCCATGCTTACCTTTGGCAAGAAGCTTAGAGATGGACGTCTTGCCGCACAATCTTTCTTTCTTAGGAAGCGTATTACGAACTTCAGTTTCCACGACTAGTTCCTGGAAAGATAAAGTTCGATGGCCTTGGCTACCGAAGGCGTTTCCGGAGTAGGAGCCGAAACCTCTATGGTAAGACCGGCTTCCTCCATAGCCGTCACTATGGATCTTCCGTATGATACGAACTTGAGGTCGCCCTGCTGGAAATCCGGGTAGTTCTCATAGAGAGACTTCACGTCAGCAGGATTGAAGAGTACGACCATATCATATGAGTGGATGTCGACATCCTTGATATCCTGTGCCACTGGCTTTACAAAGACCGCTGTCTCAAAAGCAAACTTCTGGGTTTCGAAGGTCTTGGTCACAGCATCTTTAGATGTAGATTCAGCCGTTGCAATAAGGAAATTCTCTCCCTTATGCTTCGTTCCGATAAGACCTATTATAGACTGAGGAGTACCGTCTCCGAAGAATATCTTTCTCTTCCTATAGACGATATGCTTCTGGAGATAGTTCGCAACAGCTTCTGTAGTACAGAAATACTTCATGGTTTCAGGCACCTTTACACGAAGCTCCTCACACAACTGGAAGAATGCATCAATCGTGGTACGGGCTGAAAACACTATAGCCGTATGGTCAAGTATGTTAATCCGCTGTGCACGGAACTCTCTGGAAGTCAGAGGTTCCATCTTAAAGAACTGCCTGAAGTCAAACTCTGCTCCAAACTTTTCTGCAATGCTGGTATAAGGCGAAGCCGTCTTCGGCTGCTGCTGTGAAATCAATATCTTCTTTACGCTCATTCCTGTCTAAAAAATAATAGCTGAAACCACCAGAATTCCCGTAGGTATCATTTCGAGGGCGCAAAGGTACAAAAAACCTGCGAAAACTGAACAAGATGTAGAAAAAATTTGTGTTTTCCTTATGAGAAAAATAAAATAGAGGAACGCTGATAACCAAAGCATTGCAGTCCTCGCAGGACCATCCTGCACATCCAGAACGCCAAAAACGGCACCCATGGCAAGAAGCACAAGTACATATATCACAAAAAAGCTGTACGACGCTTTTTCGGCAGCGATATAGGTCTTCTTCGGCATTTTCTGCGGGCGGAAGAGCCACGCCATCAGAGAACGCAGGAAGATATAGGCAAAGAACACCCCGAAATACAGACCAAGAACCGGATTGTCAGGCATTCCATCAAGAAAACCGGGCTCATAGAGCCTGTATCGGAACGCCACCAGACATAAAGGTACAATCATTGCAAGCGCCAACGCATCCCTGTCACGGCTCAACTTGACACTCGCCTCCAGATTCAGACTCTCCTTTCCTCTGATCAGGCATGCCATCAGTGAAGGCCATATGTTGACCAGCCGCTTCAGAAGGAGCAGCACGATCAGAAATGAAAACAAAGCCAGCAGTTTGAACAGCATGTCAGTTTCCCCTTTTCGCCTTATAACCCATATCTTTAAGCAGGGTCACGACCCTGTCCCTGAAATCGCCCTGGATGGTGATTTCTCCATCCTTGGCACTTCCACCGACTCCACATTTCACCTTCAGCACACGTCCCAGATCAGCAAGATCATCGGAAGTGCCGACAAAACCGGTGACAAGGGTGACCTGCTTTCCGGCCCTCCCCTTTCTGTCAATCGAGACGATGAGGTTCTGCCTCGAAGGTTCGAGAGTCTGCTGTTCCTCCACAGTCTCTTCCTCATAGCTGAAATCAGGGTTCGTAGAAAATACCACGCCTAACCTTTTCTTCCAATCGTTATCTGCCATCTGTAAAAATCTTTTTGCAAATATAGCGATAATAGTCGTATATTTGTCAGTTTGGATAAAAAGACAAAGAAAACACAACATAATGAACAATAAGAAATTCACACTTTGGAACAGATTGACTGCGACAATCGTCTTTGCGATTTCCGCAGTCACCTATCTCCTCACGATCGAGCCGACAGCCTCATTCTGGGACTGTGGCGAGTTCATCGCATCATCGTACAAGCTGGAAGTGGGACACCCGCCGGGAAACCCTGTGTTCCAGCTGTTTGCAAGATTCTTCACGATGTTCACAGACAACATGCATGCGGCGGTTGCAGTGAACGCGATGAGCGCCATCTGCTCGGCACTCACCATCTTTTTCCTGTATCTGACCATAGTCTTCCTCGCGAAGAGGGTGATCAGGCCGTCCGAAGACGGCACATACACCCTCGGAAGAGCAATTGCGATCTTCGGTGCAGGAGCGGTCGGAGCCCTCGCATACACATTCAGCGATACATTCTGGTTCTCTGCCGTTGAAGGTGAGGTATACGCCATGTCATCGCTTGTCACAGCCCTCGTGTTCTGGGCAATGACGAAATGGTATGAGCAGGCGGACACCCCTTATGCAAACAGGTGGATTGTCCTCATTTCCTTCATAATGGGCCTTTCCATCGGAATCCACCTCCTGAACCTTCTGGCCATTCCGGCATTGGTATTCATGTTCTATTACAAGAAGCGCGAAAACGGCCACTACAGCTTCAAGGAATACGTCAAGATATTCGCGGTATCTGTCGTCATCCTTGCAGTGATACTCTTCGGCATCATCCCATATCTCCCTAAGATCGCGGCGCAGTTCGATCTGTTCTTCGTGAACAGACTCGGCATGGGATTCAACAGCGGAGCTGTTTTCTTCATGGCAGTGCTGCTTGGAGCATGCTTCTGGGGACTTTTCAGTACCATGAAGAACCAGCAGGTGTTTGCCAACACCGTGCTCCTGTGTTTCACAATGATAGTGATCGGATTCTCACTCTTCTCTATCGTGATCATCCGTTCGGCGGCAAAAACACCTACAAACGAATACCAGCCTGACAATCCGTTCACGCTAGTCAGATATCTCGGACGCGAACAATACGGAAGCAATCCACTCATCTATGGAGAGTACTTTGATGCGCCATATGAGATCGAGACAACTGAGTACTGGGCGCCGCTTGGAGACAAGTACATAAAGACCGAAGGACCGGGAAAGATTACATACAAGTCTGAGGGCAAGATGCTCTTCCCTAGAATGTGGAGCGCGACAGATCCGCGCCATATAGCATTCTACCAGTCGTACATCGGCAAGAACGGTAAGACCGTTGCCGGAGCCGAGCACAAGAAGCCTACATTCTTCCAGAACCTCGCATTCTTCTTCGATTATCAGATGAACTGGATGTACTGGAGATACTTCATGTGGAACTTCGCAGGACGCCAGAACGACATCCATAGTCCAAGTCCCGGCGACATGTTTGCAGGTAACTGGGAAAGCGGTATTCCTCTTCTCGACGAGTTCCGCCTAGGAGACCAGTCCGACGCGCCCGGATATCTCAAGGACAACAAGGGAAAGAACCATTATTACATGCTTCCTCTCCTGCTCGGAATCCTCGGAATATTCTTCCAGTACAGACGCGACGGCAGAGGATGCTGGCTTACATTCCTCATGTTCTTCATGACCGGAATCGCCATCGTGATATACCTCAATCAGCCGCCGTATCAGGTCCGCGAGCGTGACTACGCCTACGCCGGATCGTTCTATTCGTTCTGCATATGGATAGGACTCGGAGCCGCAGCAATTTATTCATGGATAATGGACCTTCTTAAGGACCGCAGGAATATGGAGACTGCAGTAGCAGCCGGAGTCACCGCCCTGACCCTCGGAGTACCTGCCCTCATGGCGGCGGAAAACTGGGACGACCATGACAGAAGCAACAGGTACACCGCCGTCGAGATGGCAAGGAACTATCTGAATTCAGTAGGCGAAAACGGCATCCTCGTGACGCACGGAGACAACGACACATTCCCTCTGTGGTACGCACAGGAGGTGGAGAACGTCAGGACAGATGTCCGTATCGCCAATACATCACTCCTCGGCACGGACTGGCATATAGACCAGATGAAATGGGCGATGAACGAGTCCGCTCCGCTTGACCTTACAGTCGGTCCGAGGCAGTACCTATACGGAACCAACGAGTTCGTATATATATATGACACGCGCGACACTGTAATTCCGCTTGCCGACGTGATGCGCATATTCCGTCATCCGGACGCAAAGATTCCTCTTTCAAGCGGCAAGATGGTAGACTACATCCTTTCCAGAAGATTCAGCATCCCTGTTGACAAGGAAAATGTCATAAAGTACGGCATCCTCGACGAGAAGTACGCCGACATGATTCCGGACCAGATAACCCTTACCATCCCTAAGGACAAGGACTATCTGACAAAACCGGAACTCTTCATGCTCGATCTCCTTTCAAACTACAAGTGGGACCGCCCTATCAGCCTTCTCAGCATGGGTGGAGACATCAACATCGGAATGAAGGAGTATCTGCAGTATGACGGATTCTCATACAGGTTCGTGCCGATAAAGAACAAGATGAAGAGCACCGACATCGGTTTCGCCGATGCCGAGGACCTCTATCACAAGATAAAGAACGTATATTCTTGGGATGCCCTTAAGAGGAACGACTATTTCATCGACTACCAGCACAACTACACATTCTGCGGCGTTCTCTCGCAGAGAGGACTCTTTGTGAACGCAGCAAAGGAGATGCTCAAGATAGGCGACAAGGAAAGGGCTGTCGAACTCCTCGACATGTGTCAGGAATGCGTTCCTGAAGAGAACTTCCCTCTCGACATGACATACCTCGGCTTCTCGAACGAGTACATGGTCATCGACATGATCGAGACATATTACGATGCCGGCGCTGAAGACAAGGCGCTCGCCCTCGCCGAAAAGTTCATGGACGAGATCTTCGTATCGACGGAATTCTTCCTGAACTACTATGATTTTGCAAAGCAGGAATTCGAAAGCTGCTACAACTGCATATCATATGTAGCGGAGCTGACAGACCACTACGGAGATGTCGAGTTCGCTGAACAGACCCGTCAGAGATTCAACTCTCTCCTTGACATCGAAGAATAAGATTTCTTTGACAAAAGGCATTTAAACAACGCCAGACAGCTAAAACAACAGTTAAAACAACGAAACAGACAACCAAAGAGACGAAAAAGACAACGATCTTTGCATCGGTTAAGAATCTTATTCGTCTCTTTCTGCACTCCTGGATTTTCCAATAAAGTGTGCAATTCCTTCAGGAATGCAGAAGACATACAAAAAGGGAAGCCGTGACGGTTTCCCTTTTTTATCACCCAGTCGTTTGTGACTTCCTTATCAGTCCAGCTTCAGGACAGCCATGAATGCGCTTTGAGGAACCTCGACGGTTCCGATCTGGCGCATCCTCTTCTTACCCTGCTTCTGCTTCTCGAGAAGCTTTCTCTTACGGGTTATGTCACCTCCGTAACACTTGGCGGTCACATCCTTACGGACAGCTTTGACTGTTTCACGGGCAATGATCTTCGCTCCGACTGCAGCCTGAATAGCAATATCGAACTGCTGTCTTGGTATGAGTTCCTTGAGTTTCTCGCACATCTTACGTCCGAAATCGTATGCATGGTCGGCATGGATCAGCGATGAAAGCGCATCGGCCGGGTCTCCGTTGAGAAGGATATCCAGCTTCACGAGCTTAGCCTCCTTGAAGCCTACCACATGATAGTCGAACGAAGCATATCCCTTAGAAATGGACTTCAGCTTGTCATAGAAGTCGAACACGATCTCCGAAAGAGGCATCTCATATGTCAGTTCAAGACGGTCTGCAGTCAGATAATGCTGGTTTATGAGCACTCCCCTCTTGTCGAGGCAGAGTTTCATGATCGGTCCGTAATAGTCTGATCTTGAAATGACCTGTGCCCTGATATAAGGCTCCTCGATCCTGTCGATAAGCGTTGCCGCAGGAAGTCCCGACGGGTTATGCACGTCCAGACACTCTCCCTGGGTCGTATATACCTTATAAGATACGTTAGGAACGGTCGTGATCACGTCCATGTTGAACTCCCTGAAAAGGCGCTCCTGGACGATCTCCAGATGGAGGAGTCCGAGGAAGCCGCAGCGGAATCCGAATCCGAGCGCGAGCGACGACTCAGGTTCGAACACAAGGGAAGCGTCGTTGAGCTGGAACTTCTCCAGCGAAGCGCGGAGCTCTTCATACTGATCAGTCTCCACCGGATACATACCCGCAAAGACCATCGGCTTCACATCCTCAAAACCGGCGATTGCTTCCGTACATGATCTTCCCACATGAGTAATGGTATCACCCACCTTCACTTCTACTGCCGTCTTGATTCCTGATATGATATAACCCACGCTTCCGCAAGGAATCTCTTTGCGAGGGTGCATCTTCATCTTCAAGACACCGATCTCGTCGGCAACATATTCCTTGCCCGTGCTGACGAACTTGACCTTGTCGCCCGGCTTGATCGATCCGTTCATCACCTTGAAATATGCGATGATTCCACGGAACGAATTGAATACAGAGTCAAAGATCAGGGCCTGGAGCGGCGCATCAGGATCCCCTTTCGGAGCAGGCACCCTCTCCACGATAGCGTCAAGCACTTCCTTGACGCCCTGTCCTGTCTTTCCGGAAGCGAGCAGGACTTCTTCCGGCTTGCATCCGAGAAGGTCAACGACCTGGTCGGTAACCACCTCAACCATCGCTGACTCCACATCGATCTTGTTGAGCACAGGTATAATCTCGAGATCATGCTCGATCGCAAGGTAAAGGTTTGATATAGTCTGGGCCTGGATGCCCTGGGTGGCATCCACAACAAGAAGGGCGCCCTCGCAAGAGGCTATCGCCCTCGAGACTTCGTACGAGAAGTCGACGTGGCCCGGAGTGTCGATAAGATTAAGCGTATATGTCTCTCCGTTATGGACATAATCCATCTGGATGGCGTGGCTCTTGATCGTGATGCCCTTCTCCTTCTCCAGATCCATGGAGTCCAGGACCTGGTTCTCCATGTCACGCTCGGAAAGTGTGTTCGTTATTTCAAGCATCCTGTCGGCCAAAGTGCTCTTGCCGTGGTCGATATGCGCAATGATGCAAAAGTTTCTTGTGTGTTTCATCGTCTGTATATAATCGGTGCAAAGATAATAAATATAGAAAAATTTCGCTATTTTTGTTTAATCCCTGAAAGTCAAAAGGTGTCTTATAACAAGTGACTGACAACGATATCATAAAACTTTGCGGCTGCGGAAGGCAGGAAGAGGCTTTCAACGGCATCGTGCATGCATATACAGAAAGGCTGTACTGGCATGTGCGCAGGTTCCTGTGCAGTCACGACGACACCAACGACCTCCTTCAGGACATCTTCATCAAGATATGGACCGCTCTGCCATCTTTCCGCGGAGATTCGAAGCTTTATACGTGGCTGTACAGGATTGCCACTAACGAAGTCCTCAACCACCTGCGCAAAAGGAAGTTCAAGGCCCTGGTTTCGCTAGAGTCATCATACGCGGCCGTAGAGAGGATGATTGATGACGATCCGCACTTCAACGGCAACCAGCTCCAGCGCGAACTCCACAAGGCGATCCAGCGTCTTCCGGAAAAGCAGAGGATAGTCTTCAACCTCAGGTATTTCGACGAGATGAAATATGAAGACATAGCGGATATAACAGGAACTTCCGTGGGAGCCCTGAAGGCATCATACCACCATGCCTATACAAAGGTCAAGGAAGATTTACAGAAAGTAATTGAAGTATAAAGAATAAACCTTTTATTAATATAAGTGTCTAATAAGCGATGAGAAAGGAAAATGACATATTGAAAGACAGCCTCGAGCTGAAGCAGATGCCGTTCACGGTGCCTGAAGGCTACTTCGGAGCCTTCAAGGAGGCCAACGCCAGGCCTGTTGCTGTAAAGGTCAGCCTATGGAACCGCATAGCCCCATACGCAGCCATGGCCGCCGTATTCGTATCCCTTGTCACAACGGGAACCTTCCTGCTTGAAAGGTCCATGCCGCAGTACGACATGACAGAAGAAGACTATGTCCTGTTCTCGGACAACATGATGAACACCATAGCATACGAGATGGAATACGGTTCCCAGCTGGCAGAGGCGGAAGTCAGCAGCGAGGACATCATCAACTATCTCATTTACACAGGAGTATCAGCAGAACATATAGAATTATCAAAATAACAGGAAGCCATGAAACATAGATTATTTTCAACAGTCGCATTGATTCTCGTCATGGCCTTGTATGCAGGACATGCTTACGCCCAGCCAAAGCCGGGAGAGGATTGGAAAGAAAAGATGCAGAGCATCAAGATCGCATTCCTTACAAATGAAATAGGCCTTACTCCTGCGGAGGCGCAGAGTTTCTGGCCGATTTATAATTCAGTAAGCGACCAGCTTGACAGAGCGATGCGCAGCACCTTCGTCTCCTATATGGAGCTGGAAAAAGCCATTGAAGAGGACAAGTCGGACAAGGAGATCAGCAAATGTCTGGAAAGATATCTGGACGCGCTGGAGAGCCAGGATGAGATCCGCAGCGACTCTGTAGAAAAGTACAAGAAGATACTTCCGGACAAAAAGGTAGCGAAGATCTTTGTTGCGGAAGAGAAGTTCAGAAGGCAGCACATCAGGAATCTGCATCACGGTCCCAGACCGCAGCAGAATTAAGCGAAAAGATAGAAATCTCGCATGAGGGAAAGGTACTCTTCGGTATACTTTCCCTCATTCTGTATTGTAAGGATCCTGTCTTCAGGGGTTTCCGTGCGTTTTCTCGAGAATTCGGCGATTATCCGGGAAGGGGCTTTTCTCGGCACAGTCCTTATGCGGAGGATTCTGAACAGATGAAGTCCGTACATCCGCGCATGACGGCAGAGGGCGTGCTCGGTTTCTGCGGGAAGCACAAGGGATACTCTTCCTTCATCGGAAAGATGTTCCGAAGCAAAATCGAGGATCTCGCGGTATGAGAGTCCGGTCGAAGTGTGGCGGGCGTTGTTCCTGCGCTCTTCGGGAGCATTGAAGGAGTCTTCGAAATACGGCGGATTCGAAAAAATCAGATCATATTCCGTTCCGCCCCCGTTGCGGGCGAATTCGTCGAGAGACATGTTGAATGCATGGAGATGGTCGTGCCATGGCGAGTTGCGGAAGTTTGCTTCGGCTTCCGTCGCCGATGCTTCGTCTATATCTATTGCATGCAGGCAGAGGGTCCGGATGCCCGTCGGCTCGGCTTCGCAGAGAATAGGGGAAATGCTTCGCCCGATCCGACGGGCATCCGGACCTTCGTCGCAGGAACATAGGGAAATGCTTCGCTCGATCTGACGGCCGGTCAGACCTTCGTCGCAGGAACATGGGGAGATGCTTCGCCCGATCTGACGGCCGGTCAGACCTTCGTCGCAGGAACATGGGGAGATGCTTCGCCCGATCCGACGGGCATCCGGACCTTCTGTCGGGCAATCTCCGGGGCCTGCATCGGTCATTCGGACCGCTTCGCTGGAACGTAGGGAGATGCTTCGCTTGTCCGAATGACCGATGCAGGCCTGCGACAGACGCTGGGCAGCCATAAGGGCGATGGTGCCGGTGCCGGTGCCGATATCCAGCAGATACCTGTCTGCCTGCTTTATAGTCATCGCGGCGCCGAGAAGGACACCGTCGGTGTTTACCTTCATGGCGCTGCGCTCATTCACCACTTCGAACTTCTTGAAACGAAAAACTCCCATTGGCTCAGACGATTATACAAACTGTCCGTCTACCATATAGAGAGACCTGTCGCACATGGCGGCAAGGTCGGGATCGTGAGTTACGATTACAATGGTCTGCCCGTACTTGTCCCTGAGGTCAAAGAAAAGACGGTGGAGTTCTTCCTTGGTCTTGGAATCAAGGTTTCCGGAAGGTTCATCGGCAAAGAGGACCGCAGGTCTGTTGATCAGGGCACGGGCTATCGCGACCCTCTGCTGCTCGCCACCGGACAGTTCCGTAGGCTTATGACCCATGCGTTCTGCCAGACCGAGATCCGCCAGCAGCGCAGAAGCAGCTTCCGAAGCGTCCTTTCGGGAACGTCCGGCTATGAATGCTGGAATCATGACATTCTCAAGAGCCGTGAACTCAGGAAGGAGATGATGGAACTGGAAGACGAAACCGAGCTTGCGGTTGCGGAATTCGGCCAGCGCGTCGCCTTTCAAACGGGAAACTTCTACGCCATCTATGACCAAAGACCCGGCGTCAGGTGTCGACAATGTGCCAAGAATCTGAAGAAGGGTGGACTTTCCTGCTCCAGAAGCACCCATTATAGACACGACTTCTGCTTTTGAAGCGTTGAAATCGATTCCCTTGAGCACTTTCAGCGTGCCGAACGACTTTTCTATTCCTTTTGCCTGAATCATAATACATATCTTTCCAGCAAAGATAATAAACCCCGTCAAAACGTCATAGTCATTTCTTCAGGAACACATATTATAAAATCCGCCCTGTCGCGATTATCCACATCAAGACGGCTGATTTCCTCCTGCCGTACACAGCAGATGGTGGCGACGTCTTTATCCGGAAGGTATCTGTTCAGATATGGAATGATTCCCCCATTGCTGTCAGAATGGTAGTTACCGTTTATATGGATGAACTTTCTGTCAGAATTCTCTGCAATGAACCATGCCATCGTTGCATCTTTCAGAGCCTGAGCCTCTGCATAATGGCTCTGAGAATCGTGACCTGCCATCATATTCATAAAAGCGAACATCTCGTTCTCTGCCGATGCTTCATCATATGCGATGGGCAGAGGAGCCATAAGAGCTTTTGCAGCATCCGACAAATCATTCAGAGCCTCAAGCCCATTATCCTTTACATATGATGCATATCTACGCGGCACATTGGTAGCGATGAAACGCAGACCTTTATCTCTTGCCAGATACAGAAGCGGAGCATAATCCGTATAGTGATTATCCCAAAGTTTAGCTTCAGATTCGAAACGGTCCGAAGATATCAGGCCCGATACATATTCGTCTAAAAGAAGCTGGTTGTCACTCTCGAACATTTCTGCTCCTAACACCAACCCCTTGGGGCACTTCCTGGCAATGTCGCTGATTATCTCATACTCCATCCAATGCGCTATCGGACAATTATGCGTCTCACCTACAAAGATAACATCAGCCTTTGAAACGGTTTCAATCATAGTGCTGTAATCCGTCTTTTCGCCGTCGGATGTAAATATCCTATATGCCGGATTATCCTGGGCCTTGGCAACCAATGTTACCAGACATGTCAGAATTGTCAGTATCAGATTCTTCATAGTTCAAAATCTCCTATGGACAGCAGAAGGTGATTGTCTGCATTCACAAGATTTCTGAAAGCATCACGTACTTCAGCTGTAGTGATTGAGCTTAATATCTCCTCATAATTCTCAAGATCCGAGAGAGATTCATTATTCTTTAATTGTCCCACCAGATAGGTCTTCCAGCCTGCTGTAGCATCATTCTGCAGATAATTTCTCTTGTTCACGATGAATATCTGCTTCAACGTTTCCAGTTCCTTAACTGAAACCTTCTTTTCCTGGAGTTCCCTTATGATATTGTCAAGATAGGCGTGAACGACAGCTGTATTGCGGCGGTCGACTGAGGCATTGATATCAAAATAAAAGATATTATCAGGAACCGCATTATAGAAAAGAGAGATGTACGGAGAATATACCAAAGAGTTCTCTTCCCTGAGGACAGAAAGGAGACGCCCCCGGACAATATTCTGCATCAGTTTAAGAATCAGACCATTACGGAGAGACGGCTCATATTTTCCATATAAGACATAATCAAATACAGCTTGAGTATCGTTTGAGTTTGGCCATGTATGGACGATACGTCCTTCAGGAAGAGTAAAATATGAAACGCCATATCTTCCAGGCTCGGCAGAAACCATCTGAGCAAAAACTGGAACCGCAATTCTGATCATTTCTTCCACATCAAAAGCGCCACATACGACACATGTCATGCCGTCCGGATTGCTATAGAGCCTCTTGTAAAAGTCACCGATACGATCCAGATCAAGCTCCTCAACATCTGACTTCCTGAAAGAAAGCCTCCTTCCATATACCATGTTTCCCATCAGAGAGTCCAGCCTAGCATTCAGCTGGCGCTGATAATCAGTCCTCATCAGACGAGATATATAGGATTCTTCCCCGAAACTTTCCAGTTCATTTTTCCGGAGTTCTTCAAAATCATCATGATTAAGTCCGGGACGCAGCATCTTCTCCACTACAAGGTTCATCATGACGTCTGCCATATCTGAAGGAGCCGACGCGATGATTCCGTGCCACCAGGACTCAAGAGCCACTATCAGACCTATACCGTTCTGCGAGAGAATTGAATAATAATCATCGTCATCCAGTCTTTCGATACCTCCCAGTTCAATATACCCGGCTGTTCCTTCATATTGAGGATAATCATCCTCCGGGGCCTTGGACAGTCCGCCAGGCGCGAACAGCTGCATCTGGACCTTACCTTCCTCGTCATTGGTAGGTCTCAATACAAGTCTGAATCCATTTGTAAGGACAATCTCGGTAACTTCAGTATGTTCATGGTATTTTCTTGAAGCAATAACTGACTGATCGAAAGGTCCCGATTCACGAAGCCACGACGGAATCCGGACATACTGCTCCCGAGGTTCATCTTCTTCAGGCACGAATACATATGTTCCAAGACTCATCGACTTGCCTGCATTCCAGAGAGAGTCAAGTTCCTCTACAGTAAAGCCCTCACATAAAAGAGGATTCAGACGGCATGCGGCGAGACGGCAGTTATCCGCAGCAAACATCCAGCGCACCAATATCTTCTGCAGGTCTTCAGACAATGTGGAGGCCAGCTCTTCCTTTGCCCATTCAAACTGCTTCGGATCCGTGATGTCCTTGTCGCCGAACATCACATCACTTGCTATGGACTCGCATATATACGACGAATTCGAACTGTTATGAGGGATCTTGAATCGGTCAAGTTCCTTTCTACGGACAATCTCCATTTCTTCAGAGGTAAATCCTTCACGGCATACCCTGCTGATTTCAGCGAGAGCCCTCACGAGCTTATCTGAAATCTCCTGCTTTGTCTTTCCGTCCAAAGAAATAGTGAAATGGTCCTTGTCCGCAAGATACCATGTATTCGAAAGAGCCGCATCGTTGCCTGTCCTGTAGAATCTTTCGGAAAGTGCGGAAATAAGCATATCCTTGCGTTCGGAATCTATTGCATCACCTACCGTACGTCTCGACGTACACTCGTGCGGAACCATGATTTCAAGCGTACTGGTCCTCATGAGGGTATCCCTTACCTCTGCATAATCAACCCCTGGGTCATAAGTATGAGGATATTCGCGATAGTCCGGTGAAGAGGTAGGCGGAAGAGAGCTGAATATCTTTTCAACCCTCGTCTGCATGTATTCCTTGTCAAAGTCTCCCACAAGAACCACCGTTGCCTGCGAGAGCGTATACCACTTCGAGTGGAAGTCCCGGAGAATCTCCGGTGTCATTTTTCGGATGTCCTCTTCTGTTCCAAGAGGTATTCCTTTGCTGTAAAGTCCGCTGCCTATCTTAAGGTTGTAGAACTCGTCTCCGACATCATATCCACGGAGTTCCTCTATGATGATGCCCTTCTCTCCCTCCACCTTCTCTTCGTCCAAAGGAATGTCCACAAGCCAGTCCTTCAGGATGAGGAGGGCATTGTCAATATCCTTAAGATTGTCTGAAGGGATGGCCAACTGATAAACGGTTCGGTCATATCCGGTATATGCGTTGATGCTGATACCGTACTGGACACCTCTGGATTCCAGCCAGTCCACAAGCTTGTGGCCTGGAAAATGCCTCGTGCCTCCGAAGGCCAAGTGCTCCAGAAAATGTGCGGCTCCCCTGTTTTCTTCAGTCTCGAGCACAGAACCTGCACGGAATATCAGACGCATTTCTATCATCCTGTCCGGAGAATCGTTCTCTACCAGTATATATCTGAGGCCATTATCGAGTTTTTCATCGATAATACCAAGTGGATTCATTATACGGTCATTCCAGGACACAGACTGTGCCCTGGAAGCGACCGCAAGAAGAAGCATTACCGCCAAAAGAGGCAGCGTTCTTTTCAGCATATCAGAAATTGTTTATAATCAATTAGTTGTTGGGAGTATATGTTGCTACTATACGGGTATAGTCGTAGTCGAGGGAGCATGCATATACGCAGAATGTAAATGTAAGGGCTGTCTCCGAAACTGAAGCTGAGGCCTCGATCCAGTTGCCTTCCATCTCAAACCAGTCCTCTGTGATGTCGTCACAGTTAAGGTGATAATATGGGTTTGCTGTCGCGTCATACATCCATTCAGGGTCTGCAGAAGGATCGAGCTCACCTGACTCGATTGCTGCAAGCTCTCTGTCATATGCAGTAAAGCTGTAGTCAAAAGGTACGATTGTAATCTCATCCTCATACTGGCTCAATCCCTGGCCGAGGAACTCGATAGCACCTTCTGCACCGAATGTAATGCCGTCGAGAGACATCGAGAAAACTTCCTCTGAGGTCTTGCTCCAGTTTATGGCTGTCATCAAGGCATCATAGCAAGGCATTGTATACTCACCATACCAGTAGTCATCGTTATCTACAGTCACAGAACGAAGTATCTGATACATGTAATCCTCGATACCCATTGCGTTTGTAGCCATCTTGAGAACAGGAGCCTCGGCTGTAGCTGACTCAGAAAGTTCTATAAGTGTCTTTCCGTTCACGGTTCTTGGCTCGAGAGGCTCGCCCGAATCAGGGTCTGTACCTGTTATGACTGTGCTCACATTAACGAGACCGATATATTTTGTGAGGTCGATGCCTGTAGCTTCCTTGTATGCATTCAGAAGCGCAGTCTTCTCGTCTGTAGGATTCTGTTCCTCAACTACAACAGGAGTCACCACGAATGCAAGAGCCTCCTTAAGCTCTACATTCTCAGGAAGGTTTGCATCAGCGGCAAGAGCTACAGTGAAGTTTGCAGAAGCCTCAAGAACACCAGCGTTGTTTGAAACGATATTGAATGTGCCTGTCTTCTCACCTGCCTTGATTGTCACAGGATTACCCTCGATTGAAACCACACCCTCAGTACCGTTGATGGCGAATGAAAGCACCAGATCTTCCTGGAGAGCAGCGGTAAGCATCACCTCTACAACGATCGGATCTGCATCAGTCTCATAAAGGGTAGTCTTGCCTTCCTGTGTAGAAAGGTAGATGTAGTTGATACCTTCGTAACCACCGTTGCCGGTGTTGTCATCTTCGCAGGCTGTGAAACCTGCCATGGCTGCAAGCATGCAGCCTAACATCAGAAATTTTTTCATAATAGTATGTTTATTTGTTTTGGGATTATTCTGTCTTTATGAACGGCCATTCCGGATTCTGGTCCATAAGGTCATTATACTTATATTCTGATTCAGGGATCGGGAAAAGCCATCTGTAATCATCTTCCGCTATCGTAGAGGATACCCCAGACCCCAGATTCCTGTATCTCTTCAGAGGTTTTCCGATTCTCTTAAGATCAAAATACCTCACACCCTCTCCGACGAATTCCTTATGCTTCTCTTTTAATATAGCCTCGATCAGAGCTTCTCCTTCAAGCGATTCGTCCAAAAGCTCCGCTCCATATGCACCAAGAAGCCTGTTTACCATCTGCAAAGCCAGCTGAGGCTTTTCACCACGGGCATATGCCTCCGCCGCAGAGAAACATACTCCACTGTAACGCATGGTATTGATATATCTGACCGTCGTATTCTCATAGTACATCCTGTTGTATTTTCCTAAAGCCCTGACCTGTCCGGAGGACATTTCAAAAGGATATTCGCACCATGATCTCCTTAGATCAGCATCATCATAGACCACATGATCATTCAGAATGAAATAATCTCCGTTCTCCTTGTCATAACAAAGGTCAGTGTAGAATGAGTCAAAGATATAAGGGGCGAATATTCTGTCGTCACTTTCATTTCCAGACCACAGATTATCGAATGAAGACCTGGTCCATCTGCTTTCTGCTCCTTCAAGAAGTTCAAGAGCAGTCCCGACAGCAGCATCATAATCTCCGCGATAGAGTTCAAACTCCACTCTCAAGGCCTTCACTGCAGCACTTGACATATAAAAGACCTCTGAATCATTATCCTTCACTTTCTCGGCTTCATCCAGGAGAGCATCAATCTCCTCAAGACACTCCTCCACAGACGACCTTGGAAGAGTCTCAAACTCCAGACGGTCCTTGAGTACTATAGGTCCGTACAGTCTTACTAGGTCAAAATAGCACATAGCCTTCAATGCATATGCCTCGCTTCTTATCCTTGCCAGCTCAGCCGCATCATCATCATTCTTCGGAGTCAGCATATCCAGACGCGGGAGCAGTGCATTGATAACGGCGACAGTCATATAATACTCATTCCATACATTAGACGAGAAGTCATTTATCGCCTTTTCCTGCCAATTGTACAGATTCAGCATTTCAGCATATTTCTGTGAGAGTGCCGTAGGATAAAAGTCATCTGAAAGAACAGAAAACTCCATCTGGAATCTCGGAAGAGAATTATATGCAGATGCCAGCAGTTCCCTGGCGGTTTCTGAATCGGTTATGGCGTATGGATCAGAGAACTGATCTTCAAGACGGATATCAATAGAACAACCGGCAAGAACCAATACCATATTGATATATATATATAATCTCTTCATTCTAGAACGACATGCTTAAACTCATTGTAACTACCGGCTGCTGCACTCCGACAAGGGATCCTGACTCCGGGTCTGACTCCCTGTATCTGGTCAGTGTAAATATATTGGATGCCTGTAAGGCTATGTTGCCATATTTGATGACCCCGCCAAGCCTTCTGATGAACTGCTGTGGAAAACGGTATCTGACAGACAGCATCTGAAGTCTCAGATAATCACTGCTTCCCACAGACTTGCTGTTAGGCCAGCGTGTAAGATTCTCGATTGCGGATGATGAATAGAACGGAGTATGGTACATCTTGTCCTCATCACCTTTCTGAAACCACATGTTTTCAACCTGCCCCTTGACTGCATTCCTGTTGGCATCGTCATAATCCCTTACATACGAATAGGCATAGGCCTTGATTCCCCCAAGCACATAATAGAAATCCGCATCGAATTCAAACTGCCTGTATGTAAAGCTCAGGTTGATCGTACCGTTATAAGGCGGCGACCCGTAACCCAAAGCGACCATATCCTCCCTCTTAAGCTTTTCTGTAGCCTGAACCTCTTTCCCATCAGCTCCCTTGAATACAGGAAGACCCGTCATAGGGTTCAGACCCAGAGAAACGGGGCCATAGATCATATCATATGCCTGCCCGACCTCATAGTCAGGGATGACTGAATCCTCGCTGACATAAAGACGGTCTCCATCGTAAAGGTCGACAACCATATTACGGTTATACGCAAGCGAGACCCTGAGATTGAGCCTAAGTTCATCCATATCCACGATCTTTCCGTTAGCGGACACCTCCACCCCCGAATTGCTGAGGACACCTATATTCCTCTTCAATGTACTGAAACCATTGGATGCAGGGATCGGCACATCCAGCAGGGCATCCTCTGTACGCCTGTCATACCATCCCAGATCCAGGTCCAACCTGTTCCACAAGCCCAGAGACAATCCCACTTCAGTCGATACAGTCTGCTCCGGCTTCAGCTTGTCATTATACAATGACATGAGTTCCAGAAGCCTCTGATCTCCATAACTGTCCTCCAGATATGCGAAGGTAGCGACCGTAAGGGCCGGTGAGACTCCGGCAAGGCTGGCAGTACGGCCATATGAGCCCTTGAACCTCAACGAAGATATCGGATCAAAGTCCTCCATGAATCCATATCCCTTTATATTCCATCCCGCACCTACGGCCCAAGCCGCATTCCATCTCTTGTTTTTTGGAAGAATCGACGAAGCGTCAGACTTGTATGTTCCGAAAACATCATATACTCCGTCATAACAGTATCCTCCAAGCAATCCTATACCCAGCTGTGCCGTCTGTTCGTTGAAGTTTGATGTCCTGACCTTTCGGTTTCCTTCGATAGACTGGTTGATCGCCGACGGGGTCTTGAGCTTACCGACACCATATCCCGTAATCGACATGTTGTCCATATCATCCCAATAGTAGTCGGTGTTTGCCCCCAGCGTCACATCATGTCTGCCAAAGGTTCTGTTCCATGTGACACGCACATTGGTCGTCACGTTCGTACTGACATTCTTGGACTTGGAAAGCTTGCCCCGTTCATTCGAAGGGACACCGCTGTGCAGTTCCTCATAAGCTGTGGAAGGGGTAAATTCCAAAGACTCAGACAACACAAGATCCAGACCGGCAACTGCAGCAACAGTCAGGCCCTTGAGCGGTTCCCAGTTTATGCTTCCGGTAGTCCCGAAGCGTTTGTCTTCCGATGTACGTTCGAACTGATATACAAGATCGTCATAAGACCTGCCGGGATATGACCAAAGTTCACCGCTGGTCTTGCTTTCATATGGATTCAGCTCATATATAAGGGAGGTCGGAGAATATGTAGAACCGTTAGGACTGTTTGATTTTGAATAACCACCGCTGACGCTCAAGGATACATATCCTTTCTTACCCATAGCCTGATCCAGACTCAGACGTCCGGAAAAACGCCTTACGTCATTACCGGGAATCTGTCCTCCCTGATAGTTATAATTCGCTGATGCGTAATATGATGTAGACTCGTTTCCGCCTCGCACACTCAGGTTGTGACGCTGATAGAAATCATTGCGCAGAAGCTCATTGAACCAGTCAGTGTTGATGTTTCTGAGCCCGTCCAGAACAGATTTTCCATGCGCAATCATTTCGCTGAGATTCGGATCGGAGCCATAATACTTTCTATAATAATCCTCACTGTAACGATAGCCTGGAGCTTCGGGATTCTTTAGTCTGCGCTCAAGTTCAAGCTTCTCGGCAGACTCCATCATAGGCACGCCTCGGCGACCTCTGAAAGTGACACCTCCGTTAAAGTCGTAAGTTACCAAGGTGCTGCCATTGGTTCCTCGTACAGACGTGATCTCCAGCACACCGTTTGCAGCCTTTGTTCCATACAGCGCACATGCAACTGCATCCTTAAGAATCTTGATATCAGCAATGTCAAGAGGATTCAGCGTCATGAATGCATCTGAAGAAATGACCTGCCCGTCAAGCACATATAGAGGCTCATTAGCAGTATCCCCCTTTCTGAAAGATGTATTTCCTCTGATTCTGATTTCCGGTTTGGTACCAAGATCTCCCCTGTTAGTGACAATAAGTCCGGGAGCCGAGCCCTGCAGCGACAGGGATAGATCCACAACCGGCTTATCCTGCAGACGGTTCATGTCCACCATATTTATTACTCCCGCCTTCGCTCTGATGTCAAGGTCGTTGATATTCTGTTTTCCCATCACAACGGCGCTTTCCATCATATTGAGATCATCTTCCATCACTATCAGCATCTCCTTCTGTCCGTCATAATTGACAGAATACTGCTTCATGCCAATGAAAGAAGCCTCGATAACTATTTTCCGGTCATCAGGAAGTTCAAGGGAGAAATAGCCCTCCACATCAGTGGATGTTCCGTTATATGCGTCACCACGCACGTATACATTGGCTCCAGCCAAAGGTACATCATGACTGTCGACGACACGCCCGGCAAGAACCCTCCTGCCAGTCTGCGAAAACAGGCAGTCCGGTGTCACCAGCAGAATACAGATGACTGCAAGGATATACACTACTAACTTTCTCATATTCAAACCAATTTGCAAAGATAGACTTATTTTGCTTGAAATGAAATAGTATACAAAAAAAAGAAACCCACTAATTATCAGTGAGTTTCCTTCCTTGAATGTCGGGGTACTGTGACTCGAACACAGGACCCTCTGGTCCCAAACCAGATGCGCTAGCCAACTGCGCCACACCCCGATTATGGTTTCCCTTTCATTTGGGACTGCAAATATAGGTACAAAAAATAAAAGTGCAAAACTTTTTTCAAAAATTTTGCACTTTTTATTGTTCAGGATTCCCGAACAGGTCGGGAATGACGATTAAAGGTTAGGGTTGATTGTCTTCCACTCTGATACTGGAGGAATGATGCCGAGGCTGATGATCTCGTCACGCATTACCTGGAGGTGTGCGTAAGATGCATCGAGAGCAGCGAGTTCCTCTGCTGATCCGGTAACTTCACCGAAGTGTACGCCTGTTGCGTCGATCACTGTAGGCATCGCCATGAGGACATTCTGATACTTCTCGGTGTTTACATAGCATCCTGCAGGCCAGTTGAACTCAGGACCGCCCATAGCTGCCTGGATCATGAGCACTGACTGATAGGCAGGGCTCTGGAATGAAGAGCGTCCGCGAAGCTTGATGATGTTAGAGCCGCCCTGGATGGTAGCGTGCTTGATTTCAGCCCACCTGTCTTCAGGAATATTGAACTCTGCAAGAGGCTTGCCGTCAACTGTAATCTTTGATGCGAACACTGCCATAGCCTCACCGTGACCGCCGTATGTACGTGCGTTCTCAACCTTGTACTGAGGAACGCCGAGTTCCTTTGCGATTGCTGACTGGAGACGTGTAGAGTCGAGGGCAGCGAGCGAAGTGAGCTGGCTTGGCTTGAGGCCTGAGCGGATGAGAGCTGTAAGAGCTGTAACGTCAGCAGGGTTGAAGATAACAACCACGTGGTTTACATCTGGGCAATACTTTCTGATATTGTCACCGAACTCTGCAGCGATCTGGCAGTTGCCCTTGAGGAGGTCCTCACGGGTCATGCCCTCCTTACGAGGAGCACCGCCTGAAGAGATGATGTACTTTGCACCTGTGAAGGCAACTTCAGGATCGGTTGTCCATGTGATGTTCGCACCCTCGAATGCGCAGTGGTACAGTTCTTCTGCAACACCGTTCACGCCTGGTCCGTAAATGTCATAAAGGCAGATGTTTGGAGTAAGGCCGAGCATGAGAGCTGTCTGAGCCATGTTTGATCCGATAGCGCCGCCGGCACCTACGATCACGAGCTTGTCGTTAGTCAAAAATTCCATGATTTTCTATAATGTTTAAGTATTTGTAATCAAATCTTGGCAAATATAATAAATATTATGGTAATCCGCTTTAAAATCAGTTTTTTCCTGCATAACGTCCTGATTGCCCGACATAGAGATTGTACGTCTTGCAAGGAACTGTATGGCCGGTAGTCATGTACAGTGGCGGGTCAGGCAAATCTGACAGGCTTTCCGGCTACCAGTACATGCTGGATATCGATATCTTTGTCGAAAACGACGATGTCGGCGTCATATCCTTTCTGGAGGTAACCTTTTCTGTCGTCTATGCGCATCAGACGGGCCGGGGTCTGGGTCGCGCTTTTCACGACTTCCGCCAGAGGCAGTCCGGTCAGTTTCCACACTGTCCTTACTACCTGGTCCATAGTAGCGACGCTTCCAGCCAGCGTCTGACTGCCTGTCAGGCGGGCCATTCCCTCTCCTACGGTAATCCTCAGGCCGCCTTCTCCCAGTTCATATTCTCCATCCGGGAGGCCGGAGGCACGGATGGAGTCTGTGATCAAGGCTATCCTGTCAGCACCTTTTATCTTATATATCATCTTAAGTAAAGATGCAGGGACATGTATTCCATCCCCTATCAACTCTAACGTGACGTCATCATTATAATATGCATATTCAACCGCTCCTGCTATTTTCTCAACCCCTTTTCTGGACACCGTGCTCATGCATGAGAAGAAGTGGGTCATATGGGTAAAACCCGCTTCGAAGGCCGCTTCGCATTCTTCGAAGGTGGCGTCAGTATGGCCGAAGGCCATCTGAACCCCTTTCGCCTTCAGCGAAAGGGCCATGGCATGGGCGCCTGGAAGTTCAGGCGCAAGGCTCCATCTGGCAACGCTGCCGCCAGTCCGCTCCCATATATCCATATATTCCTTCGGGTCGGGATCTCTCATGTAGCGCGGGTCCTGGGCACCTCTTTTGGTAGGAGCGAAGTATGGACCTTCCATATGCCATCCGCCCATTGCAGCGCCTTCGATATCCGAAGCGCTGACATCCTTATATGTCTGGATCGCCCTGTGGAGAGATTCGACAGATCCTGTCATATATGTAGGGAAAAGCAACGTCGTACCATGGGAACCATGGAATGCAAGTATCTTGCGGAAGGCTTCGAAGGTTCCGTCGCTGAAGTCAGCGCCTGTTCCGCCATGGGCATGAAGGTCTATGAATCCAGGGGAGACATATTTTCCGGCGGCATCGATGACATGGACCGGATCACCCCGGAGTCCGGACTCTCCGTCCGGACCAACATATGAAATCCGTCCGGCACGGACGATTACATCCGCATGAAATTCTTTACCACCGGTAAGGACGGTTCCTCCTTTTATAAGTATTGTATCGGTATTCTTGTCTATCATACGGCATGCAAGTTAGCAATAATTATTTTCATATATCAAAACATTTAGTATCTTTGCCGCTGAAATTTAACAAGATAAGACAAGTGGAACCTCCCAGTCCTATAGGTAACAATCTCAGTATCATGGCGGATCAGACTTCTGACGATCCGTTGTCCAGCAACGTTTACATGATTATGGGCGACACTTCCGGCGAAAGCCAGGAAGGTTTTATTGTGTGTGCATGGTCTGCACGCACAGGATTGTCATATATAGGTACTCCGAGTCCTGTCATTTCATAGAACATTTTACATTATATGGCACTATATCTCAGAAAGAAACTTGACAACAAAGCGGAAATCGCCGTATGGCAGGTGACCGAAACGGAAGAGGAGCTGATGAACCTGACTTCCGTCCCTACAGATGAACTTGAAGAAATAATGCTGTTCCGCAGCGAAAGCCAGAGAAGACAGAAACTGGCGGTAAGGGCACTCATCAACGAAGTGTTCGAGGAGAAGATGTACCTCAACCATCATGACAACGGCAAGCCTTATCTCGAAAACTGCGCTACTACCATCAGCATCACCCATACAGAGAAATATGTAGCCATCATCATCCACGATGACGAGGAAGTCGGAATCGATATCGAGTCTCTGGACAGAAACTTTGCGGCTGTCGAGAAGAAGGCCCTTTCCGAAGACGAGATCGAGGATCTGGAAGATGACGATAAGAAGAACGAGCAGCTCGCCATCTACTGGTGCGCGAAGGAGGCAATCTTCAAGAGGATGTCCCAGAACCGCGTGGACTTCGCAGAGCAGATCGAGGTCGAGAAGTTCAACGTAAGGAAGGAGGGTGAACTCGAAGCGACATTCATCCACAAGGACGAATACGAAGAGGATTTCGAACTCGAGTACATCACCTTCGACCGTCATGTGCTCGTATGGCTTGTAGGATAAGGAGAAAAACAACCTTGTTACACATAATTTAGATTTTATAAAAATTAAATATTTTGTTATCGCCTGTCAATCAATAGATTAGATAGGCGATAATTATTTTTGTTGATAACTTTTTAGTGAAAACGCTTGACAATTTCGTCCCTCTGATTATCTTTGTCTTCCGGTTCTGAAAACCAGGTTCCGGTTTTAACAATCCAATAGAAAAAACAAATACACCATATGGTCAAGCATGTAGTTAAACGCGACGGAAGAGTCGTGATTTTCGACAACAGGAAGATTGTCGACGCCATCCTCAAGGCGATGAATGTAACAGATGAGGGGGAAGACATTGTGCTTGCGGCAGAGATAGCGGCGGCAATATCGAAGATAGACGTGGATGAGATGAGCGTGGAGGACATCCAGGACCACGTAGAGAACGAGCTCATGAACAGTCCGCGCAAGGAAGTAGCAAAGAGATACATAGCATACCGCAACAAGCGTAATCTTGCCCGAAAGGCAAAGTCTCGCGAGATCTTCCAGGAGATCATAGACGCCCAGGCGACTGAGATCACCAGAGAGAATGCGAATATGAATGCTGATACTCCGGCGGGAATGATGATGAAGTTCGCTTCCGAGTCGACGAAGTCATATGTAGACGAATGTCTGCTTTCTGATGACGTAAAAGAGGCCGTGAAGAACAACTACATCCACATCCACGACAAGGACTACTATCCGACAAAGAGCCTCACATGCATCCAGCATCCGCTGGACAAGATCCTGGAGGACGGATTCTTCGCCGGCCACGGCGAATCCCGTCCGGCAAAAAGGATCGAGACAGCCAGCATCCTGGGCTGTATTTCTATGGAAACCGTCCAGAACGAGATGCACGGAGGACAGGCTATCCCTGCCTTCGACTTCTACATGGCGCCTTTCGTGAGGAAGACCTTCCAGGAAGAGCTTGACAAGATAGGAGAGATCAACGGAGAAGACTACTCAAGACTGTATAATGTAGTGATCGATGACTACCTGAAGCGCAATCTTGTCGGCATCCAAGGAGACGACCGCGTCATCCAGCATGCGATCAACATGACTGTAAGCCGCGTGCATCAGTCCATGGAGGCATTCGTGCACAACATGAACTCAATCCACTCGCGCGGAGGAAACCAGGTGGTGTTCAGTTCTATCAACTATGGAACAGATACGTCAGCAGAAGGACGCTGCGTCATCCGTGAAATCCTCAACACCACTTACGAGGGCGTAGGAAATGGTTCAACAGCTATCTTCCCTATCCAGATATGGAAGAAGAAGCGCGGAGTGAGCTACCTGCCCGAAGACCGCAACTACGACCTTTACAAATTTGCCTGCAAGGTGTCTGCAAGACGTTTCTTCCCTAACTTCGTGAACCTCGACGCTCCGTTCAACCACCATGAGCTCTGGAAGGCTGATGACCCTAAGAGATATATGTGGGAAGTAGCTACAATGGGATGCCGCACCAGAGTCTTCGAGAACCGCTTCGGACCAAAGACATCGATCGGCCGCGGAAATCTCTCATTCACTACCATAAACATCGTCAAGCTCGCTATCGAGTGCATGGGCATAGAGAACCAGGAAGACAGGATACATCAATTCTTCAAGAAGCTTGACTGGGCCCTCGAGATAGCTGCAAAGCAGCTCAACGAGAGGTTCAACTTCCAGAAGACTGCCCTCAAGAAGCAGTTCCCTCTGCTCATGGGAGCCCTTTGGATGGACAGCGAGAAGCTTCAGGACAACGATACCATCGAGTCTGTAATCAACCACGGAACCCTCGGAATCGGTTTCATCGGACTGGCAGAGACTCTGATAGCCCTTATCGGAAAGCATCATGGAGAATCGGCTGAAGCCCAAGAGTTAGGCCTCCGCATCGTGACCTTCATGCGCAGCAAGATCAACGAATTCTGCGAGACATACAAACACAATTACAGCGTGCTCGCGACCCCGGCCGAAGGCCTTGCGGGCCGCTTCACACGCGGCGACAGAAAGAAGTTCGGCATCATTCCGGGAGTTACCGACAAGGATTATTATACCAATTCGAACCATGTGCCGGTATATTTCAAATGTACGCCTAAGCACAAGGCAGAGATCGAAGGACCGTACCATGCCCTGACCGGTGGCGGACACATCTTCTATGTCGAGATCGACGGAGATGCGACCCACAATCCGGAGGCCATCATGGCGATCGTAGACCTCATGGACAGGTATGACATCGGATACTGCTCAGTGAACCACAACCGCAACCGCTGCATGGACTGCGGATTCGAGAACGCAGAGAAGGACCTGACAAAGTGCCCGCACTGCGGTGGAGAGCATATCGACCAGCTCCAGCGCATCACCGGATACCTAGTCGGCACGACCAGCCGCTGGAACAGCGGCAAACTCGCCGAGCTCAAGGACCGCGTCGTCCACGAATAGCCATTCATCCCGTCCCTACCAAACAATATCCCCTGGAGTGGTTCGCTTCGCAGGAGCATAGGTATATGCTTCGCTCGTCCACATCCCGGGGATATTGTTTTACACCTGTGACAGTTTCCGCACGTTTTATGACACAGGTGTTACTGAAAAAGGGGATTTAATAGGATTATAGAGACACCTGTGACAGTTTTCACCAGATTTCTGTCACAGGTGTCTTCTATATTCAGTTCCGGTGCCGTAATACGGAGAGTGACATGCCACCCCCGGCTAGGGGGACGTCCTCGCAGAGGACAGGGGGTCACCGGAGTATTATGGCACCGGAACTGTCTTCAGGCTATTTGTATGGAACTGTAGGTACTGTTCCAGGTATCCGGTCTTCATCATCAGAGTGAAGATGGATGATGCGCTGGTTGGAGCTGCCGCGGAAATGGAGGTCGGGATCTCGCAGACCGGCTATGAAAGGACCGTCGACCAATGTGTCGATGTATGGAAGAATCTGGCTCAGACGAGCGTCAGCGAGGATTTCCTCGTATGTGAACCCGGTGTAGCACCATATGTTCTTTCCTGTCTCTTCCTTGATGCGGCGGGCCAGCTCGGTAAAGGCTTCGACCTGATAGAGCGGGTCGCCGCCAGAGAATGTCACATCGGCGAATTCGTCCGCCTTGACGATTTCCAGAAGTTCGTCGACCGACACTTCCCTGCCCCCGTGGAAGTCCCATGACTGCGGGTTATGACACCCCGGACAATGATGGGCGCAGCCCGCACAATAGATCGATGTGCGCAGCCCCGGCCCGTCGGCCATCGTCTCTTCCAATATGTCCAATATCCTTATCTTCATTACGACACTTATCTTCCTATTAATCAAGAACTAACTTTAACACGCCTGTGGCATTTTACACAGGCGATTCACAATAGAACGTTGAATATCAACTACTTAAATACCTGGCGATTTATCCAGCGGGGCAGGACGGATGTCGTCCCATGATCGGATGGCGTCGTAGGCTTCGCGGGATCCGTAATATGCTTCGAACTTTTCGGGGTCATTCGCCGCCCACCATTGGGTGCCCATTCCCTTTTCGAAGGCAAAAGGTTTCATGAACATCCTGACAGCCCATGCCGGCGCGAGGAAGGCAAGCGAGTAGAACCACGGAAGCCTGGACTTCATGGATGCAAAGTATTCGTCCACAGGCACATATGACCTGAAATGAAGTATTTCGTCAAGCTTGTCCGCATCCTTGTACCACATTCCGTGGAAGTTCTTCAGGGCGAACCACTGAGGTTCGAAGACCTTCTCCGGTGAAGGAAGACCGAGGGCTCCGAGCATCCTGCACATGAATTCGTAGTTGGTCATGCGGTACTGTGCGCCGCTGCTGATGTTGTATGCCTTGTTCCAGAAGTCTTCAGGGACCCAGTCCTCGCAGACCTGGGCAAGAAGACGTCCGGAGTCTTCGATGGTAGCCCACTCGAGCACACCTCCCATAGGCACATGGAAGGCTGTCGGATTGACGACGCTCAAGATGCCCGGATAAAGGATTCCGCTCTGGCGGAGGGATACCCAATGCTTCAGACCTGCAGATGCAAAGACTTCTTCGGAGCGGATCTTGGACAGGGCGTACATGTCGAACTTCGCAGGAGTCTGCGGCTCCGACGCATCTCCCCAATGGCGGGGAGGATTCCTGTCGCCATACTGGGCGACAGAGCCTATGTACACAGCCTTGACCGAATCCGGGTCAGGCTGGTCCAGGATGGCCTTCACGACATTCTCGGCGGCGGTCACATTGACCTTCAGGGTCTTTTCAGGATAATAGTCCGCTGCAGGAGACACCATTCCGCCTACATGAAGCACATAATCCGCCCCGTTCACTCCCTCCAGGACATCTTCATAACGCATCAGATCGCCCCAGATCACAGTCACGGACGGATCACCGGCATATCTGTCGAGCATCTTATGGTTCTTCCTGCTGTCGCGTGCAAGGACCCTTATGTCAAATCTGTCTTTTCTGCCGTACAGTTCCTGAAAGCCGGCCCATCCCATGTTTCCGGTGGCGCCTGTCAGGAACACCGTCTTCTTTTCGCTCATAAAAAATGCAGTCTGAAATTCAGACTGCAAATATACTAAAGTTATTTCTGAAGGACGTAAACCATGAAGGTCTTTGGAGTGACGCCTGTTTCCAGTACCTTTCCTTCAAACTCCAACGGAACAGTGACAGGGACTATCTTCTCCGGCTCGTCAAGAGTATTGTCAGCATCAAGGTCGTCGCTGTGATAGCTTACCGCCGCAACGCCCTTGAGGACTTCCTTCTTCTTGAGACCCTCAAAGTTTATCTTGACAGACTGGACTTCGTTCGAAACATTGATTACCTTTATATACACCTGATTCTTGTCAGCATCGTATACAGAGCTTGCAAAAAGTCCGTTCTGGCCTTCCGCGCCTGTTATGTTCACGCCCTGCATGTCTGTAAGGGCGAGTGCATGGGTACCCTTATACTGGGTATAGAGCCGCTGTACATACCAGCTGCATGACTTCATGCTGCGGAGGTTGTCGAACCAGATGAGGTCAGGTCTCCACTGCCATCCTTCGATGTGTGCGAAGAGAGGCGCGTATGTAGCCATATGGACGATGTCTGCGTTCCTTTCGATAGTGGTCATGAATGCAGCCTCGAGAAGGGATGCTTCGAAATGGTTCCACTTCTTGCCTGCACCATGGCATGCATATTCGCCTGCGAACACCTTCGGACCCTTGCGGTCGTAGTTGTCATAACGTGCTCCCTGTGCGAGGAACCAAGCCTCTGGACGATAGAAGTGCTCGTCGACAAGGTCAGCGCCGAGTCTCTTCATCTCAGGCCAGAGAAAATCGAACTGGTCTCCTTCAGAGTTAGGTCCTGACGAACCTACGATGAGGATTTCAGGATAAGCGGCACGGATAGTCTTGATGAAAGGCTCGAGATGCTCGGGATATTCTGGTCCCCACTGCTCGTTTCCGATGCCGATGAACTTGAGGTTGAAAGGCTCCGGATGGCCCATTTCAGCACGAAGCTTACCCCACTCTGTGGTCACGTCTCCGTTTGCGAACTCGATCAGATCGAGGGCATCCTGGATATACTCGTCAAGCTCACACACCGGCTGATGCGCATCCTGTGTCTCGTTCTGGAACTGGCATGCAAGGCCGCAGCTGAGGACAGGAAGCGGTTCTGCTCCGATCTCTTCTGAAAGAAGGAAATACTCGTAGAAACCAAGACCGTATGACTGGAAATAATCAGGATAGTAGCGGTGCTTGAAAGTATGCTGCCACCTGTTTTCGTTCAATGGACGGTTCTCTACAGGACCGACGCTGTTCTTCCAGTTGTAGCGTGTAGGAAGGTCGGTTCCCTCGACGATACATCCGCCAGGGAAGCGGAAAAGACCAGGCTCGAGGTCATAGAGAGCCTGTGCAAGATCCTTGCGGAGGCCGTTCTCATGGCCCTTCCATGTGTCTACAGGGAAGAGGGAAACATGCTCCACATCGACAGTCACAGGGCTGTTGAGGAAGACGCGGAGGGTAGCCTTAGGGTCTGTAACCGCTGATGTCATCACTACCTCATACTTCTTCCACTCCTTTGAGTCGACTGTGATTTCTGCTACAGTATGTGCCTGCTCCTCACCCATTGAAGCGGTGTCGATGAACTCGATTCCGAGCTTTCCTGCTTCCTTTCCGTCAGGAATACGAGCCCATACGCTGAAACGGTACTGCTCACCCTTCTTCAGACCGATGCCGAAGAAGCCGTTGTTCTCCATGGCGGTGTGCTTGTGAGGGTGGCCGGGATAATGAAGTCTTACATAATGAGGGTTGCGCTCGAACGGTCCGTCGTTCATTACCTCGAGACGTCCGCCCACTGTCCATCCCTGAAGACGGTTGTTAGGGAACTCGAACGAACGGTTCTTTACAAGTTCCGCATACAGACCGCCGTCAGCTGCAAAGTTGATGTCTTCGATGAAGATTCCGTACATTGTAGGCTGGATCTCAGCGCCAGGCTTGTTTACACGGACCTTCATCTCGTTTGTCTGGGCTGTCATGATGACAGCCACAGACATCGCGAGAAGCGATAAAGCTATTCTTTTCATATACTAGAATTCAAGGCAGACTACAGACGCAGCAGGAACGGTGACGACAAGAGACCTGCCGTCCTTCCTGAACGCTGTGAAAGGCTTTGGAGCGACTGCCGGCTCTTTGCCGAAGTCGTTGTATGACTGGATTGAAGGTGCAGCAAGGACCTCACCCGCCACATTCTTCGGCTTGAATGCGTCAAAGTTCAGTGTAATGGTCTGAGCCTTGTCAAGTACAGGGTTGGCGATAGACACATGAAGCTTGCCCTCTGCATCCTTTGAAGCAGTCACGCTTACCTCAGGCATGATTCGTCCTGAAGGGGAAACCATGTCCGCAGCATTGCATTCTGTAGGAACGAACTGCGCATCCTGGTGCACGTTGTACATACGGAACACATGGTATGTAGGAGTAAGGACAATCTCGCTTCCCTTGGTAAGGATCATGGACTGAAGCACGTTCACGATCTGGGCGATATTGGCCATCGTAAGACGGTCTGTGTGACGATGGAAGATATTCAGCGACATGGCAGCTACCATCGCGTCGCGCATTGTATTCTGCTGATACAGATGACCCGGATTCGTTCCAGGCTCGACATCAAACCAGGTTCCCCACTCATCAAGCAGAAGGTCGATCTTGCCTTCAGGATCATATGCATTCATAATGGCCTTATGGTTCTCGATAACCTCCTCTACCTCGACGGACTTTGCGATCATGTCATACCATTCATCCTCATTGAAAACGGTCGCAGAACCTTTCGATCCTTCCCATCCCTTTACTGTATAATAGTGGAGAGAAACGCCATGCATCTGGGTTCCTATACGCTCCATAAGGACTTTAGTCCAGTTGTAGTCGTAGTCTGAAGCACCGCTGGCAACCTTGTAGAGAATGTTTCCGTCATAGTTGCGGCAATATGTCGCATAACGGCGATAGAGATCTGAATAATACTCCGGACGCATGTTTCCGCCACATCCCCAGCTTTCGTTTCCTACGCCGAGATACTTGAGTTTCCAAGGCTCCTTACGTCCGTTCTTTGCACGGAGTTCGGCCAGAGTACCGCCTTCAGCAGTGATGTACTCCACCCATTTTGCAAGTTCCTCAACAGAACCTGATCCCACGTTGCCTGAAAGATAAGGCTCGCACTCGAGAAGCTCGCAGAGATTGAAGAACTCGTGAGTACCGAAAGAGTTGTCCTCTACCGTTCCTCCCCAGTTGTTGTTGATCATCATCGGACGGTTCTCCTTCGGTCCGATTCCGTCCATCCAGTGGTATTCGTCGGCAAAGCATCCGCCCGGCCACCTGAGTACCGGAACCTTGAGGGTCTGGAGAGCCTCGATGAGGTCCTTTCTGTATCCATCGATATTTGGAATGTCAGACTCCGGTCCCACCCAGATGCCGTCATATATACATCGTCCTAGATGCTCGGCAAACTGACCGTAGATTTCCTTGTGAATGACAGGCTGATTCTCCGCTGTTTCGTGCACTTTGACATGTACCTGTGAGAAGGCAGAAAGCGACATGCATGCTCCCGCAATAAGGAGGGCTAATTTCTTCATGATAAATAGCTTTAGTGTTATAGATTAATAATTTGTGTGATCATTTAAGCCAGGATTCAGGATTATGAGGTTTCTTTCCCTGCCAGAGTTCGAAATGGAGCTGCGTCTGTCCGTTGATGGTGTCCACAAGACCTAGGACGTCACCGGTCTTCACCTTGTCGTCGGCCTTGACCGTGACATTCTTCAGTTTGCAGTATAATGTGAAATATTCACCATGGTCTATCATGACGCACTGGTTATATCCTGGGAGAACCATGACCTGGCGGACAACACCGTCGAACACGGCCTTAGCCTGTTCGCCCTTTGCCACCGCAAGGTCGAATCCGTTGTTCGCAGGCATGACGATATCATAGACCGGATGGCGCTGGGAGCCGAAGCGGCCGACGACAGCACCTTCCACAGGCCATGGGAGCTTTCCCTTGTTCTTCACAAATTCCGCCGCCAGCTTGGAGTCAACCTCTGTCTTTCTTGAAGATGACGACGAACCTCCCTTTATTGCCGAAGATATTATCCTTTGTATCTCACGGTTGAGAGCCTGAACCTCCTTCTTTTTGGCATCAAGCTGCTTCTGATATGTACGGCGGTTCTTCTTGAGCTGCTTGACCACATCATCAGCCTTCGCCTCATCCTTGCGCAGGCTTTCGAGCTCCTTCACACGCTCCGCCTTCACATCCTCCGCCTCCTTCTTCATCTTCGAAAGTTTCTCCTTCTCCTCTTCCAGCTCTTCCCTCGCCTGAAGTATCTTCCTTGCCTCGTCCTTCATCTGGCCGGAGAGATTCTTGAAATAACCGAAACGACGCATCGCCTGCCCGAGATCGTCGCTTGCCAGCATATACATGTACCAGACACGGGCATCACGGTTCTTGTATGCGCTCAGGACAAGCTTCGAATAGTGGTCGGTAAGGGTTTCTATCCTTTTGTTTATCTTATTGATTTCCAGCTGTGTAAGATAGATATCGTCATTATATTTCCTGATCTGGCGGTCGCTTTGGGCCACCAGTTCCTTCCTGTTTGCGACCTTCTTCCTGATAAGGTTCAGATCGGCAAGCCTGTTGCTGCTCTTCGAAGCATTGTCGGCGAGCTGGCGGTCTATGATGGCTATCTCCCTTTCAAGACGGGCCTTCCGTTCTTCCTGGACTCTGGTGTCCTGAGAACGGGCTCCCGTGCACATACACAGGAAGATAAAAGCCAATGCAATATGTTTCAGATATCTGTTCATTCCATTCATCTGTTTATGGCCTTCTTTCTGGCCTCGATCCTTTCATCCAGATCCGGGATGTCCCCGGCGTTCTTCTGACGTGCGAGATTCCAGTAGACAAAAGCCATGTCGTATTCCTTGAGAGCATAAAGGACTTCGGCATAATGGTCCAGTATCACCGGACTGTCCTTTCCGCCATACAGCATCGCCTGCTTGAAATAAGGCTTGGCCTGGTCAGGCTTTCCCTGCAGGAAGAGGATCCATCCGAAAGTGTCCAGATATGTGGAATTGTTCGGTTCCGCCTCTATGGTCTTCCTGCTCATGTTGTATGCCTTCTTCAGATTTTTTCCTTCCATGCTGAGATAATATGCATAGTTGTTAAGGACATACACATAGTCCGGATTGATCTTAAGAGCCTTGTCATATGCCTTGTATGACTTCTTCGCATCCCCCAGGGTATGGTATATGTCACCCATGGTAGACCATGCCCTCAAGGTGCTGGAACTGTCCGAAGGAGCCACCTCCAGGACTTTGCGGCATATCTCAAGCACGTCGTCATACCTTTTGAGGTTATAGTCGCCGACGCTGGCCATCTCAAGGAAAGCGGTCTCACCCGGGAACTTCTCAAAAGCCTTGCGTCCTTCTTCCGAAAGGGCTTCCCAATCTTCCGCATACATCAGGAACTCCACAAGAGTGGCATTTGCCGCCTTGCTCTCCGGCCATGCTGCTGCATTTCTTCCGAAATATTCCTTGGCCTTATCCTTTCTGTCGGTTGAATAGTAATAGACGCCGGCCGTCTGGAGTATGGTGCTGTCTGAAGAATGAAGGTCTGCAGACCTGGTCACGACGCTGTCAAGCTGAGGGATGAACGAGCGTATGAACTTCGGATCGGTCCTCTGGACCACTGCCATCAGATATTCGCTCTTTGCAGAAGCCGGTATGTCCTTCGAAGACACGAATGAATCAAGAACGTCGAAATAATCATCGTACCTGCGTATGAGCCTGTATGTCTCTGCCTTGCCGAGAAGCGCCGGGGTATAATCGGGAGCAAGGTCCAGGGCTTCGTCATAATAAGCAATTGCAGTGGAATCATTATACATTGACATCTGCCAGTCTGCAAGCGTCGTCAGCACATATGGAGACGAATATTCCTCGTTGAATTTTTCCAGTGACCTGAAAGCCTCCTCATGACGGTCCATACGCCTGAGAAGGTTGAAGCGGTACATCACAAGACTCTCCGTGACACCGAAGACCGTCTCCACCTGACCGATGGTCTCCAGTGCCTTTTCAAATTCGCCCTGGGCTGCATAAAGGTCCACAAGGTCAAGGTAAAGTTCGCTTCTCTTCGGGAAATCCTCCAGAAGCTTCTCATACATGTCCACGGTAAGTTCCGTACGCTGGGTCGCACCGTAGATGCCGGCAAGGCGGTATCTGTACCAGAAGTTGTCCGGATCCAGATCCACTGCCGTCTTTAGATATGTTTCCGCTTCAGATACATCCTTGTCCATCAGGGAAGTCATTCCAAGATAGTACCAGGCGGCGTCATTCTCCGCATCCTGCGCAAGAAGGCGGAAGAGGATCTCACGCGCCCCTTCGATATCATTGGCATTCATCCGGGCGACGGCAGACAGGACCATATTCTCCGCCTCGGCTCCCGGACGGGACTCCTGCGCATAGCCGGAAACCTGCATGAGCGCAGACAGGAGGCATAAAAGAACGGTCGATTTCAATATCTTAAGCATAATTGTGTTCAAATATTCGTAGAAAACATACAAAAATAATACGGAATTCGGGAAAAATGCATAAGTTTGGAAAAAATGTGATGCAGATGCAACATTCTCGGGCTTATCTGCATCTTTAAAAGGCATGAATAATGGACAATAACCTCGACTTCCAGCTGATTGAGTCATGCATCAAAGGAGACAGAGCTGCGCAAAAGGTCCTATACGACCGACTGGCGCCGCGCATGTTTCCGGTATGCATCCGCTATGTCGGGGACAGGGAACTGGCCGAGGACATACTCCAGGAAGGCTTCATAACATTATTCACGCGCCTGGACACCTACAAGGGAGACGGCTCCTTTGAAGGATGGGCCAGAAAGATCTTTGTAACGACTGCCTTGATGGAGCTCCGCAAGAAGGACGCGCTCAAGATGAGCGACGACCTGGAAACGGCCAGAGGGATGAAGGCGGAGACGGTGACCCAGCTACAGAGCATAGGATACAAGGACCTGATGAAGCTGATAACACAGCTGCCTCCCGGTTTCAGGACCGTATTCAACATGTATGCGATAGAGGGGTATTCCCATAAGGAGATAGGAGAAGTCCTTGGGATAAGCGAAACGACATCGAGGACGCAGCTGAGCAGGGCAAGGCTATGGCTGCAGAACAAGATAAAGGAGATTGATAATGTTTGATGAAGACAAATATATTGAATCTGACGATCTGATGAGATCGATCCTTTCCCAGGGACAGGAAGACGTACCTGCCCATGTCTGGGACGGAATCTCATCGGAACTCGACAGGATAGACGGCATCAGAAGCAGGAAGACCGTGACGCTGTGGTTCAGACGCAGCGCTGTAGCGGTTGCTGCCGCTGCTGCTGTCGCAATAGGCGTATTCATTGACTGGAATGGTAACGGAGACATCATCCCGGCAACGTCAGACAAGGGCCTCATTGCAGTTGCAGATGCTCCGGAAGTCAATACCGGATACAGACTTCACACTCCGGCTTCGATTTCAGAAAGACAGATTCCGTCATATCTGGCACAAGCTTCCGATACTCCGGTCATCATGCCGACGGAGCCAGCCGCAGAAGAATCACCAGAAGTCCCCGAGCCACCAAAGAAGACGCATGAGACTGTGATTTCCGATGTTGAACCATCATCGGAGATGTGGCCGGAGATATGGGATGACGAGGAGACGGAAAAGGTAAGGAAAAGAAGAAGCACAGCCCTGACACTTTCCGGAATAACAGGAACCAACAGCGTTCAAAGCAGCGGACTGAGTCCTCTCAAGCGCCCGTCGATGTCCACATCAAGACCTAAGACAGGTGTGGAACAGAAGAGTACGGAATCCACTTACGGACTTCCCGTCTCATTTGGAGCCGGCGTAAAGATCGGTCTCAGCGACAGATGGTCTCTCGGCGTGGGAGCGAACTACACCATCCTGACAAGAAAATTCTTCGGAACATACACCCTGGTAAACAAGGAAGGAAACATCGAGGAATCTGTATCGACAGACATCCGCAATGCACAGCATTATGTCGGAATACCTGTGAACGCATTCTACAGCATCGTCGACAATGAGTATATGAATTTCTATACTTATGGCGGATTCACATTGGAGAGGTGCCTGTCCGACAAATACGACATCCTTAATACAGAATATATCTACAAAGGCTCAGTAAAAGGAGTGCAGGCTTCCGCTAACATCGGATTAGGAGTGGAATTCATGCTTGGCAGACATCTCGGACTCTATATGGATCCAAGTCTCCGCTATTATTTCGACTGCGGTCAGCCGAAGAGCATCAGAACAGCCCAGCCTCTTATGCTGGGAATAGAAATGGGATTCAGAGTGAATCTCTGATCTGCAAGTTATTATGTAAATAGCCTTATTCATCCCAGACCAGGGTTCGTGACTGGTCTGGGTTTATTGTAAAATACACCTTCAGAGTCTCCTCAGGCAACAGATCCTCAATGTTCTCAGGCCATTCCATGATGCACAGGAAGCCGCTGTCAAGATAATCATAAAGACCGATCTCCACCGCTTCCTGAAGCTTGTTTATCCTGTAGAAGTCGAAATGGTACATAGGGTCTCCGTCCGCCCTCATGTACTCGTTCACTATGGCGAATGTAGGAGAGCCTACCGGGTCTGTAACTCCCAGAGCCTTGCAGATGGCGGTTGTGAATGTGGTCTTGCCGGCACCCATCGGTGCAAAGAACGCCACAAGAGTTCTGTCCCCTATCTTTTCCAGGAATTCTGCCGCAGCCCTGTCAAGGTCTGCCGTATTTGCTATCGTGATCTGCTGTTTCATGCCGCAAAGATACAAAATTCAAAACATTATAAGGCGAGAACGATATCCGCATCTATCCCGAGCTTGGCGGAAATCTGCCTGGCCTGCTGATAGGTCGGTTCCTTCTTGCCGTTCAGGATTTCGCACAGACGGGGAGCCGTCATGCCCAGAAGTGACGCAAGATCCCTCTGCGAGAGATTCATCTCACGCATACGATACAGCAGGACAGATGCAAGGGAAGGGGTTTCTATAGGGTATTTCTCCTTCTCGTATTCCTCCACAAGTTCTGACAGAAGATCCAGTTCCAGAAGCCTGGGATCTCCAGGGTCCGTACTTTCATCCGTACAAAGGAACAGCTCGTCAATCCTCTTCATGACCGCATCATATGTTTCCTGATTCCTTATCTGTGCCATACTCATATAGTTTTAACGTCTATTGCATCATATTCATCATGTGTGCCGACAAAGCGTATATACACAAGCTGAGGAGTGAATTTTACTGCAACCACCAGCCGGTGCGCATTCCCTTTTATATTGAACACATACCTCTGGTTGCCGACATAATCGACCGAATTGAAGTCATTCTTCATGTCACGGAACGATTTCCACTTTGCTTTCCCCACCTTCAGATACCATTCGCTCAATGGAATCCTTGTATCCGGATGCGTCTCCCAATACTCCTTCAATCTTATGACCGATATTATCCTCATGATGCAAATATATAAGATTCTCAAATAAATAACAAACTTTCAAAATAAATAACTACAATATGTTCTGGCGGTCGAGGAAGCGGTAGGAAGACGCTTCCGAGATGTGCTCGGGACGGATATCGGCCGATCCATCCAGATCGGCTATCGTCCGCGCGAGCTTTATTATGCGTGTACATGCACGGGCGGAAAGGCCCATGCGGTCGATTATCCTCTCCAGCAGTTCCTTGCAGGCGGAATCAAGCGGACAATATTTCTCTATAAGACGGTTGTTCATGGAGGCATTGCAGAATATGCCGTCGCCGGCAAAACGCCTTCTCTGTATCTCCCGTGCCTTGAGAACCCTCCGGGCGACGGTTTCGCTGGATTCGGCAGGACGACGTTCGACCAGCTTTCTCGAATCTATCGGGTGCATCCACAGCTGTATGTCTATACGGTCCATGATAGGGCCTGACAGCTTGGATAGATAGGCAAGACGGCGGGAAGGAGAACATGTACATCTGTCTCCTTCACCATAGTAGCCGCATGGACAGGGATTTGCTGCAGCGACCAGCATGAAGTCAGCGGGAAACTCGACCTTGGATTTCAGACGGGATATGGTGACCTTGCGGTCTTCCATGGGAGCACGCAGAACCTCCAGAATCTTCTTCGGGGCCTCACAGAACTCGTCAATCATGAGTATGCCGTTATGGGCAAGGGAGATTTCTCCGGGGAGAATATTGTCAGAACCGCCGCCGAGAAGAGCAGCTACCGAAGCGCTGTAATGAGGAGAGCGGAAAGGCCTTGTCTTCATCAGTCCGCCCATAGGATTTCCCTTGCCTGCTACGGAATAAACTTTACTCGTCTGGACAGACTCTTCGAGGGTCATCGGAGGCAGGATTCCCGCCATTGCCTTGGCCAGGGAACTCTTTCCGGAGCCCGGAGAACCGATCATTATGACATTATGGCCTCCTGCACAGGCTATCTCCACTCCCCTTTTTGCTCCTTCCTGGCCGATTATCTCAGAAAAGTCCATCGGGGCAAAGGCCCCTGATTCCCTTAAGCAACCGTCCGGACCGACGGGATTGTTGTTTGCGAGCATCTTCCGCTTTCTGGCGGCAACCTTCAGATCACCGCATTCTTCCTCCCCGCAGAGAACCCGGAGCACATCCCTGAGGTCGCGCACGGCAAATATCTCTATCCCCTCAAATTCCACAGCCTCCATGGCAGATTCTTCAGGCAGGATACATCCTTTCAGCCCTTCCTTCATCGCAAGTTCCACTATCGGAAGGGCTCCAGAAACTTCCCTTATTCCTCCGTCAAGGCTGAGCTCACCCATCACCATGTAATCGCCGAGCAGGGGCAGGTCCATCTGCCCCGACGAGGCGATTATGCCCAAGGCTATCGGAACGTCGTATCCGCTTCCTTTCTTGTGCATGTCCGCCGGGGCAAGATTGATCACAATCTTCTTGCCGGGGATCCTGAATCCCATCGACTGAAGGGCTGTCATTGTCCTGAGAAGGCTTTCCTTGACCGCCGCATCGGCAAGTCCGACCAGATGGATTCCGATGCCCGAAGTCACATCTATCTCAACAGTTACCGGGACCGCATCAATCCCGATACACTTCGCCGCATGAATGTTTATGAGCATATCAATGTTTTTTACGTCCAAAGATTGGCGTAAATGCGGAAAAACATGATAAGAAAGAGAAAAATGTGACGAAAATCAGATGATAAGATTTATTTTATCATGCAAAGATTTATTTTATCGTCAACTTAAGTGCCTTAAGATCAGCATCTGCCGATGATGAACCATACAGAATCTGATACTTGCCTGGCTTTACCGTAAGGTCGTCTGAAGCAGAGTCATAATACTCGAAAGACGAAGCCGGAAGTTCGATTGCGACAGCCTTTGTCTGGTTCGGCCCCACATTCACCCTCTGGAAGCCCTTGAGAGCCTTCAAAGGGGCATTCTCATCACCAAGGCGCTTCACATAGACCTGGACTATTTCATCAGAAGCCACATCGCTGCTGTTCTTAAGGTCCACGGTAAGGGTAACGCTTTCACCCGCCTTGATGGACTTTGACGAAAGCTTCGCCTTTTCATACGAGAAGTCCGCATAGCTGAGTCCGTATCCGAAAGGATAGAGAGGCTCTTCCGTCATGTAACGGTATGTCCTTCCCTTCATGTTGTAGTCCAGGAAGTCAGGAAGCTGGGCTGTAGACTTGTAGAATGTGATAGGAAGACGTCCTGAAGGGGAAACTTTTCCGCTTACGATATCACCCACTGCCGTACCGCCGGCCTGTCCGCCGTACCATGCGCATACAAGGGCATCATAGTCCGCCTCATTCTGCTCGAGAGCGATGGCACTGCCGGAGCAAAGCACAAACACCACAGGCTTTCCTGTCGCCTTTAATGCCTTGAGCATCTTTCCCTGGACCTCAGGAAGCTCGATCTTCTCACGGTCTCCGCCCTTGAATCCGTCGAGGCTGACCTTCATCTCCTCTCCTTCGATGAACGGAGAAAGTCCTCCTACGAAGAAGATCACATCAGCGTCCTCTGCAATCTTCGAAGCAAACTCTGCAAGCGCTTCAGGAGTATAGTTCTCTGAAGGAATAGGCTTCGGAGCTGCTGCCAGAAGGGCCAGACGTTCCTTTTCCATGCGCTGGATTTCAGCCATCTGCTCGGCAGAAAGACCTTCATAATTTTCCGCACGGAAACCCCTGCGAAGGCGCGGATCCACATATACATATCCCTCCACAAGGTCGCATCCTCTTTCGTATGTAACCTCGGCATCGGGATATGCAGCCTTGATTCCTTCAAGGATGGTCACTGTATGAGACGGGGTTCCGTTATAGTTTCCGAGCATCATCTTGTCGTCTGTCGCATTTGGTCCGACGACCGCGATCTTCCGAACTTCTGATGGCTCAACAGGAAGAAGGTCTCCATCGTTCTTGAGAAGAACCACCGACTGGCGTGCAACCTTCAATGCATGGTCCTTATGTTCCTGGGAATCCACATTCGAATACGGGATGCCGCTCCAAGGAACGATCGAAGCCGGGTCGAAGAATCCGAGCTCGAAAAGTCCGTTCAGGATGCGTCTGATAGAAACATCTATATCCTTTTCAGTAATCATTCCTTCCTCGACGGCACTCATCAGGTTCACATATGCGCTGCCGCACTCGATATCGGTACCGGTAAGGACAGCTGCAGCGGATGCCGATGCAGCGTCAGGATGGGTCTCATGATGACCAACTACGAAGAAGTCGTTGATCGCCCAGCAGTCAGACACGACGAGACCGTCATAATTCCACTTTCCGCGAAGGATGTCCTTCAGAAGGAACGAACTTCCGCAGCAAGGATCGCCGTCATAACTGTTGTACGCTCCCATGAACTCGCGTACGTCACCTTCCTTCACAAGTGCCTCGAAAGCGGGGAGATATGTCTCCCAAAGGTCTCTTGAAGACACCACGACATCAAAGCTGTGCCTGTTCCATTCCGGTCCGCTGTGGACGGCGAAATGCTTGGCGCATGCATGGGTCTTGTAATAATCAGGATGGTCGCCCTGAAGTCCCTTCACGGTAGCGACACCCATGGCAGAGGTAAGATATGGGTCCTCGCCGTAGGTCTCCTGGCCGCGTCCCCATCTCGGATCTCTGAATATGTTGATGTTAGGAGTCCAGAAAGTCAGTCCGTAATACTGCTTGTGCTGGCCCTTGCTTATGGCATCATTGTATTTTGCACGCGCCTCGTCAGACACATACGTGAAAGTCTGAAGATGGGTCTGCGGATCGAATGTGGCCGCAAGGCCGATGGCCTGCGGATACACGGTCGCAAGACCGGCCCTGGCCACTCCGTGCAGGGCTTCGTTCCACCAGTTATAGTCCGGAATGCCGAGCCTCCCGACTCCCTTGGAGCCGTGCATCATCATGTTCACCTTCTCCTGAAGGGTCAGTCGTGAGATAAGGTCGTCGATTCTTTCCTCTCTGGAAAGTTCCGGATTACGGAAAGGAAGGCTTTCCTGTGCCGATGCAGACGACGGCAGCAGAAGGACAGCCGTCAGGATAAGGATGATTGTCTTTTTCATAGTCACGGATTTATAGCGGATACAAATATACGATATATCTAAGATTTATGGTAACTTTGCAGTGCATCAAAAAGATTTTTGAGATGATCAGAAGATTCTTCGAATCCATAGGCCGGTATTTCCTCTTCCTGAAGATGGTATTCAGGAAGCCGGAAAAGGGACGCATATTCTGGAGGCAGTTCGTGAACGAAGCCGACAAGCTTATACTCTCATCCATACTCCTCGTAGGGGTGATATCGCTGTTCATCGGAGGCGTGCTCGTAATCCAGACCGCCTCCAACCTTGAGAATCCGATAATCGACAAGATGTATATCGGATACATGGTGAGGGAGAGCCTCATCCTTGAGTTCTGCTCGACCATGGTCGCCCTGATTCTGGCAGGCAAGATGGGCTCCAACATTTCTTCGGAAATCGGAAGCATGCGCATAACCGAACAGATAGACGCAATGGACATGATGGGAGTGAACTCTGCCTGCTTCCTGGTGCTTCCAAAAGTCACTGCCGCCACCATCCTCAGCCCGCTTCTCATGCTGATGAGTCTGGCATTGGGACTTATCGGCGGTTATTTCGTGGTAGAGACCACCCAGATCATCCCTACGGCATCGTACATCACCGGAATCAAGGCATTCTATAACGGATTCTATATCTTCTACAGCTGCTTCAAGATGTCACTCTTCTGCTTCATGATCTCCTCGATCGCGGCCTTCAACGGTTACTACGCGAAGGGAGGATCGCTCGGAGTCGGAAGATCGAGCACCAAAGCAATAGTCACAACTAGCATTCTCATTCTCCTGAGCGACCTTATCGTCACGGAACTGATGCTTTATTAAAACCGCAGTATCATGATAAAGGTAGAACATCTGAACAAAAGCTTTGAAGGAAAGCAGGTGCTGAAAGACATCTCTGTCGAATACGAACCCGGCAGATGCAACATGATAATAGGTGCCAGCGGATCGGGAAAGACCGTCCTGCTTAAGAACCTCATCGGCCTCATGGATCCGGACAGCGGTGACATATCATATGGAGACAGAACGCTTTCCAAGATGAACTATAAGGAGAAGAAGGCACTGCGCCAGAAGATCGGCATCCTCTTCCAGGGAAGCGCCCTCTTCGACTTCGCGACTGTGATCGAGAACGTCATGTTCCCTATGGAATTCTTCACAGACTGGTCTGCGGCCCAGAGACGCGAAAGGGCACGGTACTGCCTTGAGAAGGTAAATGTCATCGGCTCGGACGACAAATATCCGAACGAGCTCAGCGGAGGAATGCAGAAAAGGGTCGGAATCGCCCGTGCGATAGCCCTGAACCCCGAATACCTCTTCTGCGACGAACCGAATTCAGGCCTCGACCCCTATACATCCATCCTTATCGACCGTCTCATATACGATCTGACGAAGGAGTTCAACATGACCACGATCGTGAACACCCACGACATGAACTCGATCCTCGAAATCGGAGACAAGATCGGCTTCATCCACGAAGGCTCCCTCCTCTGGCAGGGAGACAGGCACTCGATCCTGCATACGGACTGCCGCGAACTGCGAGACTTCGTCTGCGCCAACACTCTCGCCCGTAACATCATCGAAGGCAGGTAAGCGGGCCGTTTATCCTCAACGTATCCAGAACTCCGTTCCTCCATATAACAGGCGGGACGCCTGCAGCAGAAGACAGGCCCACATACAGGACACTGTCCCTGCGGGTCATGCATTCCTTCGAAAAGACGGAATATCCCTGCGGAATGAAAGAAGCGGTCCTTCCGCTGAATATGATTCCGTCCCGTCCGTCGGAAGGATTGATGACGGCATTGCATCTGCCTTCGTCGACATGGACGCAGGCGAGGGTTCGTCCTATACGGTACATGTTCCATCCATCGTCCGCCGTCCATAATATGTCCGACATCAGATTGTCTCCGGAATACCGGCACCGTACGCATACGCACAGATATTCCGAGTCACAGAAGGTGCATGAGACCACTTTCTGACGTCCGAGATATTCCACATATTCCTCCCGCCCGTCGTGCATCAGCACAGGACTCCGGTCAGGCAGGGACACGACCATGGCCACCTTGCCGTCCGACATCATCATGTCCCATACATGCGAGATTTCCGCCGGGACCTCCATCTGTCTTACGACTCCGCCCGCCACATGATAATAGCGCAACTGTGTCCCTTCGGCAGTCCTTTGGGACTGGCTGAAGCAGAATCGGACGCTGTCCTGATGCACCGTCAGATGCGGGTATGGAGCCCCACCGGATCTCTCCAGCACAAGACGGCCATCCACCCTGTATCTGAAACCCTCACCGTCAGACGGGCGGCTGAGAGAATGGACCTTCCCGTCATGGACCTCCATGCAGATGATGTCCTCCGCGCCATCGTACCGCGCGATTTCCTTGCCGTCCCGCTTGAGGACAGTCACCTTCCCGTCAGTATAGTCGGTGTAGAGGTTTCCGGCGCGGATCCTGTGTCTGCCCATGTCAGAAGACACCTCGTGGGCATCCCCGACAGGGACCTTAAGCACAGGTATTCCGTCGGCGAAGAGTACCATCGAACATTTTACCTTTCCTTTTTCCGTATCCGCCCTCCAGTCATAAGCGGCAGGATAGTCCAACCCCGCAGCATAAACAGTTCCTGACAGATGCTTCCCGTACGAAGGCCCTTTCCATATTCCGTCAGAGAACGGATACGTTCCTTCATCCACCTGCTCCAACCCGCACGAGCACAGCACAGCCGCAGCAATCATCAGCACAAATCTTTTCATGCCTCAAAGAAAGGCAAAACAAAGAAAACACCGTCTTCCGTTCGTCACAGAATCCGGTGTTTTCGTCACTTTTTTCTTTTTTTTATTGTTTTATTTCCTGTAGAACTACATATACTAATGGTATATATGTTGCAAATGTTGCATATGTATGAAACTTGATTTATCTTTGCAGAAAGGTGACATATTATATGAAACAGCTGAATAACATAGATATAAAGCAGTTAAGAAAGTCCCGCGGTTTCACTCAGGAGCAACTTGGTATCATAGCCGGTATGACCAAATCTCAAGTTTCCAAGATGGAACGTGGACTTTTAGGCAGCGATGCCACCATATCCAGAATACTGGCAGCACTTGGCTATAGTACAAGAATAATATGCATAGATTCCCGTGGTGAGCTAAAGACAGAGAGAGATAGAATTCTCGACATTCTGAGAGTATTCAAGAACAATAACGCTGACAAGTATGGTATAGAAAGTCTCGCTCTCTTCGGCAGTGTCGCAAGAAACGAGCAGAACGCAAACAGCGATATTGATATCCTTGTAAACCTGACGAACCCGTCATTGTATCTATACGCCGGCCTTAAAAGTGATCTGGAGTCTATCCTATGTCGTGAAGTCGATATCATTTCTGCAAGATCCAAACTCCGCGAAGAATTCAAGGAATCAATTTCAAAAGATCTGATATATGTGTAAGAAGATTCGTGTAGCAGCTTATATAAAGACTGCTATTGAGGAAATGGAATTGGCCGAGCAAATGTCCGAGCCTATTATTGAGCCGGATGATTTAGGCAAGAATCTCAGCGGCATGACAATATTCAGAGCATGCAGCATGAGCATTCAGTGCATTACCGAGAACTTTATCAAAGTACGCAATAACACAAAAACCGGCTTTTTCAATAAGTACAATACAATTCCTTGGAAAGAAGTTTTCGGAATGAGAAATTTCATTGCACATGAATATGCAAATGTTGATGAGGAAGCGATATTTGCAACACTTAAAAACGATCTGCCGGTATTGAAAGAGGTAAGCAAGCAGATATTACTCGACTTGCAGAGCGGTTTGCTGGATAAATATATTTAACACAAACAAGCTATGACTGCAACCTACATCCTGTAGAGGGCGAAGAGGGCGGAGCCGGAGCCGGACATTGAGGCGTAGGCTGCTCCGCTGTCGTAGAGGGAACGCTTGATTGCGGCGAGTTCGGGATATTTGGCGAATACGGTCTCCTCGAAGTCGTTGACAAGGATGCCATCCCACTCTTCTATCGGTCTGGCAAGGGCCTCCCTCAACGGGACTTCAGGAATATGCGGCCTTATGCCGCTATAAGCATCCTTCGTAGAGACTGAAATCCCTTCCGGGGTCAGGATCTGGAGATCATAGCCTTCTAACGAAACCGGATACTCCGACAGGATCTCTCCCCTTCCTTCACCGATCATAGGGCGGTTGTAGACGAAGAATGCGCAGTCGCTTCCCAGCCTTGAAGCATATGATGCCAGCTGCTCCTCGGAAAGACCGAGTCCGCAGAGTTCGTCCAGCATCTTCAGGGCAAAGGCGGCATCGGCAGAGCCGCCACCCAGACCCGCACCGACCGGAGATGTCTTCTCCAGGAATATCTTTACCGGCGGAAGTTCGAAGTCTTCCGCAAGAATCCTGTATGCCTTCGCCGTGAGGTCCTTGAGCGGATCCCAGTCCACGCCTTCCTTACGGGCGATGGTGATCATAAGCTTGCCGTCTTCCGAGATGCCCTGCGCCAGCATGGGAGCCTCTCCGGCGCAGCCGTCCGGCTCCCCATATCGGCCGAAGAGTGCCGCAGATGTCCTGCTGTAATCGTCTCCGACAACGATTTCCAGGGTGTCGCTGATGCCGAAGTACGGCACAAAAAGTGTCTCGAGGTCATGGAATCCGTCCTCCCTCTTTCGAAGGACATTAAGTCCCAGGTTTATCTTTACGTTAGGGTTTGTAATCATACGGCAAAGTTAACCAAAATATCAATATATGAAATGGAAGGAGGAGCCTGCGGGCACAGTCCGTCGAAGAAAACCTGTCATCTGTCGAAACACGGTTATGCGGATTATATATGATCCTATCTTTGCCGGCATCAACATAAGAACACAAGAACATGAAACGATTCCTTATCATATCATTATTCGTTTTTGCAGCGGTAACAGCAAAAGGACAGTCAACTGAAGTAACCGGCACGATAGCAGACTCGCTCACAAGAGAGGGTGAGCCGGCAGCAGTCCTGCAGTTCTTCAAAGATGAAGACCCATCCAAGCCGATAGCATTCACCACGACTGACGAATCCGGCCGGTTTTCACAGACACTGACAGGAAAAGGTGGCTTCCGCATGCTTTTCAGCAACATGGGAAGAAAAGAGCGCAATGTCGCGTTCCGGCTTGACGGACAGGATGTACTGGATCTGGGTACAATCCTCATAGAAGATGATGTACAGACCCTGAAGGCAGGATCGGTCACGGCCCAGAAGACTCTGGTAAAGATGGATGTGGACAAGATAACATATAAGGTGGAAGACGATGTGGATTCCAAGACCAGCACCGTTCTGGAGATGCTCCGCAAGGTGCCGATGGTATCTGTC
>JAFQAT010000068.1 GCA_017399865.1 Bacteroidales bacterium | reverse complement strand
TGTTCATGATCATCGTCGGTTGCGAAGCCGCTTTCGCTTGAAGACTCCTGGGTTAATGGTAAATGTTTCACGGGTGCAGGTTCCCTGCGTCATCGGGGCTATCACCGATAGCCATTCAGATGTTCTGATAATTGATTTCATTTCTTGATTTGAATTTTAATTGGGTTAATATTTTGTGGATAATAACGGGCAAAAAAAGAGGTGCCGCTTTGTTGCGACACCTCCGTATATAGTCTTGACAGATCTATCTATCAGTTACCACTACAATGAGCATATCGCACTCGGAAACACAGCATCTGCGCTGTGCCGACTTTCGGTTCAAGTGTGATTATGTTCATTGAATATCTCATGGTTTTTCTTGGTTTGCGGCTGCAAATGTAGAGACTTTTTCCTCATTTCAAACACCTTCAGGCAATTATTTTTCTGCCGGAAATCGCTTATATCTAAAGATATAAAGTTATTTCTTGAAGCCACATTCTCTGGAGTAAAGTATCGTTATAACGACACTTTACCGAATAATCGCAGATTTTCGAGTTAAAGGCTCAAAATCGCAATCTTAACTCACTTTTATGCGAAATTTTCACATATTTGATAGTTAAGATTCAAAAACTGAGAATTCAACGTGTTTTTATCTTATTTTGTAGAACAAAACAACTCAACCTATCATAAAATTAAGAAATATTACTACATTTGCATATTATATGATATGTTAAGCATTCATTATGGGCAAAAGTACTATGGCAACACGTCTTCCGAGAAGATTGGAAGAAAATATGAAGATTGTAGGTGAGCAAATCAAGCTTGCCCGACTCAGACGTAACCTCAGCAGAGCACAGGTCGCTGAACGTGCTATGTGTTCTGAACTGACCGCAGCTCGAGTTGAGAAAGGAAGTCCGACAGTAGCTATCGGAATATATCTGCGCGTCTTGTATGCCTTGCAGCTTGAAGACGACATATTATTCATTGCTAAAGAAGATAAGTTGGGCAAAGAACTCCAGGATATAGCCATGATTAACCGCGAACGGGCATCTAAGAAGTAGAGGATATGGACAAATTATATGTATATGCAGATTTCAATTGGCTGGAGAAGCCGATGCTAGTCGGAGAACTCGGATACGAAAGTATCAGGGCTTCTCAGAGTTATTCCTTCAAATACTCTCCGGAGTGGCTTAACCGTCATGCTAGTATAATTCTGAGTGAAGACATACGAAACTATCCAGGCGTTCAGTATACACAGCCTGGTAAAGAAATCTTCGGATGCTTTTCTGACTCACTTCCTGACAGATGGGGAACAACTATCCTGAAAAGACGAGAACAGACCTTAGCAAAAGAAGAAGGAAGACCAGTACGAAACCTCACATCATTCGACATGATTATGGGAATCGAAGATGAATCCCGAATGGGAGGGTTCAGATTTTCGAAATCTCCCGATGGCCAGTTCATAAATACCTCGGATAGGCTTTCTGTTCCACCAATCATCAGTCTGCAAGAGCTGATTGCTGCCAGTCATGCAATTGAAGAAGCAGAAGAAAAGGGCCTCCTAGTGGACCAGAAATGGATATACCAACTCCATAAACCAGGAACATCACTTGGTGGAGCAAGACCAAAGGCTAATGTCATTGACGAGGACGGACTCATGAAAATGGCAAAGTTCCCTTCTCGTAACGACACCTTCGATGTAGAACTTTGGGAACACATTGCCCACGTCCTGGCCAAGAATGCAAAAATCAATGTAGCAGAAACTCGAGTTGTCAAAGTAGGATCTCAGTATCATACTCTCCTATCAAACAGATTCGATAGGACCAGTGACGGTAGACGCATTCATTACGCATCGGCTCTGACTATGCTTGGTCTTAAAGATGGCACTGGCTCTGAGGATGGTTACGGTTATCTTGACATCGTGGACTTCATAATCCGCAACTGCACAGATGTCGAGAAGAATGTAAGAGAGTTATATCGCCGTGTCGCATTCAACATCTGTATCGGAAACTCGGATGATCATTTCCGCAATCATGGTTTCCTGCTTACTGCGAAAGGATGGACATTGGCTCCGGCATTTGACTTGAACCCTACAATCAACCGGTACCAGGGAATCATGATTTCCAGGGAAACCAACGAATCGGACCTTAATGCCCTATTAAAAGCTGCAGAGGATTACTTCATTACGAAAGCAGAGGCCGAAGAAATCATCAAGAGCGTCAAGGATGCACTTAAAGATTGGCCGAAAGTAGCCAAAAGACTGGGCGCTCAAGAAAGAGACATCAATCTCTTTAGTCAAAGATTCATTACTGAATAACGACTCTTTCCATTTTGGAAACTGTCAGTAAACAGCAAAAGTGGTCTTACGGTTGGTATCCTCGTTTTAGGAGACCGGCGACGGGGGTGGGTTCGTTGATTTCAACACAATCCATTAGACATCAATCGGTTACATTAAATACCGTTCTGGAAGGGTGTCGCCGGTACCCCCGTCTAACAGGGGTACTGGCGACAGGGCAACACAACTAAAAGCTTATGTATCAACACCTTACAGAGCACACCCTGTCGCCGGTCACCGATAAAAATCAGATTTTCCCGCCAATAGACAACGGAATCAGATGATCTCGCGCCGGTTTCCGTCAATTTATGTGATGATCCTGACTGACGACTGGGGAAAGTCCCGGCAGACATTGAATGTCATCCTGAGTGTTAGCGAAGGAGATTTATTGTAAAGAGGGAATCTCCCATGGGGAAGATGAAAAGGATCCCTGTAAGGTTTGAAGATGAGGTGATGCCGGAGATGGAGGCGGGGAAGAATGGCCGGAAGATATATGGATTTCAGAAAGAAAATCGCTATCTTGCGGGGCAATCACTATCAGCAGACAGATATGAAGAAGTTTTTCGCATTGATGGCAGCGGCGGTATTGACATTGTCAGCTTCCGCAGCATCCTTTGCCTATGCGCCGGAGGCTCAGGCAACAACGGAAGCCCAGACACAGGAAGTCCAGGGAACAGCACGCCAGGGTCAGACGTCCGCAGAGCCAATGGCAACAACGGAAGTCCAGGGAACAGCTACCCAGACCCCTAAAAAGGTTTCGATTCTGGGGGATTCTTACTCTACTTTCCAGGGGCACATTCCGGAGAATTATGCTCCATTCTACCCTAACGACAGGAATGATGTGACCGAGGTCGGACAGATGTGGTGGAGCCTTTATATCGAAGCCAAGGGATACGTTCTGGAGAAGAACGATTCATGGGGAGGAACTACAATCTGCGGTACGGGATATGGCAGGATGGATTCTTCCAAGACTGCATTCACTGCACGAGTGGACCTTCTCGGAGATCCTGACATCATCTTCATATTCGGCGGAACAAATGATGCCTGGGCTGGTTCTCCTGTTGGAGAATACCAGTATGAGGGCTGGACAAAGGAGGACTGCAAGAGTTTCAGACCGGCTCTGGCATGCCTGCTCGACACCCTTCAGAAGAAGTATCCTGAAGCGCAGATCTATTCCATCCTCAACTCAGAGCTGAGAGAGGATATCAATGAGTCATGCCGCGAGGTCTGCAAGCATTACAATGTCCAGCTGATCGAGCTGCACGACATCGAGAAGCAGAACGGACACCCTTCAATCAGCGGAATGAAGAGCATCTGCGAACAGCTTCTTGAGGCTATAGCTGACTAAAGTCCCTTTACGAATTCTGTGAGCTGACCGCAGATTGCGGCCATGCCTTTGACGCTCGGATGGCCCCATATCTTCTCTATGTCCTTCAGGAGAAGCGAATGGGCGCCATAGTGGGCGCATGCGGCTATCTGGCCCTGGGTGATCTCCGGCTTGAGTTCGGAGTTGATGATGCAGACAATCTTCGAGTCGGGAGCCTCTTTAGTCAGATAATCAAGCATATAGCAGCATGCAGGGAGATAGTTCATCAGGTCTTCTTCAGTCCAGTCGGAGAACTTGAGCTCCCCTATCGGCGAGTTCGCCCATGAGTCGTTCGTGCCTCCGAAGACAAGAATCAGGTCAGGGTCATCCGCTCCGCCCGCGACATTCTTCATCCTCGCGATGAAGGACCATGTCGGGCATGGGACTGAATCGTAGCCGGAGTTGCAGATGGTCGAGCCGCTCCAGCTTTCGTTCAGGACAAGCTCATAGTCTCCGGCAGCGCAGAAGCGGTGCCACCATGTGTCCTCCACCTTTACGACGTCATTCTCACCCTGCGGATGGGTGAAGTACCATGCGGCGTTGCCTTCAGGTATGTAGCCGTCGAAAGTGGAATAAGAGTCTCCGAGCACAGCTACTGTGCGGATCTCGTTCTGGGCGCATGATGTCGCGGCGATAAGCGTCATCAAAGCGAAAAGAAATATGCGTCTCATATGATTATAAGGATTAATTCATTATCTTTGAAATCCAAAGGTACAAAAATATGAAACACTTCACAATCCTGACGGCAATTCTCGCCGCAGCTCTATACGGATGCAGTCCGAAAGAACAGAGTATGGACTTCCATGAAGGAAGGCTCACATTGACTGCCATACAGGACGATGCCGTGCGTATCGTGTACAGCGAAGGCGAGGCGGAGCCGATGCCTGAGCTGGTGTACGTGAAGACGGAGCCTGCGGCAACGCTGAAGAAAAGCGTTGAGGGAGGAAAGATAGTCTACACCACCAAGGAGATGACCGTCACGGTAGACCCGGAGACCGGCATCCTTGCTGTCGCGGATGCCGATGGCAGAGAAGTCATGAAGGTGACCGCCCACGAGCTGAAGGAAGCGCAGGTGCAGGGCGAAGCAACGCGCGAGGCATCGCTTACGCTCGCCTCGCCCTCTGACGAATACCTCTACGGCCTCGGCCAGTTCCAGGACGGCTACCTCAACGTGAAGGGCCTTACAAGACGCCTGACCCAGGTAAACACCCAGATATCTGTTCCGATGCTGATCTCCAACAAGGGCTACGGCCTGCTCTGGAACAACTACGGAATGACCGACTTCAACCCTGCAGACCACAAGGTCGTGATGGAACGAGAAGGATCGGAAGGAAAGGCAACGACAGTAAACGTTACATCAACTGAAGGCGGCAGGATGGAAACCCGCCGCAACAACAGCTTCAAGGCCAGCATTGAAGTCCCTGAAGACGGTCAGTATGCGATCCTGCTGGACGTAGGCCAGAAGATGGCCAGAAGGCACAATCTGGTCATCGACGGCGAGACGGTCACCGACCTCCGCAACGTATGGCTCCCGCCGACAACCTCCCTCATAGTACCTTTGAAGGCAGGAAAGCATGAGCTTGAAGCCGAACTCGAAAGGGGCGACAAGCCGGTCATATACTACAGGAAGGTCGATGAGACTACGGTCTTCCGCTCGCCGGTGGCCGGATGTGTCGACTACACCGTATTCATCGGTAGCGCCGACAACATCATAGCATCATACCGTGAGGCGACGGGCGAAGTTCCGATGCTCCCTTCATGGGCCCTCGGCTACATCCACTGCCGCGAAAGGTTCCACTCGCAGGAAGAGCTACTCGCGACAGCACGCCGCTTCCGCGAGGAGCAGATCCCTATCGACCTGATAGTCCAGGACTGGCAGTACTGGGGCAAATACGGATGGAACGCGATGAAGTTCGACGAAGAGCACTACCCTGATCCGGCCGCAATGGTCAGCGACCTCCACGACATGGACATGAAGCTGATGCTTTCGGTGTGGTCGAAGATTGACCCGGCATCGGAGGTGGGAAAGCAGGCGCAGGAAAAGGGCTTCTTCATCCCGCAGACCACATGGATCGACTTCTTCGACGAGGAAGCTGCCGGCTTCTACTGGAAGAACTTCAGCGAAAGACTCCTCCCTATCGGCATCGACGCATGGTGGCAGGACGCGACCGAGCCTGAAAACGACGACCTCGAAGGCAGGCGCATAATGAAGGATACCGAACCTGGCGAACGCTACAGGAACATATACCCGAACATGGTCAACAAGACCGTATACGAAGGCCTGCGCAGGGACGACCCGGAGCGCAGGGCGATGATATTCACCCGCAGCGGCTACTCCGGCATCCAGAAATACGGAGCCGTGCTCTGGTCGGGCGACGTCGGCAACGACTGGCAGACCCTCCGCTACCAGATCGCCGCAGGTCTGAACTTCGTCGCGACCGGCCTTCCTTGGTGGACATATGATGCCGGCGGATTCTTCCGCCCGTACGACCAGTACACAGACGCCGCGTACATCGAGCGCCTCATCCGCTGGGTGCAGGCTGGCACATTCCTCCCTCTGATGCGCGTCCACGGATACATGAGCAACACAGAGCCATGGAACTACGGTCCCGACGCGCAGAGGATCATTACCGACTACATCAACCTCCGCTACAAGCTCATGCCGTACATCTATTCGGAGGCGGCACAGGTTTCTCTGGCAGGTTCGACAATCATGCGTCCGTTCGTGTTCGACTTCCCTTGCGACGAGGAAGCCCTCATGCAGGACAGCTCATACATGTTCGGAAAGTCGCTTCTCGTAAGTCCGGTCATGGACTCAGGAGTCAGCGAATGGAAGGTCTATCTCCCTGAGAACCAGGCGGGATGGTACGACTGGTGGAGCGGCGAGAAGGCCGAAGGCGGCCGGTATGTGGCCGCAAAGGCCGACATCGAAACGATCCCGGTATATGTCAAGGGCGGATCCATCGTTCCGACCGGTCCGGCAAAGCAGCATGTCGCTGAAAAGACCGACGCTCCTGTCGTAATCAACGTCTACCCTGGCGCGGACGCATCGTTCACCCTCTACGAAGACGAAGGCGACAACTACAACTACGAAGACGGAGCATACAGCACCATCACCCTCAGCTGGGACGACACGGCACGAAGCCTCACCATAGGCAGAAGGCACGGCTCGTTCGACGGCATGGAAAAGACAAGGACATTCACCGCGAACGTCCTTGGAGAAGAAAAGACCGCCGTCTACAACGGAAAGGGAACTGTCGTCAGCTTTTAACGGCAGGACTGTGCATACTCGCTTGGCGAGACACCGAACTGCTTCTTGAAGCTGGTAGAGAAATGGGACAAGGTGCTGAAACCTGTAAGGTCTGCTATTTCCGACACATTATACCTGCTGTCACTCAAGAGTTCAGCCGCCCTGTTAAGTTTATAACGCTTGAAGAAGACGCTCGGATTCTCACCGGTCAATCCTTTGACCTTGTAATAGAATTTCGTTCTTGATATGTGGAGCATCTCCGTCATCTTGGCAATATCGAGTTCGGAATTAGAAAGTTCATCCTCCATCAATTGATAAAGTTCCCTCATGAAGGTATTGTCCTGAGGGGACAGTGCATTGTCTTCCAGGCTCTCGACAGCTGTGGATTCGGCCAGGATGGAACGTATCCTTTCCCTGTTCGAAAGCTGCGATTGGACAAGAGCAAGGAGATATTGAGGTTCGAAAGGCTTGGTGACATAAGCGTCTGCCCCACATCCAAGTCCCTGGACCTGATCTTCGACCGTAGCCTTTGCTGTAAGGAGTATGACAGGAATATGGGAAATCTGAATGTTGTCTTTTATCTGACGGCAAAGTTCGTATCCCGTCTTGCCGGGCATCACAATATCTGAAATGACGACGTCAACAGCTTCTTCCTTCATCAGGGTATACGCAGAGTCTGCATCAAAACGGCTCTGCACGTCATAATATGGAGCCAGAAGTTCCTTCATATAATGGATCACATCCGCATCGTCATCGACCAGCAGCACCTTCTTGCGTCCCTCATCAGACATAGATGACGGCAGGTCCGTATATTTGACGCTGCTGACCATATACGGGCAATTGCCATCCTTGACTTCCGACTGGACCTTTTCTGAATCCGCATACGATGATTCCGATATCGGAAGCAGAAGGGTAAATGCCGCTCCTGTTCCCTCATTACGGTTTCCTGCCTTAAGATATCCATGATGCATACGGGCCAGAGTCTTGGCAAAATACAGTCCGATTCCTGTTCCCCAATTATAGACTCCGCGCATCTGATTCTCCAGCTGATAGTATCTGTCGAATATCCTTTCAAGCTGGTTTTCCGGTATTCCCGGTCCGTTATCCTTCACAACAACCTTCATATAACGGCTATCGACATCCTTGTCTCCCAGATCGAAGAGCCTCAAGGCCTCCTCGCGGGAAATCACATCCAGTCCGAACTCGACCTTGCCTCCGGCCTGAGTGAACTTCATCGCATTAGACAGGAGATTGAAGCATATCTTGTCCAGTTTGTCCTCGTCAGCCCATATGGTCAATGAATCTTCCAGGCCGTATGTTCTGAATGTGACGCCTTTCTCATTTGCCGTAACACGGAATATATCCGTCAGGTTGCGGAGCTGAGTTATAAGGTCTATCGGCTTCACCTGCAGCTTGAGGGTGTCATTCTCAAGCTTATTGAAGTCAAGAAGCTGGTTAACAAGCCTCAGCATACGCCTAATATTCCTCTGGACGATATTCAGAAGCCTCTTGTTCTCAACGGTCAGGTCTGGAGATTCGATAAGCTGGTTGACCGGACCGGATATCATGGTCAGAGGAGTCCTGAATTCATGCGAGATATTGGCAAAGAAACTCATGTTCATCTCATTCACCTTCTTTTCCTGTTCCTTTTCCTGCCTTTCCCGAAGGACAGCCATCTTCTCTTCGTTAAGATGACGTCTCATTTTCGCTACAAGATATACAACTGCGGCAAAGGACAGGGCGTACAGACAGACAGCCCACCACGTGAGCCACAGAGGGGGCTCGACTATTACCTCCACAGTATTTTCTGCTTCTATGACGCTTTGGTCATTGTTTGTCGCACGCACTTTAAAGAGGTACTTCCCTGCAGGAATATTAGCATAATATGCTTCTCTGTTATTATTGGCATCTATCCAATGCTTATCAAAACCCTCAAGCATATAGAAATATCGCACACGTTCAAATTCACTGTACTCCAATGCCGCAAACGATATGCTGAAACTGTTCTGGTCATGTTTCAGATGAATGTCGGATCCGCAGCAAAGTGATTTATCCAGAACGTCGCTTTCACCTGGTCGAACAAGCGCATTATGTACCTTCAGGTCTTCAAAGCACAGGTTGAAAGACCGGTTCACTGTCACATCCATCGGGTTGAAGAACGTCAGGCCATGCGTACCTCCGAATACAAGGGTGCCGTCAGGCATGCGGCAGGAAGCCCTGTCGTAGAACTGGTTGCCTCCTATGCCGTCTGCTTCAAACCAGTTGATGAACTTGTCCACGCTTCTATCATATTTGCCAAGACCATACAAGGTAGACACCCAAAGGTTGCCTTGCAGATCCTCTTCTATCGCAGAAATATCAGTGCATGGAGCTCCTGGGACAGGAGAAATATCCCCGGTTTCAGGGTCATAGCGGAGAAGTCCGTTGGCAACTGTTCCAATCCATATGTCCCCTTCTTCGTCAACAAACATATCCGTTGGTATGAATACAGAACGTCTGATACTGCCTTTCCACGCTTCATCGTCGACATCGGCATCCCGGTAGGCAAATGTTTCCGTATCCACTTCCTTCAGACGGCTCATGAACGATCCTACCAGAAGCCGGTGACCATAAGGAAGAATTGAAGGAATGAAAGTATAGCCCATCGTAAGTGGCTTGAGATACTGTATTTCTGAATCACCCGACCGAAGATAACAGATATATTCAGAAGCAGTCGCTATCCAGACCGTTCCGTTCTCATCCTGTTCTATCGACATCGGGAAAAGAGCCGGACGGCTGAATTCTGCCTTTAGTCTGCCTCCCTCATATGAACATTTCATTATATGCGAGGAAGCAGAAAGCCATATGTTATCGTCCCTGTCAGCAAAAACGATGGAAACATCAGTTCTGCTCCCATCCTGCAAAGGTAACAGATGTCCGACCTCTACCTCGCTGAACTCCATAGACTTCGAGTCATAGACAAACAGTCCGTCCTTCAGAGTCGCTATCCAGAGATTTCCCTTGCTGTCGCAATCCAAAGAGACCACGGATTTGTTATCTATACAAGAACGCAGGTAACTGTTGCTGTTGAATCTCTCCTTATAGTTATATATGACCGTATATCCCTGGTCTACAGATCCTATCCACAGGTTGTTGTGGGAGTCCTTGAACATCTGCTTGATGCTGAAATCAGGCGCAGCAAACGGAAAGCCTCTTTCGTTCTGGTGCCGGACCACGCCTTCGTTGCTGTCATAATGGAAGAGCCCGTGCTTATCTGTATTGATCAGGAGAGAATGTTCGTCGTAGGGATATATGTATGTGACATATGCTTTCCGGAATATCGGATGCGACACGAGACATTCCGGCACTTTTCTGAATGTATCCGACATTGTGTCATAAATGCGGAAACCGTCGAATGAATTCATCCATATGCAGCCTGATGCATCCATATATGAATATGTAGGGTAGCCTTCGACTGCTACAGAATCCTTCAGTTCCATCGTGTCGACATCATAGCATCTCAAGCTGGCGGTATTTACCACCCACAGGTCATTCGCAGGAGAGATGAAGCATCTGTTGATAAGGGACCTCGTATGGTCCAGAACAGGAAGGACTGCGTCAAAGGACTCGGTCTCAGGGTTATATCTGCATAATGAGTTTATAGTATTGACATATATGTTCCCTGATGAATCCTCAATGATCTGGTTGACATTCCTACTGAAAGACTCCAGCGGAAAATGCTGGAACTCATCACGTTCCGTATATCTGCAGATTCCGTTTACCGTCGCGACCCATAATCTCTTGCGCGAATCCTTCAGCAGACATTGGATCTGATTGTCCGGAAGGCTGAGCGAGTCGTCTGCACAGAAATACTGATGATATCCGTGGACATTGTGCCTGTTGAGTCCACGGAAGGTTCCTATCCAGATATGGCCGTGTTCATCTTCTGCAAAGGACGACACCTTCTGGTTTGAAATATCATTCGAAATGACAAGGCTGGCATATTCGGCATTGCGTACCGCTTCATTTTTCTGAACATGGCAGGAAAACAAGGTTCCCATCACAAGGACAAGCAGAAGAAATCTTTTCATAAATCACCTTTTACCATGTCAAAGTTAATAAATAAAAAAAGCTCCTAGCATTATCCATACATGTTTTGAACGCACAGAAAAATAAATGAACAAACAGAAAAACGGGTTTGAACAAATCCGAAAGATAATCACACGCATAAGAAAGCCGTTTGCTTCAAAACAGGCGAAATTTGCCGTAAACCAAGATAACAGCACCAAGATGAAAGCCAGAATCCTGATATTTCTTACCATCGCTGCACTAAGCGGCTGCACCAACGGCAGCACGACAAAGAATCCAGCCAGGAATCATTCTCACGAATTGCTGACTGACGCCGGACTATCCGTAACACAGACGACCGGCGGCAAAGTCGCCGGATATATAGACGACGGCATATTCACCTACAAGGGCATACCATATGCCAAGGCTGATAGGTTCATGCCTCCTGTACCGGCTGACAGCTGGGACGGAATCCGAAGCTGCCGTGCATATGGACCTACCTGTCCTCAAGGGAAAAGGACCGGATGGTACAGTGACGAGCAGGCCTTTTCATTCAGCTGGGATGACGGATTTGCTGACGAAGACTGCCTTAGGCTGAACATCTGGACCCCAGGCATCAATGACGGCAGGAAGAGACCGGTCATGGTATGGCTCCACGGAGGAGGATATTCGGCAGGATCAGGTCAGGAGCTCCCATCATACGACGGACACAATCTGGCCGATAAGGGGGATGTGGTCGTCGTCACCCTTAACCACAGGTTGAATGTCCTGGGTTTTCTGGACCTGTCTGCATATGGCGAGAAATACGCACATTCCGGTAATGCGGGTCTGCTGGATATTGTCGCCGCCCTTGATTGGGTCCAGACCAATATCGGCAGCTTTGGCGGTGACGCAGGAAATGTCACGATATTCGGTCAGTCCGGAGGCGGAGGAAAGGTATCCACTCTTCTTGCCACTCCTTCAGCCAAAGGAAAATTCCACAAAGCGATTGTCCAGAGCGGAGCAATGCTGAGGACGATGGAAAGCAGATGGTCCCGAAGGATAGGCGCAGCTGTCGTGGAAGAATTGGGCATAACTCCAGGCAGAATTGATGAACTGCATGCCATGCCATACGAAAAGCTTCTTGCAGCCGGCGAAAAAGCCATCGCAAAGGTCAGGGAAGAAGCCGACAAGGCCGGATTCGCTTCATTCATCTTCGGATGGGCTCCGACCGTAGACGGCAGCGTGCTTCCTCGCCAGCCTTTCTCTCCTGACGCTCCCGAACAGTCAAAGGATGTCCCTATGATGATAGGCACGACAATCCACGAGTTCAGCCTGAGCACATACGTTCCTCAACTCCGTACTATAGACAAGTCGGCAGCAATTGAATATCTCAGGACAAAATACGGAGAGAAGACAGAAGAATTCCTCCGTCTGTTTGAAAAGACATATCCGGATTACCAACCTAAAGACCTGATAGACACAGACTTTACCTTCCGTCCAAGCGCCATTGAACAGGCTGTGCTCAAGGCACGTCAGGGCGGAGCTCCGGTATACACATATATGTTTGCCTGGGAATCTCCTGTGCTTGACGGCATCCTCAGAAGCACACATTGCATGGAAATACCATTCGTGTTCAACAATGCAGATATCCACGCTTCCATGACCGGAGGTGGGAAAGACGCGCTTGAGCTGGCAGAAAAGATGAGCCAGGCATGGATCAATTTCGCCCGCACAGGCGACCCGAACACAGAAGAACTGCCTCAGTGGCCGGTTTACAATTGTTCCGAAGGGGCGGCCATGATCTTCAATGATGATTGCGAAGTAAGATATAATCACGACAAGGAGCTGATCAACTTTATCAGACAGTTTCCAACACGAGGATTCTAATTACACTTAATACTAACCACTAACCATCAAAACAATGAGAACCAAATCAACATTCTCAAGAATGATCGGCACTGCTCTGGCAATGCTCCTCATTCTGGCCGGCTCTCTCACAGTTTCTGCACAGAATCTGGTGAAGGTGACCGGTAAAGTCATTGATGAACTGAATGCTCCGATGGTAGGAGTCAGTGTCATCGAGAAAGGAACTCAGAACGGCGTCATGACTGACGGAAACGGTAAATATGAGATTACCGCAGCCGCAGGCTCGACACTCGAGTTCTCGTACATCGGCTATCTTACAGTAGACAAGACAGCCATCAATGGTACAATCAACGTAAACATGGAACCAGACAACGAACTGCTCGAGGAAACAGTCGTTGTAGGTTACGGTGTCCAGAAGAAGAGTTCCCTCACAGGCTCTGTGACTCAGGTAAAGTCTGAGGACATCACCGGACGTACAATCACCAATCCGGCACAGGCTCTCCAGGGTAAGACCTCAGGTGTGCAGGTACTTACAAGTTCCGCTAAGCC
>JAFQAT010000067.1 GCA_017399865.1 Bacteroidales bacterium | reverse complement strand
GGCAAGCTCGGATTCCTTCATTCGACATTCGACGCTTTTGAGACATTCCTCTTCGTCCCTAACACAGTGACACGCCGCGGCGCTCACGTAAGGGACTGCGTCGACTTGAAGAGAGTCATGATCATGGTTGTGATCGCCCTGGTTCCTGCAATGCTCTTCGGTATCTGGAACACAGGTTATCAGCACAGCCTCGCATTCGGCCTCGAATGGGGCTTCTGGAACATAGTTCTTTACGGTCTCGTAAAGGTGCTTCCGCTCTATATCGTATCATACCTCGTCGGTCTCGGCATCGAGTTCGTTTCGGCTCAGATCCAGGGACACGAAGTGAACGAGGGTTACCTCGTATCAGGTATGCTCATTCCGCTTATCGTTCCTGTTGACGTTCCGCTCTGGATGCTCGCTATCGCAGTCGCATTCGCAGTGATCATAGGCAAGGAGGTATTCGGCGGCACAGGTATGAACATCTGGAACCCTGCCCTCCTCACACGTGCATTCCTCTTCTTCTCTTACCCTAGCAAGATGTCTGGAGACACTGTATGGACAGGCGGCGTGACACGTTACATGGCAGAAGGTCAGGCATGGTGGCCAGGCAACGGCCTTGTGGACGGCTTCTCAGGAGCTACTCCTCTTGCAAACCCTACCCTCGCGAACCTCGAGCCTCAGTTCATGGACATGGTACTCGGTACGATCCCAGGTTCAGTAGGTGAGACTTCCGTAATCGCCATCCTCATCGGAGCATTCATCCTCATCTGGACAGGCGTGGCAAGCTGGAAGATCATGGTTTCATCTGTAGTCGGCGGTCTTGCAATCGGATATCTCGGATATGCGGTAGGCGCAACCGATCTCCCTGGATACTATCAGCTCGTGATGGGCGGATTCCTCTTCGGAACAGTATTCATGGCGACTGACCCTGTGACTTCGGCACAGACAGAATGCGGAAAGTGGATCTACGGATTCCTCGTAGGTGCACTCGCTGTGACAGTACGTCTGTGGAACCCTGGATACCCGGAGGGAATGATGCTCGCGATCCTGCTCATGAACACATTCGCTCCTCTGATCGACCACTATGTGATCGAGGCATCAATCAAGAGAAGAGCAAAGAAGGTAAAAATCGCTTAATATATATAAGGTATGAATACAAACAGTAATACATATACAGTGATATATTCGATTATCCTTGTAGTGATAGTCGCTGCGGTTCTTGCCTTTGCGGCAACGTTCCTCAAGCCTACACAGGAAGCCAATGTCAAGAAGGACACCATCGGTCAGATTCTTACTGCAGCTACTGTAGAGGGCGAAGACATCCTCGCTACTTATCAGCAGGAAATCGAAAAGGCAATCCTCGTTGACATCAGCGGCGAGGAAGTGGGCACACTCAACATCGAGGAGTGCGAAGTTTACGGAACTTCTGACCTCAAGAGACAGATTGCAGCTGAAGACAAGGCTCTTCCTGTCTATATATTCAAGAACGGCATCACAGTAGTTCCTTGCTACGGAGCAGGTCTCTGGGGTCCGATCTGGGGTTATGTAGGTTTCGAAGGCGACCTCAAGACAATCAAGGCTGTACGTTTCGGTCACAAGGGCGAGACTCCTGGTCTCGGCGCAAAGATCGCTGACGAGCCATCATTTGCCGAGGCATTCGTAGGACAGCAGGTAGGCACAGGCGAAATCCTTTTCGAAGTTGCAAAGCCAGCTAACCGCGCTACCGAGAAGAACGGAGTAGATGCCATTTCAGGCGCTACAATCACTTCTCAGGCCCTCGGAAAGACTCTCAACCAGTGGTTCGGCTTCTACCAGAACTACTTTACAAAGAATGCCGTATGCTGCTGCGCAGGCAAGGCATGTGAAGAAGTTGTTGAACCAGTTAACACAGTGGAGGAATAAGACATGGCAAATTTTGACTTTAAGGAAACTTTCCTGAATCCGATTTTCAAGGGCAACCCTATTTCTGTCCTCGTACTCGGTATCTGTTCTTCACTTGCTGTAACAGTACAGCTTAAGGGTGCATTCGTGATGGGACTTTCCGTAATCATCGTTACAGGACTGTCAAGCCTTGTATGCTCACTGCTGAGAAATACAATCCCTAACCGAATCCGTATCATCGTGCAGCTCGTTGTAGTAGCCATGATGGTTATCCTCGTTGACCAGGTGCTCAAGGCTTACGCATACAGCGTCAGCAAGACTCTTTCGGTATACATCGGCCTTATCATCACCAACTGTATCGTGATGGGACGTATCGAGGCGTTTGCGCTCGGCAACAAGCCGCTCGCATCCCTTGTTGACGGCCTTGGAAACGGTATCGGATATGCAATGATTCTCGTGATCGTGGCTTTCTTCCGTGAGCTCCTCGGAAGCGGAACACTCTTCGGATTGCAGGTCATCCCACAGGCAGTCTACGATTTCGGATACATGAACAACGGTCTTATGATCCTTCCTCCAATGGCCCTCATCCTCCTCGGATGCATCATCTGGGTACAGAGGTCAATCCAGAAGGACCTTCAGGAAAAATAACACATAACTAAAGAAAACTATGGCAGATTATATTAGCTTATTTGTAAAGTCGATCTTCATCGACAATATGATATTCGCCTACTTCCTTGGTATGTGTTCATACCTGGCGGT
>JAFQAT010000008.1 GCA_017399865.1 Bacteroidales bacterium | reverse complement strand
TAGGAGCAGATGTTCCGAGTGTGATGCCTGCGATTGCACCCTTGAGAAGCTGGTTTGCATCCGGGGTACGGCGACCGTTCATCCAGTCAAGGGCAAGAACGGTGCTTTCGCCCGGCTTCATGATTTCAGCCTCCTTTGTAAGTGCAGGGATGATCTTGTCGCATGCCTTCTCAAGTGCCTCACCCTCAAGACCTGAAAGATTCTTGAGAGGCCACTCTAGTACGCGGCGGAACCATGCATAAACATCTCCGAAAGCAGACTGACCGGCCTCAAGACCGATCATTCCAGGGATGACAGAGCCGTCCACCTGACCGCAGATACCCTTGATGAGCTTGTCGCCGATCTCTTCCTTTGATGCGACCATGATGTCGCAGGTGGAAGTACCGATGATTCTTACGAAAGTATGCTCTGAAATGTTTGCTCCGATAGCACCCATGTGGCAGTCGAACTCGCTGACACCCACAACTACATTCGTAGTGAGGCCGAGTCTGTCAGCCCACTCCTGTGAAAGATGGCCTACAGGCTTGTCAGCTGTCTCTGTGTCTGTGAAGAGTCTGTCACGGTAGCCGTCGAGGAGCGGATCGAGGCTTGAGAGGAATTCCTGTGGAGGAAGACCGCCCCATTTCTCGTGCCACATCATCTTGTGACCTGCAGAACATCTTGCACGGACGATATCCTTTGAAGACTTCACTCCTGTAATGAGTGCAGGCATCCAGTCGCAGTGTTCAACCACTGAATAAGCTGCATTGCGGACAGCCTCATCCTCTCTGAGGACATGGAGGATCTTTGCCCACCACCACTCTGAAGAGTAGATTCCGCCTTCATATGCAGTATAGTCCACTGCACCTTCCTTATGGCAAGCCTCGTTGATCTCGGCAGCCTCCTTTACAGCGGTATGGTCCTTCCAGAGGACGAACATCGCGTTAGGATTCTCTGCGAACTCCGGTCTGAGAGCGAGAGGTGTACCTGTCTCATCAACAAAAGCAGGAGTAGATCCTGTTGTATCGAATGACATTCCGATCACATTCTCGGCAGTTCCTGCAGGACACTGAGAAAGAGCCTCCTTCACTGTACCTTCGAGGACCTCGATATAGTCGAGAGGGTGCTGACGCCACTTGTTCTCGAGAGGAGTGCAGTAAAGACCCTTCTTCCAGCGAGGATAATATTTCACTGAAGTAGCGACCACCTTACCTGTAGCGACCTCTACAACAAGTGCTCTTGCCGAATCCGAACCGTAGTCCAGACCTATTACATATTTAGTATCTGCCATGACTATTTGAGTGCTTTGTTCAACATGTAGTAAACCTCGTTGATCCTCATGTCTCTCTTGAAGTCGGAGATAGTGGTATCATCGTTGATGACGAGCATCTCAACGTCAGCGATCTCTGCATAATCCTCCCAGTATTCTGTAGTGAGGTCGTAAGAGAAGCTTGTGTGGTGTGTACCGCCGGCAAGCATCCATGCAGCAGCACCAACCTCGAAGCTTGGCTTCGGAATCCAGAGAGCAGATGCTACAGGAAGCTTAGGAAGCGGCTTTGACTCGATGCACTTCACCTCGTTCACGATGAGGCGGAAACGGTTACCCATATCAACTACCGTAGCGGCAACGCCGTCACCTGTCTTGCTTGTGAACACCAGACGGGCTGTCTGAGTCTTGCGGACTCCGATACCGAGGTGGTGAACCTCAAGCTTCGGCTTCTCAGCAGCGATTGCAGGGCTGATCTCAAGCATGTGAGCCTGAAGGAGAGCCGAATTCGCGCCGTCGAAATGGATTGTATAGTCCTCAAGGAATGAAGATCCCTTAGGAAGACCCTGACCCATATACCATGCTGTACGAACGAGAGCAGCTGTCTTCCAGTCACCCTCACCGCCGAAACCGTATCCGTCAGCCATGAGACGCTGTGAAGCAAGACCCGGAATCTGGTCGAATCCCTTTCCTGTCTCCTCAACATTCACGTCACCGAGGTCATCGAAGTTACTTGTGAATGCCTTCGCACCATAAGCCTCGAGAACTGCACGGAGAGTAAGCTCTGCCTTGGCCGAGTTCCATACCTTTCTGTATGCCTCTGTAGCCTTGTCCTCAAGCTCAGGAGCATGGTCATACTCATTGAAATAAACCTGTACGAGCTCGTCGACAGCCTTGTCCTCAACCTTCTCGAAGTAAGTCATCACCTCGCTGAAAGGAACATAGTCCACATGGAAGCCGAAGCGGATCTCAGCCTCGACCTTGTCACCGTCTGTAACGGCAACATTGTTCATCTGGTCTCCGAAACGGATGATCCTCATGTCCTGTGAATCAGCCCAGGCAGCGGCAACTCTCTGCCATACTGCGATGCGCTCGAGGGTCTTAGGATCCTGCCAATGACCTACTACGGTCTTGCGGCCCTTGCGGAGGCGTGAAAGGATGTGTGCATACTCTCTGTCACCATGAGCACTCTGGTTGAGGTTCATGAAGTCCATGTCCATTGTGTCCCAAGGAATCTCCTTATTGAACTGGGTGTGGAGGTGGAGGAGAGGCTTGCGGAGAATCTGCATGCCGTGGATCCACATCTTTGCAGGAGAGAATGTATGCATCCATGTGATCACACCGACGCACTTCTTGTCTGCTTCTGCAGCAGTCATGATGTCAGCAACTTCCTTTGAAGAGTTTGCTGTTCCCTTATAAACGACCTTGACAGGAAGAAGGCCAGAAGCGTTCATTCCGTCTACCATTGCTGAAGAGTGGCCGTCTACCTGTACCACTGCATCGCCTCCGTAAAGGAGCTGAGCTCCTGTTACGAACCATATTTCGTGATTTTCAAATGCTTTGATCATGATGTTATATCAGTTTAGCGTTATTTCTTTTTCTGTCCGTAGTAAGCATTCGGACCATGCTTGCGGTTGAAATGCTTCTCGATGAGAAGGTCATTCATCGTCAGATTCGGATTTACTCCATATGCGATGTAGGCCATCTTGGCCACCTGCTCCATGACAACAGCATTGTGGACTGCGTCAAATGCATCCTTGCCCCATGAGAAAGGACCGTGGTTCTTTACCAGGACACCCGGAGTATGGACAGGATTCATGCCTTCGAAACGCTTGATGATGACATTGCCGGTCTCGAGCTCATATGCGCCCTTAACCTCTGCCTCAGTCATGCTTTCGGTGCATGGAATGGCCTTATGGAAATAATCCGCATGGGTCGTGCCGATGTTAGGGATGTCCCTTCCGGCCTGTGCCCATGCCGTTGCATATGTAGAATGGGTATGCACCACACCGCCGATCTCCGGCCATGCCCTGTAGAGGGCAAGGTGGGTCGGAGTGTCGGAAGATGGGTTGAGGTCTCCCTCGACGATATTGCCGTCGAGGTCGACCACTACCATGTCTTCCGGCTTCATGTTGTCATATGACACACCGCTTGGCTTGATGACTACAAGACCTGTTTCACGGTCTATTGCAGACACGTTTCCCCAAGTGAATATCACAAGGCCATGCTCGACGAGCTCGAGGTTGGCCTTGCATACTTTAGCTTTCAGTTCTTCCAGCATATTACCAAAGAGTTATGTAGAGAATCAGAGTGATGACGCCGATTGCAAGGGCTCCCCATGCATATTCCTTGCTTGTGTGGAAGAGTTTGAGGTCGATAGGAAGCGCCTTCGCATCCATCTTCTTGTCATTTGCGTCTGACCAGAGCCATACAGCGTTGCAGCCTACGAGAACTCCGAAGAAGAAGAATGCCTGGAATCCGATGTCGTTGAGGTATGCTATGAAGTTGTTCTCAGGAGTTGCAGTCTCAGGAAGGCATGCACCCCAGATGGTCACGACAGCGGCAGCGACGATAAAGAACACGCCTGCACCGCCGATGATCTTCGCCCACTTCATCATGGTGTTCCTGTCTTTCTGCTCAGGAACCTCGCATGAAACGAACTTCTTGTCGATCAGAGAGATGATCACGAACATTGTTACGAGGATGATGAAGATATAGCCGGCTCTGAGCTGGAAGGCAACGTCGCCAAGACATACCTTGAAGAGGATTCCGAGAGGAATGGTAGCGATTGCGGTCCATACGGCAGCCTTGTTGGAAGCACGCTTCCAGAGAAGACCGAGGCCGAATACTACGATGATACCCGGATAGATGAATCCTGAATACTCCTGGATATACTGGAAAGCCTGGTCGAGACCTCCGAGGAGAGGCTTCACAGCGATAGCGGCGATTACAAGAGCTGTAAGGGAAGTAAGACGGCCTACGTTCACGAGTTTCCTGTCGCCTGCTTCAGGGTTGATGTACTTCTTGTAGATATCCATTGTAAAGAGGGTCGATGTAGAGTTGAACATCGAAGCAAGCGATGAGATGATCGCTGCAGCAAGAGCTGCGAATGAAAGGCCCTTCACTACAGGAGGTGCGAAGTTGCGGATGAGCCAAGGATAAGCGTCGTCGGCCACATTGATCGAGCCCTGGAGCATTGCGAACTGGTCAGCATGCTGGGTCATGTAGTATGCGCATACGCCAGGAAGCACAACGATGAAAGGAATCACGAGCTTGAGGAGACCTGCGAACACGAGACCCTTCTGCGCCTCGTTGACGCTCTTTGCGGCAAGACCCTTCTGGATGATGTACTGGTTGAATCCCCAGTAGCCGAGGTTTGTAAGCCATACGGCACCTACCACAGCCACTATACCAGGCACATTCGCGAATGCGCTAGGATTGTGCGACTGCTGGATTACAAGGTGGAAGTGGGTATCCTTTGCATATTCGCCTGTCGTAAGGGTTGTGTATACATTCCTGAGACCTTCCATCGCGGCACCGTCACCGGCTGCCTTGAGGGCGAACCATGCAGTGACAAGACCGCCTCCTACAAGGAAGAACACCTGCATCACGTCAGTCCATGCAACTGAAGCGAGACCTCCGTAGATCGAATAGATACCAGCAATAATGAAGAGGAATACCACGATAATCATCCTCATCGAGATCATTGTCTCGCCGAACGCCACATACACGTCCTGAAGTCCGAGAATCTGCTCGATCGCAAGAGCTCCGAGCCATGCCACTGAAGTAAGGTTCACGAATACATAGAGGAAGAGCCAGAGGACAGAGAATGCCAGACCTACTCCGTCGCTGTACCTCTCACGGAGGAACTGAGGGATTGTGAAGATCTTCTGCTTGAGCATCACAGGAAGCAGGAACTTTCCGATTACGATCAGAGTTACCGCCGCCATGATCTCGTAGGCCGCAGTTGCGATACCGTCACGGAAACCCGTTCCGGACATACCGATGAACTGCTCTGCAGAGATGTTCGCCGCAATCAGGGAGGCACCTACTGCCCACCAAGTCAATGTGTTACCTGCGAGGAAGTAGTCGTTTGCACTCTTTTCCTCACCTTTCTTCGTACGGCCCAGGAACAGACCGAGAGCCACGAGGACAACAAGATAGATGACCAGAATCACAAGGTCGATTGTCTTGAATCCTGACGCTCCGATGGCGGCACCGAGATCGATCGATCTCATGGTTTCGCCGAATTGCTGTACAAAATTCATGATTTTAGGTTATTAGTTATTGTTAATAGTTATATGCTATTCCTATAAAACAAGCAAATATAAACAAAAAAAACAGAGACTTCATATGTATAAAGCCCCTGTTTTCAATATTACAAGTTTTTATTACAGTTACAGTCTCTCGAGCTTCACTGTGAAGTGGCGCATGAGTTCGGTTTCCCATACGATCTTCACGCCGCGGGTGATCTCATGGCGACGGTCGTAAACGTTCTTGAGAGCGGCTGCAATCACATCCATATGGTTGTTTGTGTACACACGGCGTGCGATGCAGAGGCGGAGAAGGTCAAGGCCTCCGAAACGGTTCTCACGGGTCACAGGATCACGGTCAGCGAGGATGTATCCGATCTCGCAGCCACGTACGCCTGCCTCGATATAGAGCTCGATTGCAAGGGTCTGTGCCGGGAACTCTTCCTTAGGGATCTGGTCAAGGACACGGTCAGCATCAACGAAGATCGCATGGCCTCCTACAGGGCGCTGATAAGGGATTCCGTACTCGTCAAGCTTTGCAGCAAGGTACTGAACCTGCCTGATGCGTGTCTCGATGGTCTCAAGCTCTGTATTCTCGTCAAGACCTACGGCAAGAGCTGCCATGTCGCGGCCGTTCATACCACCGTAAGTAAGGAAGCCTTCGAAAGGAATACAGAACCTCTTGGCTCCTTCGTACCAGTCCTCGTGGCGGGTAGCGATGAAACCACCCATGTTCACGAGACCGTCCTTCTTTGAAGACATCGTCATACCGTCAGCATAAGAGAACATCTCCTTGCAGATCTCCTTGATGGTCTTGTCTGCATAGCCTTCCTCGCGTGTGCGGATGAAGTATGCGTTCTCGACGAAGCGTGCAGAGTCGAAGATGACCCTCTTGCCGTACTTGTCGGCGATGGCGCGTACCTCGCGGAGGTTCTGCATTGATACAGGCTGACCGCCTGCTGTGTTGTTCGTAACGGTGACGATGATGAAAGGAACGAGCTCAGCCTTCTCTGCGAGCACCTTCTCGAGCTTCTTAGGGTCAACATTTCCCTTGAAAGGAACCTCAAGCTGAGTATCCTTCGCCTCATCTACAGTGCAGTCAACAGCGAATGCCTTGCGGCTCTCGATGTGTCCCTTGGTCGTGTCGAAATGAGAGTTGCCAGGCACTACGGCACCGGCAGTCACAAGGTGGCTGAAGAGAACGTTCTCTGCAGCACGTCCCTGGTGGGTAGGGATCACATATTCGAATCCTGTGATCCTTGTTATAGTTTCCTTAAGCTGGAAGAAAGATGATGAGCCGGCATAGCTCTCGTCTCCCATCATCATCGCCGCCCACTGGCGGTCGCTCATAGCGCCTGTTCCCGAGTCTGTAAGACAGTCGATGTAAACCTGGTCTGACTTAAGCTGGAAGAGGTTGTAATCCGCTTCCTTGATCCACTGCTCGCGCTCCTCGCGTGTGCTCTTGCGAAGAGGCTCCACCATCTTGATCTTGTACGATTCTGCAAAAGGTAATTCCATGATTATTAGTATTTTAGTATGTAAATTTATAGTGTTCTGTCAATGAATTTTCAGAAGCGGTGGAAACGACGATCATGTCTGTAACACGTCCTGATGAATCGAAGTTATATGTGAAGTAATACGATGTGTCGCCAGACACTATGCTCTTTATGAGGTTCCTGCTGTACATGCCGTGAACCTTCATTGTATTGAACATGGTGAATATGTTCTCGATCTGAGGCACGCTGTTGAGATCTATGCTATAATTGTTCTCATACTGGGTATAGGTATACTTCAACGTGTTTCCTGCAAAATCAGGAAGGGAAGTGAAGTTACCATCCTTGGTCTGGGTCGAGAGAGTATAATTGGTTTCACCGGAATTGACGTCAAAACGGCTGAGACGGCCGTCCGAACCATATGAACACATTATTATTCCGGATTCAGAAACAATCTTCTCAGGAATGCCCGTCTTGTCGATGTTGATGATGCAGGCACCGCGTCCTCCAAGGATTGTGATCGATTCAGGAGAATAGTAGAAGGTCCTTGAATGGTCATATATATTGGACAGATCGACCATGTCGGTAAGATTTCCCTTTGAATCGTATTTATATCCTATGCCATACTGAAGATTTCCTCCCTGATAGCATTCCAGTCTGGTAATTACTTTTGAAACTACAGGTACATCCTTGGCGCATCCTGCAAAAAGAAAGGCAAGGCATGACAATGCTAATAATTTCTTTATCATATCTGCATGTGTTTAATATTAACTGACAAATGTACAAAGAATTTGTATTCAGTCAATAAGATTTACTTAACATTCTTACGCACAAGCTTAGCCGCATATCCGCCTCCCGGAGCCATTACGGCAGTGAGTTTTCTGTCTGCAGGCAGCTCCATGCACTCTTTTGCATAGTCCCTTCCGGACCTGTGGGCGTTGACTCCGTCACGGTAGATTTCCACACAGTATTCTCCCTCCGGAAGGAAGCTGAGATCAAGTACAAGAGTCCTCTCGTCCCAATCCGTCATGGCTCCCACATACCATGTGTCTCCGCTTCTGCGAGCCATGGCAATATAATCACCGACCTTTCCGTCAAGGCCTATAGTTTCATCCCATACGGTAGGAATTGCAGCAATATACTCGGTGCACTCCTTTTCCTGCATGTAATTTGATGGAGAATCGCAGAGCATGTTGAGAGGAGAATCGAAGATCACATACTGGGCGAGCTGCCTGCATCGTGTTCCCTGACTCATAGGCTCTGAATTTGACGGATAGTAAGAAGCCCTTGTCGCATTTCTCATGGCTCCCTGGGTATAGTCCATCGGGCCAGCCATCATCCTGATGTAAGGAACAGTGACATCATAAGTGACCTGATCCACAGAAGCCGGACTCCACTTCATGTTCTCAAGTCCGTGTACACCTTCATAATTGATGACGTTAGGATATGTCCTGTGGAGACCTACAGGTTTGTATGTACCGTGGAAATCCACAAGCATATGATATTTTGCCGCTGTCTCGGCAGCCCTCGTGTGGAAATCGACAACATCCTGATCGGCACGGTCCATGAAATCTATCTTGAAACCCTTGAATCCCATCTGCGAATAATGCCTGCAGACTTCCTCCATATCCCTGTCGAAAGCGATGTATCCGGCCCAGAGGATAAGGCCGACACCTTTGGAATCAGCATATGTCACAAGTTCCTGAAGATCGATTTCCGGCACTACCTTGAAAAGATCGGCAGCCCCGTTCACAGACCATCCTTCGTCAAGAATGACATATTCGATACCGTATTCCGACGCAAAATCTATATAGAACTTATATGTATCGTTATTGACTCCTGACTTGAAGTCCACTCCACGTATGTTCCAGTCGTTCCACCAGTCCCAGGCCACCTTTCCAGGCTTTACCCAGCTCCAGTCGGCAGACGGATCTGCCGGAGCAGCCAGACGATACACCATGTCATTGTCAGCCATCTGCACGTCATTTTCAGAAACTGCAACAATTCTCCACGGGAATGCCTGTTCACCCTCGCACTTTGCAATGTAGCTCTCCCTGCTCTCGACGATCATCTGAAGATTGTTGTGTCCTCCCTGCTTCAATTCCTTAGGGAAGGCTGGAAATCTCGCCGCCAGTTCTTTTCCTTCATCGTAATTATACAGGTAGAAGCACGGATAATCCCTGTTGTCAGCCTCCGTAACCACAATCTTCTTTCCGGAAGGACCGTCAACCATGAGAGGAAGCATCGCGATCCTGTCCTTGTTCCACTGCGACAGAGGTACATATGTATACTGGGCCTCATTCGAAGTGAAATACTGTCCTTCAAGAGAATATGTATTATGGGTTACATATGCCGCCCACATGTTCCAGTCTTCTGCAAAATTGAACTTCACAGTCTCCTTTTCGACATTGTACGGAGTCTTGACATGGGATACGAACCTGTAGGCCATACCGTCGTCATATGCTCTGAATATTACTGAGAACTTCTTGAACTTCAAGGTCATCTCATTGTATTCATCCTTTACCAGCGCCTTTTTGTATACGACGGTCTGAAGTGTCTCATTCACGCTCCTTCTTGCAACCTTCTTCACGGGCTGGGCGCCTCCGAATACAGTTCCGTCCTCAAGGTACATTCCAAGAGGCGACTTGTCCAGAAGCAGTTCTCCGTCATGAGAAAGGGTATAAGCCAGTTCCTCGCCGGCCTCCACAGCTACAGAAAGCTTTCCGTCCGGAGAATTGAGTTCATAGACTCGAGAAGCCGCAAAAGCGGATGCTGCAAACATTATCGCAGCCAGTAAAATGGTAAAACGTTTCATATAATCGGATTATTAAAATACCTGTTTTTTAGCCAATAAGAATAGACTGGATCAGTCATGCATACCTTTGCACCGATATTGGAAACTATTCCTCTTTCGAGAAGAGCGGCCTTTGATCGGGATGCAGAGGTCGCTGAAGTAATGTGATGGCGGTGCAGGACCTCAGATGTACTTATGACCGTCTCACCTGCTATTACCGCATGGAGATAACAAAGCTGCTGTGCGGTCAGACTGTCGGTAATGTTCCTGAAAACCAGGTCCATCTGATCGACAATCGTTTCAAAAGACTGGAGAATCACTTCACGCGAACAGACTACTGAGGTGCCCATCCATGAAATATGGGCAAGCTGCTGTGTATAGAAAGCATTGCCTTCCGTCTTGTCTATTATAAGTTCCGCAAGTTCGTCGTCAAGATATCTGGCGCTGTCAGCAAAAACGTCACGCAGAGATCTGATCATATCCCTCTTGGCGATTGGCTCCAGACGGATTATGTCGCTATGTCTGTAGAACGTCTGAGAGGACTTGATGAATTTCTCTACAAATGACATCTGTGAGGCAGAAATGCAGTATGCTACACCCTCATGCTTCTTCCACCTCTCCTTCAACAAGTCCAGAAAATCATCCGGATCGGAAAAACGGCTTATGGCATGGAAGTCATCCACGCATACAACAATCTTAAGACCCTTATCCTTGGCGACAGCATAAGGCAGATCGACAAGTTCTTTACGGTTTTTCCTTATTGTCTCCCGGTCCATGTCGATGAAAAAGGAACCGGAAGCGTCGAAGCTTACCTTCGGGGTCATGCCAGGAAAATACTTGCGGACATTGTCCACAACCTCGGTATGAGTACGGGATACAGACTTCAGGACCTCTTGCGAGAGAAGCTCATAGAAACGTTCTTCGTCCCTCACATTTGCAAGATCCACCCGGCAGAAACGAAGTGTCTTTTCCTTACCGCAGGCGTCCTTTGCCGCCCTTTGTATAAGGGAGGATTTACCCCATCCGCAAGGAGCTATGACAGCCGAGTTTGTCAGGAAAATGAAGTCCGAAGAAAGCCTTTTCACCTCCTCTTCACGGCCTATGAAGTGCTTTCCTTCAGCTATATTACTATAATTGAATAGTTTAGACATTATAAAAGGGTTGTTTTTCTACAAATGTAATACATTATAAGTAATTACACAAATTGTAAATCAATTTTTGCAAAACCTTTTAATTCAATCCCATTTTTTCCTTCATACTCCTTAAGACATCAAATGCCTGGAGAGGTGTAAGGTTATTCATATCGACAGAATCGAGGTCTTCCTTGAGGGAAGAAAGCAGAGGATCCTCAAGCTGGAAGAAAGAAAGCTGGAGGGATCCGTCACTCTCGATCCTACCCTCCTTTACATTGTGAGGCTTGACCATCTTACGCTTTACCGGAGCCTTGGCTGACGCATCCGGAACGGAAAGGTTACCAGCCTCCAAGGCAGCAAGAGTCTTCTCGGCAGATTCAAGGACCTGCTTCGGCATGCCCGCCATTCTGGCGACATGAAGACCGAAGCTGTGGGCGACTCCACCTTCCTTCATCTTTCGCAGGAAAATGACGTTCTTTCCGACTTCCTTTACAGCTATATGGAAATTCTTCACACGGGCATATATGTTCTCAAGGTCATTGAGTTCATGGTAATGGGTCGCGAAAAGGGTCTTGGCCCCACCACCGTATTCATGTACATACTCGACGATGGCACGCGCAATGGACATTCCGTCATACGTAGATGTGCCTCGGCCGATCTCGTCCAGAAGTACAAGAGAACGTGATGACAGATTGTGGAGAATCATGGATGTCTCAAGCATTTCGACCATGAAGGTTGATTCTCCGCGCGAGATATTGTCGGAAGCACCGACTCTGGTGAAAATCTTGTCGCAATATCCAAGTTCCGCCGACTCTGCCGGAACAAAGGATCCCACCTGCGCCATCAGTACGATCAGAGCAGTCTGTCTCAGAAGAGCAGACTTACCGGCCATGTTCGGACCTGTAAGAATTATTATCTGCTGGTTCGCGTTATCGAGGTAAATGTCATTCGGAACGAACTCCTCTCCTGCCGGCATCATGGTCTCTATGACGGGGTGACGCCCTTTCTTGATGTCAATCGACTTCCCATCGTTCATCTTCGGACGACAGTAACGGTTTGCAACGGCCAGGTCTGCAAATCCGGAAAGGACATCGAGTCTGGCCAATATGCGGCAATTATTCTGGATAGCTGATATGTTTGCCTGAATCTTGGCAACAAGTTCCGCATATATCTGTGTTTCAAGGAGATATATACGTTCTTCAGCTCCAAGGATCTTTTGTTCGTATTCCTTAAGTTCTTCTGTTATATATCTTTCAGCATTGACAAGGGTCTGCTTGCGGATCCACTCTTGAGGAACCTTGTCCTTATGGGCATTCCTGACTTCCAGATAGTATCCGAAAACTGAATTATAGCCGATCTTCAAGGAAGGAATACCAGTCCGTTCCGTCTCACGTTCCTGTATCTGAAGAAGATAGTCCTTACCGTTTCGTGCAATATTCCTCAGATCATCAAGTTCTGCCGACACCCCAGAAGCAATCACATCACCTTTCCCTATTGCAGCGGCTGTTTCCGGATGCATGGTATGCGCCAGATAATCAACAAGTTCCCTGCAGTCAGAAATTGAGTTCATCATATTTTCGAGCGCCTCAACTCCCCTGCCGGTGCACAGCTGCATTATCGGCCTTGTCTGGGCAAGGCCGCGACGCAGCTGCATGACCTCCCTCGGCATGATCTTTCCTGCAGCGGCACGCGCTATGATCCTTTCAAGGTCGCCTATGTCGCCTACCATTGTCTGGAGACGGGTCAGATCATCTTGATTATCGACAAAATACTGTACGACACAATGCCTGTCATGGAGTTCGTTCAGGTCCATTACCGGCATTGAAAGCCATGTCCTGAGCATTCTGGCACCCATAGGAGACGAACATTTGTCCATCACCTCCACAAGAGAAGTACCTTCCTTTCCTGCTGTCGAAGCAAAGATTTCGAGATTCCTGAATGTGAAACGGTCCATCCAGACGAAAGATCCCTCATCTATTCGCGAAATGGAGCATATGTTCGATAATCCGTAATGATGAGTCTGTTCCAGATATATGAGCAAGGCACCCGCAGAGGTTATTCCAAGAGGGAAAGTGTCTATAGCAAAACCCTTCAGTGAATCAACCTTGAGCTGTCTCTTCAGCTTCTCTACAGAATTGTCATAAATGAATGCCCATTCTTCAAGTGTGGAAATGTAATGATGGTCCCCAAAACGTTCCCTTACTCCCTTCTCGTATCCTCTAGGAACCAGAAGTTCCTTCGGAGCGAACGAACTCATGAGAGTGCCGATATAATCCAATGAGCCCTCTGCGACCTGGAATGTACCTGTGGACACATCCAGAAAGGCTGCTCCGCACCTGTCCTTATGGAATGTCAGACCGGCTATATAATTATGCTCCTTCTGGTCGAGAAGCTGATCGTGGAAGGCAACTCCCGGAGTAACAAGTTCCGTAACACCTCTCTTTACTATATTCTTGGTCAGCTTCGGATCCTCAAGCTGGTCGCAGACTGCAACCTTATAGCCTGCACGGACAAGTCTCGGAAGATATGTTTCAAGTGAATGGTAGGGAAATCCAGCCATAGGAATAGCACCTGGAGTAGCGCTGGAACGCTTTGTAAGCACGATTCCAAGCACCTTGCTCGCTATAAGCGCATCATCTCCGTATGTCTCATAGAAGTCACCGCATCTGAAAAGCAATACCGCTTCCGGATAGTCAGCCTTGAACGAAAAGAACTGCTTCATCATCGGTGTTTCCGTCTGTTTTTTCTCTGCCATATCTATTGGTATATATCTTGGCAAAATTACTCAAATTATTCCGAAAACAAAAAAATGAAACACAAACCAAAATAACTTATCCATCAAACACTTACAGAAATCACGTGCTCCCCTTTGGCGGCACGCAATTTATATAAACAACTAACAATCAATAAGTTCTGATTTACACTTATTTATCAGAGTTTTTAACTATCTTTGCGTGATTATGAAACGGGTGCTTATCATAACGTATTATTGGCCACCGACCGGAGGCTCGGGAGTGCAGAGGTGGGTGAAATTCGCCAAGTATCTTCCGTCTGAAGGCTGGCAGCCGGTGATCTATACTCCGGAAAATCCGGAGCAGCTCGCCGTCGACCATTCCCTGGAGGCCGAGATTGCGGAAGGAACAGAAGTCATAAAGACCCGTATAACAGAGCCTTACGATCTGTACAAGAAATTCCTGCGCCGCTCCGGCCACAGCAAGGAAGCGGTGGAGGTGAATCCTGTAAACGCACAGAACAAATCCTTCGCACAGAAGGTCGCGATGTGGGTCAGGGGAAACCTTTTCCGTCCGGATCCACGCTGCCTGTGGATAAACCCTTCTGTCAGATACTTGAAAAAATACCTCAAAGACCATCCTGTTGACATTATCGTAAGCACCGGACCTCCTCAATCCATGCATCTTATCGGCAGGAAGCTGGCGCTGCAGACCGGTCTGCCGTGGATTGCCGATTTCCGCGATCCGTGGACCAAGATATTCTATTTCAAGCATCTGTCCATGACTAAGGCGACCGAAAGGTGGCATGAGAAAATGGAGAAGAAGGTCCTGAACGATGCCACAGCCGTGGTTGCGGTATCACCACTCGTGCAACAGGAATTCCAGGCCATGACCCGAACTCCTGTCGAACTCATCACTAACGGATACGACGAATGCGACTTCCCGGAAGGACGGGACAAGGATGCAGCCGGGGGCGAAGGACGGAATTTCACTATCACCCATACAGGTCTTTTCGCAGCGGACGGCAATCCTACCGTCCTCTGGGATGTACTCTCAGAAAAATGCAGAAAGGACGACACTTTCAGAAAAGCGCTGAGAATCAAGCTTATAGGAAAGACGGATACTCAGGTTCTGGAATCAATTGAAGAAGCCGGGCTCAAAGATAATCTTGAAGATCTCGGATATCAGAAACATTCTGTTGCAGTCCAGGAGCAGAGAAAGGCCTCGCTTCTTATCCTTCCTTTAAGGAAAGAACCGGAGTATAAGGCAGTTCTTCCGGGAAAGCTTTTCGAGTATCTGGCTTCCTGCAGACCAGTGATGGGAATAGGGCAGCCGGACGGAGCAATGTTCATGATTCTCGACAGGACAAATACCGGTGCTGTCTATGACTGGGAAGACAGGATTTCCATGAAAAATTATATTGATGACTGCTGGAAGGCGCATATGAGCGGAAATCTCATCATCAGGGATGGAGATATTTCCGTATTCACCCGCCGAAACCTGACTCATCAGATGGTGGAACTCTTCAATAAAGTAATCGAAAGTGCATCGTCCGGAAATATATAGGATTGTCCGGACCAAATATGAAAAATATACATTGTATCCGGTAAAACTTGGATATATCCGGATAAAACGAATGAATTGACATGAATAAGGAACTGTTGAAGAAATTTCTGATTTACGCAGGCATAATCCTGCTTTTTGCCGTAATCGCTTACGGATTCGTACCACAGGTGTTGAGCGGTAAAATAGTGAACCAGAGCGACATATCTTCATGGAAAGGTATGGCAAACGAAGCCATGACCCATAACGCGGCCCATCCTGAAGATCCGACCGCATGGACAAATTCGATGTTCGGAGGAATGCCGACGACTGCGACGATCGACGATTTCCACGGAGACTGGACCGACTATATCTACGATTTTCTTCTTACCGGACGAAGGCCGGCTACCTATCTGTTCCTTGCCCTCGTCGGAGCCTTCCTTCTGATGCTATCCATGGGTATGAACGGCATTGTGGCCGTAGCCGGAGCGATAGCTGTCGCCTTCTGCTCATATAACATGCAGATCATCCAGGTAGGACATAACACGAAGATGCAGGCGATAGCATATTTTCCATGGGTACTTGCCGGGGTCATATATACCTATAGGGCAGCATTGAGAGCTGTCGAGGACAGGAAATGGCTGCCGAAAACAGTTCTGGGAGCCACTCTCTTCGCTTTTGCGCTCAGCATGCAGATAAAGGCAAACCATGTACAGATAACATACTACCTTGCAATCGTAATCTTTGTCTATGCCATAGCATTGCTCATAAGCCTTTGCATCGACAAGGAAAAACGAGCCGGGCTCGGACGCTTCTTTGCCGCTTCAGCACTTCTGCTTGTGATAGGATGTGTCGGAATCGCGACAAATGCAAACAAGCTCATCCCTACATACGAATACACTCCGTATACGATGCGCGGAGGTTCGGAACTGTCCGGAAGCGGAGACGGACACAATGACAAAGGTCTGGATCTGAACTACGCGACAGCATGGTCATATGGTATCGAAGAAATGCCTAACCTGCTGATTCCCAACTTCAACGGTGGTTCTTCGGCAGGCCCTCTCGACATGGATTCCGAAACCGGAAAGCTGCTTAAAAGAGCAGGACAGCCGAATCTGCGCCAGACGCTGAAGGCTATGCCTCTGTACTGGGGACCGCAGCCTTTCACCGCAGGCCCTATGTACATGGGAGCGATTTCTGTCTTCCTTTTCGTGCTCGGTCTATGTCTCATAAAGGGACGGGAAAAATGGTGGATAGTCATCTCTACCGTGATAGCCATCTTTCTTGCATGGGGAAGCCATTTCATGTGGTTCACAAGGCTCTGGTTCGACTATGCGCCGTTCTATAACAAGTTCAGGACGGTTTCGATGGCGCTCATCGTGCTCCAGGTCACGCTTCCTCTGCTGGGATTCTATGCTCTCGACAAGATCATAAAGGAGAAATTCGACAAAAAGACGTTCATGAAGGCCGGATACATAGCTTACGGCATTACAGCGGGATTCTGCCTGCTTTGCGTGCTTATCCCGGGCATAGCCGGAACATTTACCGGATCTGTGGACGCAGGACAGCCTGAAATACTTATAGATGCATTGGCGGCAGACAGAAGGATGCTTCTTGTAAAGGATGCACTCCGCTCGCTGGTTCTGATCACAGTCGTATTCGCCCTGCTGATCTGGGCTTTTCGCCTTCCGAAACGCGACGCTGTCGGTCCGGAAGGTTCATTCGCCAGAAAAGCAAGGATGACAATGGTCGCATTCGCCATGATCTTCCTTGTCTGGATAGACCTGGTTTCTGTCGGAAAACGTTATCTCAACAAGAGCCATTTCATTACTCCAAAGGACTTTACGGCACAATATGAACCACGTCCCGTAGACAAGATCATCCTTGAGGATCAGGATCCGGACTACCGTGTACTGGACATAAGCGTCAACACTTTCAACAGTTCGATTCCGAGCTACCACCACAAGACCATAGGCGGCTACAGCCCTGTAAAGCTTCAGCGTTATCAGGACCTGATCGAGAGATACATAACTCCGGAAATATACGATATCTATGATGTTGTGAATGCCGCGGAAACGGTCACAGAAGTTTCGGAGAATCTTCCTGAGCTGAAGGTTGTCTCGATGCTTAACGGCAGATACATCATTCTCGGAGGGGAATATCCTCCTGTCGTCAATCCACATGCATATGGAAATGCATGGTTCGTCTCATCTGCCGTAGAGGCATCGACTCCAGACGAAGAAATTGCGCTTCTCGCTTCCACTGACCTGCGGAACGTTGCTGTCATCGGGGCTGATTTTGACGATGCATTTGAGCTCATCTCCGGCAGTTCTGTCCTCCGGTCGCAGGACGGAGAGACAGGGGAAATGTCCTGCTCTCCGGAGGACAGAACTGCCGGAGAACCGGCATCAATCGTGCTTACACATTACGCTCCAAACGAGCTGAGGTATAGCTATAAGACTGATACTGAACGTGCTGCGATATTCAGCGAAATCTATTATCCGAAAGGATGGAAGGCATGGATCGAGCCGGCAGATACATACGGAGAGGTTCGAAACGGGCATTATCAGCCGACAGAAGATGCGCGCACAGCCGACATCTTCCGTGCCGACTGGATGCTTCGCGGAGTCATCGTTCCTGAAGGGGAAGGCCAGATCATAATGCGTTTCGAGCCGGATTCCTACCAGCTTGGAGAGAACGTATCACGCGCATCTTCAATCGCCCTCATCCTCCTTCTGCTGGGATCGGCAGCTGTGGCATTTTTCTCCAGCCGAAAAAAGTAACGCTGCTAAATCAGTCCGGAGACGAAGATCGCGATGATTGCCAGAGGGCAGACATAGCGGATGAGGAACCAGAGGACACCGAAGATCTTTGCGTTGGCAGAGAGGGTGCCTCCATTGGTGAATTCATCATAGATGTCTGTCTTCTTCAGACGCCATCCTACAAAGAGCACGGTCATGAGGCTTCCGAGCGTCATGAGTACATTCGACGAAAGATTGTCAAAGAAGTCGAAGATCGATCGGCCGGCGATCTTGAAATCTGCGAGCGGTCCGAAGGAAAGCGAGCAGAGAGCGCCGACTACCCAGCACACTGCAAAAAGCACCGCACAAGCTCCTGTGCGGGAGAATTTCTTCTCTTCAACAAGGTAAGCGACAGCCACTTCCAGCATCGAAATCGATGATGTGAGGGCTGCAACAAGAAGGGCCACAAAGAAGACTATGGCCACAATTCCGCCTGCCGGCATCTGGGAGAATACATATGGAAGGGTCTCGAACACAAGTCCAGGACCAGACTGAGGATTCAAACCGAAGGCAAAGACTGCCGGCATGATCGCAACTCCTGCGATAAGCGCAAACATCAGGTCTGATACGGCAGTAGCCGTACTCTGGAACATTATATTTTCCTTCTTGTCTACATATGAAGCATAGGTCAGAATGGTTCCGAAACCGAGGGAAAGAGAGAAGAAAGCCTGTCCCAACGCTGCTGCGCATGCTTTTCCGTCAATTTTCGAAAAGTCAGGATTGAAAAGGTAATCCACACCTTTTCCCGCTCCCGGAAGAGTCAGGGAATAAATTGCGATAGCCAGAACCATAAAGAAAAGCAGTGGCATCATCACCTTGCTGAACTTCTCGATTCCGTCCTTGATTCCCACCATGACTATCAGAGTGGATACTAACATGAATACAGTATGCATAAGCAGAGGTATCCATGGAGACGAGACGAAGTCCGTGAACATAGTTTTCATGGAACTTAAGGTGTCAGTACCTGTAAATGAGAAGGTTATGGACTTCAAAAGATATTCGACAGACCATCCTCCGATGACGCTGTAGTACGACAGGACAATCAGGGGAACAATGACGGTTACGAGTCCTATCCATTTCCATGCAGAACCTCCGGACAGGTCGCGGAAAGCCGCATATGCATTCTTCTGACTTCTTCGGCCAATCACGAATTCCGATACGAAGATCGGAAGACAGATCAGAAAGCTGAGAAGAATATATACGATTATGAAGGCTGCACCTCCGTTTTCTCCCACCAGGTAAGGGAAACGCCACAGATTTCCAAGTCCAACTGCTGAACCGGCCATAGCCACAAGGGCACCAAAACGGCTGCCGAAACTCTCTCTCTTCATTACAACTACAACTATTTAACAACTAACACTTTACACAATACGCGTGCTCCCCTTTTGCAGCACGTGGTTACTATAAAATATTGATAATTAAGTAATTATATTTTACGTATGTATTCGACAAATTCGAAGTCGTAGCCGGATTCGTCGTCGTGAAGCATCTCCGAACGGCTCGCCACCTGCCACACAGAAGGGTCGACAGGAGGAAAGAATGTGTCGGCGTCTTCGATCACCGTATGTACATGGGTGATTATGAGCCTGTCGGCGTCATTCATCGCCTGTGCGTAGATCTGGCCTCCGCCGATGATGAAGCAGCGGGGATTCCCGATCGGGTCGGGAATGACGGCAGAAGCGGCCGCATACGCCTGTTCGAGGGACGGAACGGTCACTACTCCATCCGGAGCCTGAAAGCCACGGGAAACAACGATATTCGTGCGTTTCGGGAGCGGTCTGCCGATGGATTCGAATGTCCTGCGGCCCATTATGACCGGACAGCCAGAAGTCGTGCGCTTGAAGAACTTCAGGTCCTCGGAAATGTGCCAGAGAAGGGCATTGTCCCTGCCTATCGCGTTATTGTCCGCGATAGCGACTATAATGCATTTTTCCATGACTATACGGCTACAGGGGCAGGAATGCGCGGATACGGATCATAATCGACCAGTTCGAAATCCTCGTACTTGAAATCGAATATGTCCTTTACATCCGGATTTATCTTCATTTTCGGCAGCTTGCGAGGCTCACGGCTGAGCTGGAGGGCTACCTGCTCGAAATGGTTCGTATAGATATGCGTGTCGCCTGTCGTATGGACGAATTCTCCCGGCTGAAGACCGCAGACCTGTGCTATCATCATGGTCAGAAGGGCATAGGATGCGATATTGAACGGCACACCGAGGAATACATCGGCGCTTCTCTGATACAGCTGGCACGAGAGCTTTCCGTCAGCGACATAGAACTGGAAGAGCGAGTGGCAAGGCGGGAGAGCCATCTTCTCCACTTCAGCAACGTTCCATGCGGACACGATCATCCTTCGCGAATCAGGATTATTCTTAATCTGGTTTATGACATTTGAAAGCTGGTCTATCGTGCCTCCGTCAGGGGTCGGCCAGCTGCGCCACTGGTGGCCGTATACCGGTCCCAGATCGCCGTTTTCGTCCGCCCATTCGTCCCAGATGGTCACTCCATGGTCCTGGAGATACTTTACATTGGTATCTCCGGCAATGAACCACAGAAGTTCGTAGATTATGGATTTAAGGTGTACTTTCTTGGTGGTCAGAAGGGGAAATCCTTCACTGAGGTCATACCTCATCTGATATCCGAACACGCTTTGGGTGCCGGTACCGGTGCGGTCCGACTTCATCACTCCGTTTTCACGGATATGTCGTAAAAGGTCCAGGTACTGCTTCATAGGTTAACGGATTCCGAATGCGTAGATTATTGCCTGCTGATATACTTCTCCCGGACGGAGGACACAGTTCGGATAGTCCGGCTTGTTAGGGGCGTCAGGATAGTTCTGGCACTCGATGGCTATACCGTCGTTTCCGCCGTATACATGTCCGTTCTTGCCTTCAGGACAGCCTGCAAGCCAGTTTCCGGTATAGACCTGCACTCCCGGCTGGGTCGTATAGATATTGAGGGTGCGGCCGCTTTCAGGAGCATGGAGTTCGCAGCAGAACTGGAGCTGTCCTGGCTCTGCGCCGTCGATAACCCAGCAATGGTCGTAGCCTGTTCCTATCTTGAGAGCCTCGAAATCAGCCCTGATGTCCTGTCCTACAAGCTTTTCGTTTACGAAATCCATTGGCGTTCCTGCCACAGGAGCGCTTTCTCCAAGCGGAATCTGGGTCTGATCTGTTGGAAGGTATTCTGAACAGTTCATGCGGAGGGTATGGCCAAGGATGTTTCCGTTGCCTTCTCCGTTGAGGTTGAAATATGCATGGTTCGTAAGGTTGAGGACTGTAGGAGCATCAGATTCCGCAGTATATGTCATGCGGAGCTCGCAGTCTTCTGTCCATTCATATCGTACGACAGCCTTGAGTGCGCCAGGATAGCCCTGCTCGCCGTCTTCGGATACGTACATGAACTCGACTCCCCCTTCATTTTCGCGGCTTTCCCATACCTTGTTCTGGAAGCCTTCCGGACCGCCGTGGAGGCTGTTCGGACCATTGTTTATCGGAAGCGAATATTCCTTTCCGTCAAGGGTGAACTTACCGAAGGCTATGCGGTTCGCATACCTTCCAGGAGTCTTTCCAAGGCATGGGCCGTCACCGAAATAGCTCATAGGATCCGAATATCCGAGAGCGACGTCTGCAAGGTTTCCGTCCTTGTCAGGAACAACGACAGAGACGATGGCAGCACCTATGCTTCCGAGCTGTACGTATGCGCCTTTAGAATTTACGATTGTGTAGAGATAGATCTCTTTTCCGCAGGCAGACCTGCCCCAAAGTTCCTTTTTCACTTCCATGGTATAGTTTGTTTTATTGATTATTCCTGTTGAAGATCCTCACGTCGGGGCTTCACCCCTCCTCAGGATGACAAAGCAAAAACATTCAAATTTAAGACTATTATTTCAAACAGACAATAGAAATAAAGTATCTTTGCATGACACCGATGTATGAACCTTAACCTATAAAACCTGACCTGAATGAAAGAATTCTGGAGATTCGTGAAGTTTGCACTCTTTTCCGCGAGCGCAGGCATCATAGAACTGGGGGCATTCGCCCTTCTTAATGAACTCACCGGATGGAGTTACTGGCCTTGCTATCTGATAGCGCTTCTGCTTTCCATTCTGTGGAATTTCACCTTGAACCGTAAGTTCACATTCCGTTCCGTAGCAAATGTGCCTGTAGCAATGCTCAAGGTGCTTGGATTCTATGCCGTATTCGTGCCTGTAACCACTCTTCTTGGCGATTTTCTTGCAGACACGCTCCACTGGAACGAATATCTCGTCACAGGCATCAACATGGGCCTGAATTTCATAACAGAGTATCTTTTCCAGAGATACGTAGTCTACGGAAATTCAATCGACACACGAAAATCCTGATAATGATTCCTAGTATTTTCTGAAGCGGCGGCAGACTGAATTTGGATGGTGTGGCCGCCCGCGGCCTCATGAGCGGGAGGGGCCCGCGACGAAGTCGTGGGAGGGACGTAG
>JAFQAT010000066.1 GCA_017399865.1 Bacteroidales bacterium | reverse complement strand
ATGGACGGCAAGCCTGTTACATTCCGTCTCCTCGACCCACCTCTCCACGAGTTCGTACCTCAGACTGATATCAAGAAGAACGAGCTTGCAGAGGAGCTCCACATCTCTGTAGGAGAAATCGAGAAGCGTGGCGAATCACTCCATGAGGTTAACCCTATGATGGGTCACCGCGGAGTACGTCTCCACATCACTTACCCAATGATTTCAGAGACTCAGTTCCGTGCAATCTTCACTGCAACTGCAGAGCTCAAGAAGGAAGGATTCAATCCTAAGCCTGAGATCATGGTTCCTGTAACCATCTCTGAGCGCGAGCTTCGCTTCCAGAAGGCAATCTGCGAGAAGATCAAGGCAGAGGTTGAGGCAGTATTCGGATTCGAGATCAGCTACATGTTCGGTACTATGATCGAGATCCCACGTGCAGCCCTCACAGCTGACCGTATGGCTCGTACAGCAGAGTTCTTCTCATTCGGTACAAACGACCTTACCCAGATGACATTCGGATTCTCACGTGATGACGTAGGAACATTCATGGGTGACTACCTCGGCAACAAGATCCTCGACGCTGACCCATTCAAGACTCTCGACCAGAAGTCAGTAGGTAAGCTCGTGAACTACGCTGTCAAGGAAGGACGCGGCACACGCGACGGTCTCAAGTGCGGTATCTGCGGTGAGCACGGTGGTGATCCTGCATCAGTTGAGTTCTGCTACCAGATAGGTCTCAACTATGTATCATGCTCTCCATTCCGAGTTCCTATCGCACGCCTCGCTGCGGCTCAGGCTGCAATCAAGGCAAGCAAGTAATCTTATCGGATTATATAGAAAAACGGGTTACCGGCCATTTCCGGTAACCCGTTTTTTTTGTATATTTGCATAGATTCGTAACATAATTGAAGTATGAAAAAGTTAACATTCATCATCATTGCCATATTGATGCTCGATTTCACATCGGCATATGGATGGGGTGCCAAGGGACATGACGTTGTTGCAGCCATCGCAGAACAGAACCTGACCCCGAAAGCAAAGAGAAAGATCAGCAAGCTCCTGGACGGCAAGTCCATCGTCTATTATTCGTCATGGATGGACAACATCCAGAATTCACCATACTGGGAATACGGATACAACAAGACCAAGACATGGCACTATGCAAATGTGGACAAGGGGCTGACTTATGAGACCATGACCAAGAATCCTGACGGAGACGTTGTCAAAGGCCTTGAGATGCTTACCCGCGAGATGATGGACAACTATGACGATCTGACAGACAGCATGAGGGTGGACTATCTGAAGATGATCGTCCATATGGTAGGCGACCTTCATTGCCCTATGCATGCCGGAAGGCTCAGCGACCGCGGAGGAAACCGCACGAAGGTCGTATGGTTCAGGGAAGAGACAAATATTCATTCAGTTTGGGACAGCAAGATGATAGAGTCTGCCCGCAAGTGGAGCTATACCGAATGGTGCGACAATCTGGACAGAAAGAGCAGAAAGTATCGCAAGGAAATCTCCAAGGGAAGCTATGAGGACTGGTTCGACGACACGGTGGAAGATGCTGCAAGAATATATGAATATGTAGAGAGTTCCGGAGAGATAGTGCCCGTGCTGTCATATCAGTTCGTATACGACTTCTCCCCTCTTCTTGAAGAACAGCTCCTTAATGCCGGATATCGTCTGGCATATGTGCTCAACACGATTTTCAAATAACTTTCAGTTACATTAACGAAAAACGGATGCCTCTTTTAAGGGGCATCCGTTATTTGTATGACAAGGAGATTAGAGAGTGAAATACTCGCAATCCTTGCCGCAGCGGGTCTCTACCACTACGTTGAGCTTGCCCTCGCGAGCGAGCCATCCGAGTGCTGTGTAGAAGTCTGCGCTTGCAAGGCCGGTCTCCTTCTTAAGCTTGCTCTCAGTCATCTTTCCGTTTGTGTTGAGGGCGTTCCAGATAACGCCTGCATTGTTTCCGATGTTGTTGATTTCCATAATAACCAATCTGTTTAAATTTGTAACTACGCTGACAGTCAAAAAATGTCAGCCACACTATAACTAACTAGTTTTCAAGCTACAAAGATAGATAATAATTTGAATCTGCTATCAATTTAACAAAAACTTAACAGACATTCGCCCTCGGGGGCTGTCTCCAAAGGCGACTGGGGGATTAACAGGGGGAGGTAACAGTACCTCGTCAGAGGTAGCGACCGGGACGGGTATTTTGCGAAGCGAAATACGGAAAGTCCGATAGGGAGCCTATGCCCTCGGGGGCTGTCGCCAAGGGCGACTGGGGGATTAACAGGGGGAGGTAACAGTACCTCGTCAGAGGTAGCGACCGGGACGGGTATTTTGCGAAGCGAAATACGGAAAGTCCGATAGGGCGCCTATGCCCTCGGGGGCTGTCGCCAAGGGCGACTGGGGGATTAACAGAGCGGGTGACGGGGGTCGAACCCGCGGCCCTCGGCTTGGGAAGCCGATGCTCTACCACTGAGCTACACCCGCAAATATCTATGCAAAGATTGCAAATTTCCTGCAATATCCAATGATAAAATCAGATTTCATGCAGTTCGTCAGACACTGCCCCATCCTTGATGGTTATCACACGCACAGACGGTCTGGAGTTTCCGATCTGATATGCCACTGAAGTCGTGGTCTTCATCGGGATACCGTCATATTCAGCCTCATATGTCTCGTGACGATGGCCGGCATATACGGCATCAACATCCATCACCGAGAACAGCTCGAAGTATTCATGCCTCTTGGAAGCCTTAATCGGGAAATAGCTGTCCGGCTCATCGATATCCGTCATAAAGAACGGATGATGCCCGAAGAGAATAGTCACATCGTCCTTACAAGGCTTTTCCAGAACAGCTTCAAGCCAATCGATCTGGTCATATTCCATACTGTCATCATACTGAATAAGGTTCGTATTGATCCCTACCATCTTCACACCCCTTTCCGAATGAACGAACCTGTCATCACCATAACAGTTTGTAAAAGGAGACGAATCGATGCCTGAATCCTTTATAATGACATCATGATTGCCAGGAATATGAAAGACCTTGATATCTTTATCTATCATTGAAGCGACTTCATCGAAGGCTTCCCACTGGGCCGGGATATCGGGATAATTAACCTGATCTCCCGTAAACACAACAGCATCAGGATTCAGAGCGTTTATAAAATCAACGGCTCTCAAAAGACAGTCACGCTCATAAGTCACATCATTGTCAAACGCGACACCTTCCCGCTGACATCTGTCAGCTGCAGCAAAACCCAGCTGGGCGTCAGCAACCTGTACTATCACATATTCCTTTCCCGAACATCCTGCAAGCAGCAAAACCAGGGATGTCATGAAGATGAAGAGGTTCTTCATATGATTCATATTCCTTTCCATGCAGAAGGGACAGGAGCCTCGACGGTCATCTGCTCCTTTCTGACAGGATGAGTAAACGTTATTCTTCTGGCATGGAGCGAGATGCCGCCATCGGGATTCGACCTTGGCGCACCATATTTGAGGTCTCCCTTTATAGGACAGCCGAGATTGGAAAGCTGACAGCGGATCTGATGGTGGCGTCCGGTAAGAAGTTCGACTTCTACAAGCCAGTATCGGTCGGTCTTGCTGATCTGACGGTAATTAAGCTTGGCAAGCTTGGCATCCTTACGAGCCGCTCCAGGACGGCAGACATACGACTTGTTCTGCTTCTCGTTGCGCCACATCATGTCTTCCAGATGTCCTTCAACAGGTTCCGGTGCGGCACAGACAAGTGCCCAGTAGAATTTATGTACATCCGACTCGCGGAACATGGCGTTAAGACGTTCCAATGCCTTGGATGTCTTTGCAAGAACGGTTATGCCGCTGACCGGGCGGTCAAGACGATGCGGAAGGCCCATGAAGACCTGGCCAGGCTTTGAATCACGCTGCGCTATGAAAGCCTTGTACTTCTCGCTAAGAGGCTCGTCTCCTGTCTTGTCACCTTGGACAATCTCCCCGACCTTCTTGTTTACTACCAGAAGGTGGTTATCCTCATATAGTATTCTGCTTGCGAGGTCATCAAACTCCTCGCGCGACAATTCTCTGTAGATCATGTCGCAAAATTAGCAATTCTGTCATTAAGAAAGATGGATTGTCACGAAAAAACTGACATTTTGGCATATATTTCATGCATCCTGTACTTGGCACAAGTTTCGTTAATACCATGGGCAAACTGAAAATAAATTAAAAAAGATAATATTATGGGAAAAATCATTGGTATTGACCTTGGAACCACAAACTCATGTGTGGCAGTGATGGAAGGTAACGAACCTACCGTCATCATCAACAACGAAGGACAGAGAACCACTCCGTCAGTAGTGGCATTCACTGACGGCGGCGAGAGAAAGATCGGAAGCCCGGCAAAGCGTCAGGCGATCACCAACCCTAAGAACACCATCGTCTCAATCAAGAGATTCATGGGTGAGAAGTACAGCCACGTATCAGGCGACGTTGCGCGCGTACCTTATAATGTAGTGAAGGGAGACAACGACACTCCGCGTGTAGACATCGACGGACGTCTCTACTCTCCGCAGGAGATCTCGGCAATGATCCTCCAGAAGATGAAGAAGACTGCTGAGGAGTTCCTCGGACAGGAGGTTACAGAGGCTGTCATCACAGTTCCTGCATACTTCTCTGACTCACAGCGTCAGGCTACAAAGGAAGCAGGAAAGATCGCAGGTCTTGAAGTAAAGCGTATCATCAACGAGCCTACCGCAGCAGCTCTTGCTTACGGACTTGACAAGATGCACAAGGACATGAAGGTTGCAGTATATGACCTCGGTGGCGGTACATTCGATATTTCTATCATGGAACTCGGCGACGGTGTATTCGAGGTACTGTCTACAAACGGTGACACCCACCTCGGAGGTGACGACTTCGACCAGGTTATCATTGACTGGCTTGCTTCAGAGTTCGCAGCTGAGAACGGCGGCATCAACCTCAAGAATGACCCTATGGCTCTCCAGAGACTCAAGGAAGCTGCAGAGAAGGCGAAGATCGAGCTCTCCAGCCAGACTTCGACAGAAATCAACCTTCCATTTATCATGCTGAAGGACAACATGCCTCTTCATATCCAGAAGAACCTCACAAGGGCAAAGTTCGAGCAGCTTGCAGACAGTCTTATCCAGAAAACTGTCGAGCCATGCCGCAAGGCGCTTCAGGATGCAGGCCTCAGCGCATCGGACATCAATGAGGTGCTCCTCGTAGGTGGATCGACACGTATTCCTGCAATACAGGCAGTTGTAGAGAAGTTCTTCGGCAAGGCTCCTAACAAGAGCGTGAACCCTGACGAGGTGGTTGCAATGGGTGCAGCTATCCAGGGCGGTGTGCTCGCAGGAGACGTGAAGGACGTGCTTCTTCTCGACGTTACTCCGCTCTCTCTCGGTATCGAGACCCTCGGAGGCGTGATGACCAAGCTCATCGAGGCAAACACAACTATCCCTACCAAGAAGTCACAGGTATTCTCTACAGCCGCTGACAACCAGCCTGCAGTGGACGTACACGTTCTTCAGGGAGAGCGTCCGATGGCAAAGGACAACAAGCTCATCGGCAACTTCATCCTTGACGGAATCGCACCTGCACCAAGAGGCGTCCCTCAGATCGAGGTTACATTCGACATCGACGCCAACGGTATCCTCAACGTTTCTGCAAAGGACAAGGCTACCGGCAAGGAGCAGAACATCCGCATCGAGGCTTCTTCAGGACTTTCTGAGGCAGAGATCCAGAGGATGAGGGATGAGGCAAAGGCAAACGAAGCTGCAGACCAGGCAGAGAAGGAGCGCATCGACAAGATCAACAATGCCGACGGAATGTGTTTCCAGACAGAGAAGAACCTCAAGGAGTACGGCGACAAGATCCCTGCAGAAAAGAAGACTGCAATCGAGAATGCGATGAACTCCCTCAAGGAAGCTGTCAAGGCACAGAACATCGCTGACATCGACAAGTACAACGCCGAACTCGAAGCTGCATGGCATGCCGCATCAGAGGATATGGCAAAGGCAGCTCAGGCAGGACCGCAGCCAGGTCCTCAGCCAGGAGCTCAGGGTCCATTCCAGGGAGGCAATGACAACAACGACGTAGAAGAGCAGTAAAGAATACCGCACTTAAAGACAATCAGGCTTTCAGTCCGACACCAGGAGCATAAAAAAATGCTCCGTCAGGACCGAAAGTCTGATTGTCTTATATGCTAAAATAAATTTTTGCATGATAAAATAAATTTTATCATCGCATCCGATAATAAAAAAAAGAAAAAATCGGGAAATCTTTTTTATGATCTATCGATGGTTCCGGGCCACATACATACTTTTGGCGGAAAAAAGATAAGGAATGAAAAAGACACGAATTTCAGTTCTGGCAGCCCTATCGGCGCTCTCAGTCACATTATGGTCCTGTGCATCGGGAATCACAGGAGACATGGAACCTGTTCAGGATACGCACGCTGTCGCAAAAATGAACCTGCGCATAACCGGAAACGGCAGTACAAGGAGTTCAATATCTCCGGACGAAGGTCTCATAGAGAACATCTGCGTCATGGCATACGGCCAGAAGGACGGCATGCTGGCAGACATGCAGACAGGAAGTTCTGCAGACGAAATAGAGATGGAGCTTACCAGCGGAACATACAATATATATGTGACCGCGAATATGGGGACATTCAACGCTCCTGTCAAGGAAAGTGAGATCAAGGATGCCTTCCATACGATTACCTCCTTTTCGGAGCTCGGGAAATCAATCCCGATGAGCTGGAAGGGGATGGCAGAGCTGAAAAGTGGAGAAAAGACCACTGTATATGCGGAATTGTCCAGACTTGTCTCGAAGGTCGGTTTCAATGTGGAGATGGGCGTCCTGGACGGGCTGGATATAACCTCTGCAAGACTATGCCAGGCTGCCGGGAGGATACGCCCCTTCATGGACGGAGGAAGCAGGATAATCAGTCCGGCAGAGGCCGCAGACGGTGATTACGCAAGTGCAGAAGACATAGAATCGCTGATGAAAGGAGAAAGTATCTTCTTCTATGTAGCGGAGAACTGTCAGGGTACTCTTCTGCCCGACAACGACGACCCTTGGGCAAAGGTACCTGACAATATCGGAGAAATGGCAGATTTATGTACTTATGTGGAAATGACAGGCCAATGGAATGAAGGAGCAGACTATGAAGGCAGCGTCACATACCGCTTCTACCTTGGCGAAGACGCATCTAAGAGCTTCGACATCAGAGGAAACTGCATACATAACCTGACCCTATACCTGGAAGAGGAAAGCTTCGACAAGATCAGCTGGAAGATAGATGCCTCAAAGATGGAGTCTGTCGCATGGGAAGCTTATTCATCACTGAATGACAACTTCCATGAGCAGGACGATTTCTACGTGACCGAGAAGATCTGTCTTGACTTCAGTTTCGATGAAAGAGGACAGAAGTACTGGAAGAAAAGGAACTATGCATTCACCCTTGCCGGAATAGATTATGACGGAAATACCATAATCCGATTCGACCCGGCAACCAATCTCGGCAAGGGCAAGTTCCAGGCTATCGGAACATGCGTAGGTGCAGGAAGCTACGATATAGTCCTGCTGGATGCCGTGACCGGAAGCATACGATACGTCCTTGAACATGGAACCATACACATACCGAATGCCGTTGCTGGCGAAGACGATGTGTTTGCTGACACCCCTGTTGAAGGATTCAAGTACTACAGCAGATTCGACATCAACGGAGAGTACTCGGACATTTGCATATATCTCACTGACAGAGATGGCTATAACCTCAATCAAGGACATTATTACGGGTGTGACTTCAGCATATGCAGATGGGATACGGAAATCCTGAATACGATATACGGGCATGATCTTTTTGACAATGCCTATGTTGAGACAATACCGGGTGATACAGGCAGTGACGGCTATGCAGTATGCTACAGGATAAGCTTCGATAATGACGGGAAAAACAGCAAATGGAACAAGGAACTGACCGAAAGTCTTGGAGGAGACATTCTCAGATTCAGATTTACAGATCCGGTATCAGGAGCATCTGGAGAACATCCCATGGCGCTGTACAGCCAGAGCATGCAGATAACATTCAAGCCGACGCCGGATGCGGCCAGATCCGCATTGGGAACGGAATTCATGTATGCTGTCGACAATCCGTCAAATCTCCCGTTGAGCATAAGAGGAGTCAAGCTGAACAGCATGAGCCAGAAACCTGAACAGACAAAGGCAAGTACCATACTTTGCAAGGATATACCGGGACACAACGGCACAGATCCTCTGCTCATATCGAAAATGCCATCCGTAATATGCTCTTTGGAAGAAGGCGCAGCCCCATCGGTCATCATAGATGGAAAGCGATGCTTTCCCGCATATGATGACGGGATAGAGCAGAGCGACATCCCATATCAGCTGGCCATGTTCCATACGTTTGAAGTGAAGTATGCTCATGCAGAGGACATCCTGATATCGAATCTGTCTGGAAAGCTTGATCTATACGACACTTCTGCCCACCTTGCCTTATATGGAAAGAACAAGTATCTCAATTGTGGGGCAATCATGCACACCAGCAGCAGTTCCCTCAGTCTGTTCGATGCCAACAACGGACTTGAGACAGACTTCTCTGACTATGGAAGTATACTGGAGAAGAACTATATAGATAAATTCAATGAAATCATCGAGATCGATCTCAGCATCAATGAAAACAACGAGATCATAGCGACTGCATCTGCCGATGCGACAATCGATCTCACAGTGTCTGGAAACATCGCAGGGCATATCAGATGCATTTCAATACAGGATCCTTTCAGCACCCTTATGGGACATTACTTCACACACAGTCAGGAATTCAGTTCCGTCAGTACCGTAAAGGTCGGACCGACACCGACCGTTGCTGACGAGACTACCATAAACAACGCATTTGCCGGGATGCGCCAGCAGAAATATTACTCAGTACTGGACGCCGCATCGATAGATGAGTTCAGAAATCCCAAAACAATGGTCGGCACAGTAAGAGAATACCTGAAGCCTCAGAGCATCAGTCTGGTCATAAAAGTATCGACACCTACAGACATACCGGTCGCAGTCAGATTCTCAGGGAATGTGAGATATGACTATAAAACAACTGATCCCGTAAGCTGGCCTACAGGATTAGGTTATGTCACGATGGTGCCGTCTACATACGCCGGTTTTGACTCGAGAGTTGATGACGACGGCTGTCCGCCAGCATCTGTCTTCAAGGAAGAACTCCTGGTTCTTGAACCGAAAGTCGTCTTCAACAGAAATCAGGGACTGTTCTTTATTCCGCAGCCTTGAGACGTTCAGCGTTTTCCGCGATCTGGAGCTGGTCGATGACTTCCTGTATAGCTCCATCCATGAATACAGGAAGATTATACATGGTATAGTTGATGCGGTGGTCGGTCACGCGGGACTGCGGATAGTTGTATGTTCGGATCTTTGCCGAACGGTCACCGCCGGCAACCATTGTCTTTCTCTTGGCAGAAATCTCTGCGAGGTACTTCTCGTACTCCATATTATAGAGACGGGTACGGAGTTCCTGAAGAGCCTTGTCGAAGTTCTTCAGCTGAGACTTCTCGTCCTGACACTGAACCACCAGACCTGAAGGGATATGGGTAAGACGTATTGCAGAGTATGTGGTGTTTACCGACTGTCCGCCTGGACCTGAAGAACAGAATGTATCCTTGCGGATATCGTTCATATTAAGTTCTATATCGAATTCGTCAGCTTCAGGAAGGACTGCCACAGAAGCGGCTGAAGTATGTACGCGTCCCTGTGTTTCGGTCTGAGGCACACGCTGCACACGATGTACTCCAGACTCATACTTGAGGACTCCATAAACGCCTTCACCCGAAACCTTGCAGACGATTTCCTTGAATCCGCCTGCAGCACCTTCCGCCTGGCTTGTGATCTCCATCCTCCAGCCCCTTGCCTCGATGAACTTAGAATACATACGGAAAAGGTCTCCGGCAAAGATCGCAGCCTCGTCACCGCCTGAACCGCCGCGGATTTCCAGAATCGCATTCTTGCTGTCCTGAGGATCGGCAGGAATGAGAAGCAGTTTGATCTTCTCCTCCCATTCAGGAAGGATCGGTTCTATTTCAGCTATCTCATCCTTTGCCATTTCCCTGAGGTCTTCGTCCTTCTCAGTAGCAAGGATTTCCTTTGCCATCTCATAGTTCTCAAGTATCTTCTTGAACTCGTTGCCGGCCTCAATGATAGGAGTAAGCTCCTTGTATTCCTTGTTGAGCTGGACGAATCTCTTCATATCGGAAATCACTTCAGGATCAGAAAGCTGTTCCTGAAGAGCCGCATATTTTTCCTGAAGGCCCAAAACCTTCTCCAAAAGTGAATTATCTGCCATATCTTGTTTATTTTATCTTCTTTATCCAGCAGCGGCGGCGCAGCCAGAGCTCATGCCTGTATCGTTCCCACACATTCACCGCTGTATTTGTCTCAATCTGAGGATTTGCCAGTGCCCATTTCGCTCCGCATGCCTGAAGCTGACGGTCCATCATCCCATGGATGACTGCCGAAATGCCTGTGTTCTGCCATTTCGGCGCAGCGCCCACCAGCATCAGGTCAACTACTGTGAAGTCATTCATTGCCCTCAGCACATGGTACCATCCCAAAGGGAAAAGGCTGCCCTTGGCCTTCTGCATCGCTTCAGAAAGCGACGGTATCGCCACTCCGAAAGCAGCCACTTCATCGTTTTCATCCATGATGATGCAGCAGAGACGCTTGTCCAGCTGCCCCATGATCTGGTCTATCTCCTCCTCTATCTCGTCGTCAGTAAACGGTATGAAGTTATATACCGTCCCGTCATAACATTCATTATATGTCCTGAAGAATCTGCGGACCATGTCCCTGTCCTTCTTCAAGGCATCAAAATCGGCGACATGCAGATTATATCTGGACATCAGCCTGTCCGATATGACCTGAAGCCTCGGATCCACTCCCTGGTCCGCAGGCATCATGTACTGGATCCAGTCGCACTCCTTCCGGAACCCCATCTGCCGCACTATGTCAGCATAATACCGATGGTTATACAGACAGGAGAACGGTGCCAGCTTGTCAAAGCCCTCTATCAGCATCCCTGACGTCCCAACGTATTATAATACAAAGGTCCGTGGATCTCTTCCATCCCCTCTTCCTTCGCCCATGACTCGGCTGCATCGAAAAGCACTCCGGCCACTTCGACATCATTTATCAGGTCGAACCATCCGAATCTGACCCTTTTTGTGCCGTATTTCTCGTTGTACCTGGTATTTATCATCGCGCAGATACGGCCCACTGTCTTTCCTGACGGATCTGCTGCAAGCCACATCTTTCTCTTGCAGTACTTAAGCGGAGCAGCGTGCATAAGTTCATGTTCCTGTCCCTTATGCAAAGGAGGGACATACTGGGCACATCCCTTATACAAGGATTCAGGAAATCTGATGAACTCCCTGAGATCCTTTCGGGTCGTCACTTCTCTTACCTCGTACAACATCGCGCAAAGATAACAAAAACATCTTTATTTTCACTCCTCTGAAGCCGTCTTCTTCATAAGGTGCATCACAGCTGCCTGTGCACACACGCATCCGAACACCGCCGGTATATATGAAATGGTTCCGACCTGCGATTTCTTGTTGCGGTCTTCGCATGGAACTATCGACTCCTTGTCAGGCAGCTCTTCCGAGAAAACCACCTGAAATCCTTTCTTTATCCCCATGTGTCTGAGACGCTTACGCACGATATAGGCCAGAGGACAATTGAATGACTTGGAGACATCTGCCAAACGCACCTTGGTAGCATCGAATTTGGCACCTGCCCCCATAGACGACACCAACGGTATCCCGCTGTCCATGCAATACTTGATCAGATGGAGCTTGGGAGCCAAGGTATCGATGGCATCAATGAGAAAGTCTATACTATAACCGCCAAGAACATCACCAGCCTTTTCAGCCTCAAGATATTCCTTTATGACAATCAGGTCCAGTTCAGGATTGATATCCTTCAGACGTTCGGCAAGGACATCGCACTTGGGACGTCCTACCGTTGAATCCAAGGCGAGAAGCTGGCGGTTCTTGTTGGTGACAGAAACGTCGTCGCTGTCAAGAATGACCAGATGGCCGATACCTGCACGCACTATCATTTCAGCGGCATACCCTCCGACTCCGCCGACCCCTATCACCGCCACGGTTGAATTACGGAAACGCTCGAGCGTCTCCTCGCCTGTCAGCATCTGCGTTCTTTCCTGCCAATCGTATATCATAGTCCTTTGGCTTTTCCCTCATCCCAGATGGCATCCATTTCTGCGAGGGTCATGTCGGTAAGATTGCGTCCCTGACGGATGGTATGCTCCTCAAGATATGTGAAACGGCGTCTGAACTTGGCGCAGGTGCGTTCAAGAGCTGTATCCGGATTCAATCCATAAAGCCTTGCCGCATTCACTGTGGCAAACAGGAAGTCGCCCAGTTCATCCTCTGCACGGTCGTATGCAGCAGCCTTTTCTTCATCTGTCTGAGCTGCAGCCATGGCATCGAGTTCAGCCTGATACTCTCCCATCTCTTCCTTGACCTTGTCCCAGACATCTTCCTTTTTCTCCCAATCGAAGCCTACGCCACGGGCCTTGTCCTGCATACGGTAGGCCTTAAGAAGCGGCGGAAGTCCGTCAGGTACACCGGAAAGCACACGCTTGTTGCCATCCTTCTCAGTCGTCTTGAGCATTTCCCACTGCTTTATCACTTCCTCTGCCCCTCCTACTTCTGCGGTCGAGAAGACATGAGGGTGGCGGTATATAAGCTTGTCACACAGGAAATTGATGACATCAACAATATCGAAATGCTGCTTCTCCTCTCCTATCTTTGCATAGAAGATCACATGAAGAAGCACATCACCAAGCTCTTTTGAAAGCTCGTGTTCCTCACCTTTGAGTATGGCGTCACTCAGTTCGTACACCTCCTCCAAAGTCTGGGGACGCAATGATTCATTGGTCTGTTTCCTGTCCCAAGGACACTTCTCTCTCAATTCATCCAGGATATCCAGAATCCTTCCGAATGCCTGAAGCTTTTCTTCGCGTGTATGCATAATTATTCTCATTTAATCCATTAATACTCCTTTATATAGAAACTTCCGCCTCATATCCGACTGCTGTTCAAGGCTCAAAGAAATAGTATAATCCTCCTGTTCTACACCATTTTCTGAAGCAAGGTAAATCGAAATACGCCCCAAAAACCTATTATATGACACTCTCAAAATATCCGACAGTCCTATTTCCCTCATCCATTTAGAGTTAAAATACATCCTTACTTCAAGAGACTCGTCCTTTAGGACTACATATTTGATTTTCAATGCGTCTATGCATAAAGGTAAAAAGAAGCACAACGGCAATATGGAAATAATCCCATCAACGACTGCTAACGATACAATCGAGATAACAAGGGCAAACAATGCAAGGAAAGAATAAATAATCTTTATCCCCTTATTATAATACTTTACTTCCATATAAAACACCATCAGTTTTACAAAGGTAAAAATCGGTTTGAATTATAACAACAGATAAACACATGAAAAGTTTGTGTTGTTATACAACTTCAGTTATATTTGCATTCATCGACATATGTCAAAGATGCTTCACTTCGTTCAGCATGACAGTGAAAGGGCAGCACTAATGTTCAATAAATTTCAAACACCTTCTTAGTCAATTCCACTTCATTCCATGAAAAACAATCCGAACCGCTCACTACGTGAAAAACTGTTTGACTTACTATATGGATCTGCTCAAATATCAAGTGACACCGAAATAGACAAGGATAAATTCAAGTCACAGTTGAAAAATAATATAAGTGGGCTGCTTTGGGGGATATATGCCAGCCTGTTTATTATATTCCTATTACTGACCGACACGATAGAAATAAGCGGCACTGAGGATGATCTGATGTCATTGATGATGGGGGCATTCTTTATACTGTATTCAGTATATCGCATTCCAAACATATTGGTCGGACTCAAGAACAGCACGCTTCCCTCACAAGAGCCTGAACATAAAAAGCATAAACGTGAAATTTACGAAACGATCGGTTGTCTTATAATAGGCGTCATCATTATAGGCACATTTACATATACATCCAAAATACAGTATCATCCACATCTATTGTTTGACTACAACATCGAATATGAAGATCTCGGCATAAAAATAACTATTCCTGCAGGATGGACTAAACCTGAATGGGAATACAAGTCTGAGAAGGGGGCTAAAAGACCTGATTATCGATTCTCGTCATTTACAAAGAACAAGAGGCTGTGGATGTATGTATATGGAAGAAGAGTTCGTGCAGAATATTCGATTGAAGATTTCATGCCTGGTTTCATCAAATATTCAAGTGAATATCTTGACGAGAAGGTCATGTCTGAACCAAAGGCCATAATGATTGACGGCATGACGATTCTGAAAGCGACAGGACGGAGAAAAGAATTCCCGGGCATGATATATTTATATTATCAGGCCCTGCACTGCGGTTCAATGATACATTACACATATTGTTTCAATGACAATCTGTCCTTGGAAGATGAATCAGCAAAAGCGGAGGAATTATTCCGATGTATTGATTTTACTGACATAGAGATTGTCCATGACGACACAACGATCAAAACAGAAACTCTTTCGCAGGACGACTGTGTGACTGATGACAAATCTATTGACATACAGTCTGCCAGTATCAAGATTCACCTGCCGTGCTCAGTTGAAGAAGTCATTTGGGAACAGAAAAGCAGAAGTTACTATATCTTCAATGTGCCATATCACGGATACAGAATCAACTTCAACCTGCAAGTGGTATATACATCAGGTTCTGCAGACCTCAATGAATTCTCAGATGATTTCATCGAAGACATGAGTAGTCATATGGATGCGGGATTCATACACAAACCAGGAATAACGGCATTAGATGACCGGAGAATTCTTCGTGCCATCGGATATAGGAATGATTCTCCCGGCCGCTGCCATGCCAGATATGAATTAATACATAAAGGTGCACGCCTTGTCGTGACATCTACACTTCCTGATGACCAGAGAGAAATAGAACAACTCCAAAAACTTCTCTCCGACATCGTCCTCTACTGATCATGTATACCCAATAACAACAGTACAAAGACAAACAGAATAGTGTTTAATTAAAAAATAACTATCTTTGGCAAGGTAATCACATAATCATGCATAAAGAGATACATTTCGTAACGGCCGACGAGGCTGTCAAGGTAGTCAAGTCTGGGGATCATATCCATCTCAGCAGTGTAGCAAGCGCTCCACGCATCCTCATAGAGGCCCTATGCAGAAGAGGAGAGGCGGGAGAACTGGAAGATGTGCGCATCCACCACCTCCATACCGAAGGCCAGGCGCCATACACAGATCCGAAATTCGAAGGAATCTTCTTCCATCAGGCATTTTTCGTCGGCTCGAACGTACGCAAAAGCGTGCAGGCCGGCTATTCCGACTATATCCCGGTGTTCCTCAGCGAGACCCAGAAGCTTTACCGTTGCGGAGCACTCCGCTGCGATGTGGCCATGATCCAGGTATGTCCTCCGGACAAGCATGGATTCGTATCTCTCGGCACATCCGTCGACGCCACACTCGCAGCAATAGAATGTGCAAAGACTGTTATTGCTGTAGTCAATCCGAACGTGCCTCGTGCCTGGGGACAGGCGATGATTCCCCTCGACATGATCGATGTCTTCGTGGAAGGCAACGACCCTCTTGAACCGGCACATTTCAGCGAGCCGAACGAAGTCGAGACTGCCATTGGAAAGCATTGTGCTGCACTTATCGATGACGGAGCTTGCCTTCAGATGGGTATCGGAGCCATTCCGAACGCAGTGCTGGCACAATTGGGAGGGCACAAGAACCTCGGTGTACACACAGAGATGTTCGCGGACGGAGTACTGGAACTTGTAGATAAGGGAGTCATCAACGGCTCGAACAAGGTTACGGACAAGGGCAAACTCGTGTCAACCTTTCTCATGGGATCTCAGAAGGTGTATGACTTCATAGACGACAACCCTATGGTTGCCATGATGGATGTAGGATATACAAACGATCCATATGTAATTTCGCGTAACCCTAAGATGACAGCCATAAATTCCGCTGTCCAGATAGACCTGACAGGCCAGGTCTGTGCAGACTCTATCGGAACAAGGTTCTATTCCGGAGTCGGTGGACAGGTGGATTTTGTATACGGTGCTTCTCTCGCTCCTCAGGGTAAAGCCATCATAGCCATGCCGTCGTGCACGAACAAGGGAGGCAGCAAGATCGCTCCGGTCATCATCGAAGGAGGCGGAGTCGTCACCACAAGACCGCATGTGCATTATGTAGTCACTGAATACGGAGCTGTAGATCTCTACGGCAAGTCGCTTCAGGAACGTGCAAAGCTGCTTATCAGTATTGCACATCCTGACCACCAGGAAGAGCTTGACCGCGCCGCATTCGAACGCTTCGGCGGTCATTATCACAACATCAGGATCTGATCCGCACTCATCCGGCAATAAGCAGCTATTTTGCAGCGGCCGCTCTGGCCCGGTTGCGGGCGGTGAGGGCGCGCTGGAACTCCCGGGCATTCTTGAGATGCTCGCTGTAGGTCACAGCGAACTTATGTGTGCCGTCAAAGGTAGCGTTCGCACAGAAATAGATGTACCCATGCTTGTCCGGATCAAGGACAGCTTCAAGACAGGCTTTTGGGGGCACGTTGATAGGAGCCGGCGGCAGTCCGACATGCATGTAGGTATTGTATGGTGAATCCACCTTCAGATGCTTCTTCAGTATTCTGTCCAGCTTGTAGTCATAGCAGAAGGCTATGGTCGGATCCGCCTGAAGCTTCATTCCCTTCTTATAACGGTTCAGATACACGCCTGCAATCTTGGGATATTCGAAATCCTTGAGAGTCTCTCCGCTGACGATGGAAGCAAGTATTGACACCTGCATGCGGTTCAGCTTCAAGGCTTTGGCCTTGGCATCACGCTCTGGAGTCCAGAATGCGTCATACTCCTTCTTCAAGCGGTCAAATATATCTTCAACAGAGGCGGTCCAGTACATCTGATATGTATCCGGCAGAATCATGGCGAAGACATTCTCAGGGGTGAATCCATATCCTTTCAGGAAGTCTGCGGAATCAAGAGCCCTGGCTACCGAGGCTGAATCCACCATCATCTGGGTGCTTATCTTCTTCGCGATGCGTCCCTTGCTGCGCATTGTGCCGGACAAGACAAGATTCTGCGGCGTCTGCCATCCGAAGACGAGCATCCTGGCCACATATATGCTTGTGGCAGAAGGCTCGACAACATACCGCCCCGGCTTCATCTTCGACTCCACCTCCATTTTCCTGAAGCATCTTTCGATACTTTTAGGACGGAGCACTCCCGCACCGGAAATCAGAGAATCCACCACCTGGCCGACAGTCGTCTCAGGACGCACATACAGGACATATTCCTTTGTAAAGTTGGGTTTCTTGTTATCGCTGTAATAAAGTCCAAGAACATAACCTGCTGCACCGGAAATCAGTGCAAGCAGGACCAGAACCCATATGGTTATCTTCAGTCTTACAGTCATCACTTCCTCAATTTGATAATATCTCCTTCATACGGAACATCATAATCCGCCATACCGTTGATCTTATAAAGATTCTTCAGCTTCATTCCATAACGTTGAGCAATGGAACGCATCGTCTCCCCTTCTTCCACCACATGCTTGTCCAGACCTCGTTTAGCCTGGTTCTTCTTTGGCTTGAGATAGACCTCCGTGCCGGGAACAAGCCTCTCGTCCTTATCAAGGTCATTGAACCGCAGGATCTCGCGCATGAAAAGATTGTTAGCCGCAGCAATCTCTGCATATGTCTCCCCTTCCATTGCCTTGACAAAAGGCACACCGTTTCTGGTATATACCTGTCGTGACATGCTGAAATGGAAATCCTGCCTCTGTTCCTCAGTAAGGCGCTCGCTTACCTCAATCTGAGAAGGAGGCTCAGGAATAACATCCGGGATAACGACCTTAGGGACCTTCACCTTGTGTTCCTTCTTCTTTGCAGCCGGAGCCTTGGCTTTTCGACCGGAACGGGCAAAGGATGCAGGCTTCCTGTCATACTCATACAGTTTATATTCCTCTATAAGGTTTATCAGCTTGGAAGGGTACTTCGGGTCTGTTGCATATCCGGCCTTCTTCAGACCGTGCGCCCATGCCTTGTAATCAGTTATCCTATAGTCGAACAGGAACTTGTATCTGTCCCTGTAACGCAGGAAGTCCGAATGGTCTCTATAAGACTGTTCCGGAGAGGGATACTTCCTGAAACATTCGCCTTTTCGGTCATCATCATAATACATTTTCTTTCCTTTCCAGTTGTTATGGCACTTGATGCCGAAATGGTTGTTGCCTTTGACAGCCAGTTCCGAAAGTCCATATCTGGATTCGAGAAGGCCTTGAGCCAGCGTAATGCTTGCCGGCACTCCGCTTCTGTACATTTCTTCTACCGCCAGGGCCGCGAACTGCTCGATGTAGATTTCCTGAGGAGAACTGCCTGATCTGGGTGCCTGAGAAGCAGACACCGTAAGACAAAGAAATAATGATATGATGAAAATGACCGGTTTCATAGATTGCGAATATAAGGAATTTCCACGACATCCCCATCATGTGCAAGATCGCTATCTGGAAAAATAGTGCGAAGTTCATCCAGATAGAAGTCCACAGACGGGAAACGTGAAGAATAATGTCCCACCAGAAGGCGCCCCACTCCTGCTTCAAGAGCTGTACGGGCAGCCTGCAGCGTAGTCGAATGATAGTTCTTTTCAGCCATCTCGGACATCTCTGCAGGATATGTAGCCTCATGGTAAAGAAGCGAAACACCTTTCACCCAGCAGGCAAGTTCAGGGAATGGGGCCGTATCGCTGCAATAAGCATAGCTTCTTGGTTCATACGGCAGATAGGCCGCTTCATCGCGCGATATGACCATATCACTACGGACCACGTCTTCCCCCGCCTTCAGACGTCCTATTTCTGCAACAGTCAGCCCGTATTTGGCAATCGCCTCCTTATGCACATTATATGAAGGCATCTTCTCGCGTATAATGAATCCGAACGTTTCCACCCTATGACGAAGGGGGAAGGCAAGCAGTTCCACAGTCCTGTTCTCATATACCTTGAGAGGTTCGGACATATCGAGAACGACATGATTTATCTCGAACTTGATTCCATCCCCGAAATGGGTCATGAAGAAGTCGAGAACCGGCGCAAATGATCCGGGAGCATAAATATTAAGAACAGAGCTCCTCCCCAGCATCCCCATAGTGGACAGAAGGCCGAATATTCCGAAGAGATGGTCTCCATGGATATGGCTCAGGCATATATGTTCTATCTTGAGGAAGGACACCTTAGCCTTGCGCATGCGGATCTGTGCACCTTCACCGCAGTCAATCATGAACAAGCGCCCACGTACGTCAAGTACCTGGGCGCTTGGATATCTTTCTGTAGTGGGCAGGGCCGAAGCCGTGCCCAGAACATTAAGAGTGAAATTCATTTTACTTGCCTTCGAGCTGGCTCTTGAGAGCTGCGAGTGCATCGAGGTCACCAAGAGTTGTCTTCTCGATGTTCGAGTTGATCTTCTTCACAGCCTTCTTTGTGTTGTCTGCCTCAGCAGCAGCCTTCTGTGCTCTTTCCTCAACAGCAGCAGCGTAAGTCTTGGCGTGTGAAAGTGCCACCTTCTTTGCGCTTCTCTTGAGAGCGATCACCTTGAATGAAAGGGTGTCGCCGGTTACAGGCATAGAGCCGTCCTCCTTGACGAGGTCTCTGTTGAAGCACTCGCCTTCAACGTCCTCTTCGAGAGCGATGACGGCAACCTTGTCACCGATATTCTTAACCTTACCCTCAACAACGGTACCTACAGCGTACTTAGCCTCAACCTCATCCCATGGGTTAGGAAGGAGCTGCTTGTGGCCGAGTGAGAGCTTGTGGTTCTCCTCGTCGAATCCGAGGATGACAACCTCGATAGTGTCACCTGCTGCAACGAGCTCTGACGGATGCTTGATCTTGTTCCAAGAGAGGTCGCTGATGTGGATAAGTCCCTCGATACCCTCCTCGAGTTCAGCAAATACGCCGAAGTTTGTGATGTTGCGTACAGTCGCAGTGTGCTTTGAACCTACTGCATACTTCTCGCGGATGTTCTCCCATGGGTTAGCAACGAGCTGCTTGAGACCGAGAGACATCTTCTTCTCCTCGCGGTCGAGTGTGAGGATCTGTGCCTCAACCTCGTCCCCTGCCTTAAGGAACTCAGAAGCGATGCGGAGTCTTGGAGACCATGACATCTCAGAAACGTGGATAAGACCTTCTACGCCTGGCTCGATCTCTACGAATGCGCCGTAGTCAGCGATGAGGACAACCTTACCCTTAACCTTGTCACCAACCTTGAGGTTTGCATCGAGTGCATCCCAAGGGTGCTGGCAGAGCTGCTTGAGACCGAGAGCGATCCTCTTCTTTGATTCATCGTAGTCGAGGATAACGACATTGATCTTCTGGTCGAGAGCGACAACCTCCTCAGGATGGTTGATACGTCCCCATGAAAGGTCTGTGATGTGGATGAGACCGTCAACACCGCCGAGGTCAACGAATACACCGTAACCTGTGATGTTCTTGACAGTACCCTCGAGTACCTGACCCTT
>JAFQAT010000065.1 GCA_017399865.1 Bacteroidales bacterium | reverse complement strand
GGGAATGGTTCTCCTCGAGAACAATGGTGTGCTCCCTCTCCAGGGAGTTAAGAAGGTGGCTCTCTACGGTACTGGCTCTTATGACTTCATCGCTGGTGGAACAGGTTCAGGTAACGTAAACAAGCCATATATCCGCAACGTTGCAGAAGGTCTTGCCGACAACGGTTTCGAAGTCAACCAGGACATTCAGAAATGGTATGAGCAGTATATCGCTTACGCGAAGACTGAAAACAAGAACAACGGCGGTCTCAGCGGAGTCCTCCTAGGAGAAGCTGTAATTCCTGAAATGGCAGTCAACCGCGACTTCTTCGAAAGAATGGAGCCTGAGACCGACATCGCTATCTTCACACTTTCAAGAAATGCAGGTGAAGGCGGAGACCGCTACGCAAAGGACGGTGACTGGACCCTGACAGGTCTTGAAAGAGAGATAATCCAGAACCTTGCTGACATCTACCATGCTGCAGGCAAGAAGTTCGTGGTCGTGATGAACATCGGCGGCGTCATTGAGACCGCATCGTGGAAGCACATTCCAGACGCGATCCTCCTTGCATGGACTCCTGGCCAGGAAGGCGGCCTTGCAGTCGCAGACATCCTCTGCGGAAAGGCAAACCCTTCAGGTAAACTTCCTATGACCTTCCCTGTAAGCTATCTTGACATACCGTCTTCCGCAAACTTCCCATACAACTATAAGAAGACTCAGACCGGAGAATGGGATTTCCTCTGGGGCGGCAAGAAGAAGGAGCAGAAATGCGTGGACTATACAGAGTACAAGGAAGGCATCTACGTGGGCTACAGATATTTCCAGACAGCTGGTGCACCCGTATCCTATCCTTTCGGATATGGAAAATCATACACTACTTTCGAGTACAGCAAGCCTGTGGTAAAGGCAACAGACAAGGGATTCACCGCTACAATCACAGTGAAAAACACCGGTGCTGTCGCAGGTAAGGAGTCCGTACAGCTTTATGTCGCAGCTCCTGCAGGAGGCCTTGAGAAGCCTGCATTCGAGCTCAAGGGCTTTGCAAAGACCAAGGAACTTGCTCCTGGCGAGTCCCAGACCCTCACAATCGATGTATGCAGATATACTCTGGCGTCATTCAACGAAGCGAACTCAGCATGGGAGACAGCAGCCGGAACCTACAAGGTAATGTTCGGCGCAAATGCAGCCGACATCCGCGGCACAGCCGAATACAAGCTCAAGAAGGCAGAAAGCTGGAAGGTAAACAATGTCCTCGCTCCGGCTCAGCCTGTCAATGAACTGACACTTCAGAAGTAATACACTATGAAACGCTTTATCATCATTGCTGCGTCCCTGCTATGGGGCGCAGCATTGTTCGCTCAGGAACTTGTCATCAGAATCGATGATATGGGAGCGCTGCATTCCGTAAATACAGCCAGCATAGACACCTATCAGAATGGTATAGCAAAGTCAGTAGAGGTGCTGGCTGTCGGGGCATGGTTCCCTGAAGCAGTAAAGATGCTGAAGGAAAATCCCGGTCTGGATGTCGGAATACATCTCGCCATCACCAGCGAATGGGAAAACGTCAAGTGGAGACCACTCACCCACTGTCCTTCCCTTGTTGATGAAAACGGATATTTTTACCCTATGATGGGACCGAATCCAGCTTATCCGGGAAAGTCCGTCATGGAGCAGATGTCCAAGTTCGACATCAACGAGATCGAGCAGGAGTTCCGCGCCCAGATCGAACTTGCACTCAAGAGCATCCCACAGATAACCCACATCTCCGGACACATGTTATCGACAGCATTCAGTCCTGAAGTCGTTGCTGTTGTCCAGAAACTTTCCGACGAGTATAATCTACCGTCTATCGACCGAGCTGAATCTTTTGAGCAGTATGGATTCACATACATAGGATATGATGGTCCTAAGGCGACTGTCGAGGAGAAGGTAGAAAGTTTCATCAAGTCGCTCGACAAGATGGAGAAGGGCAAGAGATACATGTTCGTGGATCACCCTGCATACAACGACTCCGAGATGCAGACCGTGATGCATGTGGGCTATGAAGACGTTGCAGTTGACCGTCAGGGCGTGACAGACCTCCTGAAGAGTCCCGAGGTACTCAAGTCCATCGAAGAACGTGGCATAAAGCTGATTGACATCAATACGCTTACCAAGTCACTTCCACGCGCCGAAACTCCCGCTAAAATGGTCAAGGCAACGGAAAGATATCTTGCTGCAGTAGAGAAGGCAGAGCAGGATCTGCACAGCATCATGATCGTCAAGGACGGGAATGTGATCTATGAGAACTGGATGAGTTCCGGATCTGCCGATGAACCTCATATACTGAACTCTGTCAGCAAGACATTCACATCGATGGCAGTCGGTCTTGCCATTTCCGAAGGCAGACTGGCATTGGACGAGAAGCTGGTGGACATCTTCCCTGAGCACTACCCTGAGAATCCTTCCGAATACCTCAAGGAAATCACGGTGGAACATCTGCTGACGATGAGCTGCGGACATTCTACCGATCCTACATACAAGAGCTGGGAAGTCAAGGACAGAAGCTGGATCAGATTCTTTATGGAGCACCCTGTGACACATAAGCCAGGTACATTGTTCTGC
>JAFQAT010000064.1 GCA_017399865.1 Bacteroidales bacterium | reverse complement strand
TTTTTCTTTACATTCATGCTGCTTCTTCGTCCTGAAGGGATCGTTCATCTCTTGGGGAAAGAGTGGTTCGGGGTACATCTTACGATCATCTCATGTATAATACTCGTTTCTACAACCTTGATACGAATGCTGTATTATTTCCTCCCGATGCGCATCAACTATACCATATATGCCTTCTGGTGTCTTGCGGAAATCATTTTCATGTCTTTCTTTACAGCTTTGTATCTGTGGCTTGTTCTTGGAAAGACCATGCTTTATTTTGAGTTCGTGACAGCTTCGTTCCAATATCTTTTCCTTTCGCTGATATTCGCGTATGCAATACTTGCACTTGCAATGAGGATATATGAATACCGGCATAAGGAAGATTCCATTGACTCGAATCCGGCTCAAAGAATGCGCTTCTATGACAACCAGCATAACCTGAAGATCGTTCTTACGGCTCCTGTAGTTCTTTATATAGCTGCCGAAGAGAATTATGTGAATATATTCTACCTGGAAAATGGTCGTGTGAGGGAATATTGTCTGAGAAGCTCGATGAAAGCGATTGACGAACTCTGTCAGGACAATGGCCTGATGCGTTGCCACAGGTCTTTCTACATCAATCCCATCCATGTCAAGGTCTTGCGAAAGGACAGGGATGGGATAATGTATGCCGAGCTTGATGCTTCTGACGTCCGTCATATTCCTGTTTCCAAGAAATACTATGACCGGCTTTCGGATATGCTTTAGAACAGTCCGTAAAGCTGTGCATCAATCTTGTCTGTGATCTGTGCGAAATCTTCAGGACGGTTCTCGAAATCGAGGTCGTCTGCCTCGATGACCAGAACTTTTCCGGGATAATCTGCAATCCATGCATCGTACCTTTCATTGAGGTTGTTAAGGTATTCGATGCTGATGCTCTTTTCGTATTCCCTGCCTCGCTTCTGGATCTGGGATACTAGGTGGGGGACAGAGGATTTGAGATATATGAGAAGATCCGGCTCGCGGACCATTGACATCATAAGGTTGAACAGCTGCATGTAAGTGTTGAAATCACGGTCAGACAGGTTGCCCATCGACTTGTTGTTGGCTACGAAGATGTGTACGCCTTCAAGTATGGTCCTGTCCTGGATTATGACCTCATCGGACTTGGATATCTCAAGAAGATCCTGAAAACGCTGTGCAAGAAAATAGGTCTCAAGGTTGTATGACCATCGCTCTATATCCTTGTAATAGTCTTCAAGATACGGATTGTATGTAACGGACTCATATTTCGGAGTCCATCCGTAATGCTGCGAGAGCATTCTTGTGAGAGTTGTCTTTCCGCAACCGATGTTGCCGGCGATTCCTATATGCATGTTTTATTGTTTAAATCCCCGGTCTTGCCGGGGATAAGCTGTTATACAAGTCCCTGAGCCATCATCGCCTCTGCTACCTTGATGAAGCCTGCAATGTTCGCTCCCTTGACATAGTTGACGTATCCGTCTTCTTCTGTTCCATACTTGACGCAAGCCTCGTGGATGTCGGTCATGATCTGCCTGAGGTGTGAATCTACCTCCTCGCGTGTCCACTTGAGCCTCATCGAGTTCTGTGTCATTTCAAGGCCTGAAGTCGCCACGCCGCCTGCATTTGATGCCTTGCCAGGGGAGTAGAGCAGCTTCGCGCTCTGGAACACCTCGATCGCCTCTGGGGTACATGGCATGTTCGCTCCTTCGGCTACGCATATGCAGCCGTTTGCCACGAGTGTCTTTGCCTGCTCCTCGTTGAGCTCGTTCTGGGTCGCGCAAGGCATTGCGATGTCGCATTTCACGCCCCATGGACGCTCGCCAGGGAAATACTGCGCCGTAGGGTATTTCTCCGCATATTCCCTGATACGTCCTCTGTATATGTTCTTGAGCTCCATGATGTATGCGAGCTTCTCTGCGTCGATTCCGTCCGGATCATAGATGGTTCCGTTTGAATCCGACATCGTAACGACCTTCGCGCCGAGCTGAATAGCCTTCTGTGCAGCAAACTGAGCTACGTTTCCGGAACCGGAGATAGCTACAGTCTTGCCTTCGTAGCTGTCTCCACGTGTCGCAAGCATCGCTGATGCGAAGTAACATGTACCGTATCCGGTAGCTTCTGGTCTCATCGGGCTTCCTCCCCAGGTCTGGCCCTTTCCGGTGAGCACGCCTGTGAATTCGTCGCGGAGTCTCTTGTACTGTCCGAACATGTATCCGATCTCGCGTCCGCCTACTCCGATGTCGCCTGCAGGGACGTCAGTGTCGGCTCCGATATGCTTGTGGAGTTCACTCATGAAACTCTGGCAGAAGCGCATGACTTCGTTGTCGGACTTGCCCTTAGGGTCAAAGTCGGAACCTCCCTTTGCCGAACCCATCGGAAGGGTGGTGAGGCTGTTCTTGAATGTCTGCTCGAATGCGAGGAACTTCATGATGCTGAGGTTTACGCTAGGGTGGAAGCGGATACCTCCCTTGTATGGACCGATGGCGCTGCTGCACTGTACTCGGAATCCTCTGTTGACGCGGATATCTCCTTCGTCGTCAAGCCAAGGAACACGGAATATGATTATTCTTTCGGGTTCTACAATCCTTTCGAAAATTTTGAGATCCATAAGGTACGGATGCTCGACAATGTAAGGTGCCACACTTTCGAGCACTTCCTTTACTGCCTGATGGAATTCCTTTTCTCCCGGGTTTCTGGCGATGAGGTCTGCCATGAAACCGTCAACATAATTCTTTGTGTACTGATCCATAATCGTGTCTATCTGTATAGGGGTTTATAATTCGATTATCTTTGCAAATTTGCAAAAATTCTGTCTGAAATCCAAGTGATGAACCGTTTTTTAGTATATTTGTATCCTGTCCCAAATATGATATTCCATGACTACCTATGTCCCTGTTTCCGATCATGATCCTATACGGATAATTCAGTCAGATTATGCTTTTGTAAGAGAAGGCATCAGGAACCAGCATGTTTCTGATGCGCGCAGCATGGTATGGTATGAAGGAGGCTTTGTAAAGATGAGGCTCAAGGTACTTAATCCTAGATATCTTGATTATGACGATCTGTTTTCCTTCACTGTGACAGTCAAGGTATTCAGGGCTTCGGAAAGCATGTCGCATCCCGTGTCCGAGGAAACTTTTTCCGACTTCATAGATGAACCGTATGTAAACGTGGTGGAGCAGTGGCTGGACCTGAAGGCTTGTGACCGTCCGGGAGCATATATGATCAAGGTGTATGCCGATGAGGACTGTATCCTCAAGGAAAACCTACATCTTGTAAACCTTCCTGATCCTTATGTTTCCGCTGTGAAATTCTCGACGCTCTTCCTTCACAAGGTAAACAAGGGAAGGGATCTCGATTATGAGAATCTCGGCCCTCAGTATTCCACATTCAACATAGATGATCTGGGTTTCGTGCTGCTTGGCGTCTCATATGACCTTAAAGTGGGACAGGACGTGTGCGGGAATGACTGTGAACTGCCGCTGACTGTAGACGTCTATAATGAGCAGGGATACATGGTATGGCATGAGTGTCAGGCCGTGACTCCATATGAAATTGAAGGTGCCCGGACTATCTGCGGTTTTTATGAGATCGGCAAAGGAGCTTCGCTGCCATGGAATAAAGGCTCATATCGCGCTGAGGTACGCTTCTTTGACGAGGTTATGTCTTCGTGTGTGTTCCATGTGGCTGAAAGAGACGTCGAGTATCAGTACAGCAAGGCTGAACTTGTGCCAAGGAACAGCACTGTCGGAAAGAAGCATGTTTCTGCAGAATCCGCTACCGATGCCATGAGCAGGCTGAACGAACTGATAGGCCTGGGGAATGTCAAGAAGAAGATAGAGGAGTACAGAAGCGTCGTGATGCTTTCCAACAAGCGTTCGATGATGGGCCTGCCGGCGGTAAGACCTGTTCTGCATGCCGCATTCATGGGAAATCCCGGAACAGGAAAGACTACGGTAGCTAAGATCCTTGGAGCTATGATGAAGGAACTTGGCCTTTTGAGCAGCGGCCATGTCGTAGTAGAGGAGAGAAGTACGCTGATGGGACAGAACTATGCTTCTGAGCAGGAGAAGACCTTGAGTGCCCTTGAGCGCGCGAAAGGCGGCATACTGTTCATTGATGAGGCATATCTTTTATATAAGCCGGACGATCCGAGGGATCCTGGAATCAATGTGATTGAAACCCTTTTAACAGCATTGGCAGATCCGGAGCAGCAGGACTGGATGCTTCTTATTGCAGGATATACCGAACCTATGAAGAGACTTCTGGAACAGAATGCCGGTCTGAAGTCCAGGATTCCGGAACAGAACCGTTTCCATTTTGACGACTATACAGTCGAAGAGCTGATGAAGATTGCAGAACTTTTCTGCAGGCAGAACGGATATGAGATGTCTGATGAGGCGCGTATGAAGGTTCACAAGAGGGTAGAGCGGGAATACGGACTGAGGGATAATAAGTTCGGAAATGCAAGGTTCGTCAACAATCTGTTCAAGATCGAGATAGTCCCTGCCTTCTCTATGAGGGTGAATAAGATAGAAAGGCCTACTATAGAGGATCTTACATACATACAGGGAGAAGATGTGTCGACCAGGATCATTGCTGAAAAGTTCGATGACAGGTTCGATATGGAAGGTCTCGGAAGAGCTCTGGCGAGGCTTGACGATATGGTAGGACTTGACAAGGTGAAGGAAATGATTCACGGCATGGTGGATACTGCAATATGGCTCAGGGATGCTGGAAAGCCGTATTTCAACAGCAGGTCCCTGAAATGGACCTTTGCAGGAAATACCGGTACTGGAAAAAGTGCGGTGGCGTCCATCCTTGGAGAAATACTCAAATGCATGAATGCGCTTGAAAGGGGACATCTTGTCGAGCTGAACGGCGAAGAATTGGCCGGTATGCCTGAATACAGGCAGGAAGAAGTCATCAAGGAGACCGTCAACAAGGCGGTTGAAGGTGTACTTTTCCTTGACGGAGATGCATGGGACAGTTCTAAAGGCCGAGGACTTGATACGGCGGCTTTAAGGCTTAAGATAGAAAGCAAGGTTTCTGAGCTGAGAGGAAGATGTGCCGTAGTCATAGGTGTGTGCAAGGACAGCATGGGAGCCATCGACAGCATAATGCTGCCGGCTGACAGCCCTTATCACCTGATGTTCGAGGATTATGAAGCCGACCAGCTCCTGATGATCGTCAGGAAGATACTTCAGAAGAACTCCCTTGTGCTCAGCGATGAGGCTTCTGCCCATCTGTCAACATACATAGGAGCAATGAAAAAGGCCAACACCTATGGTCTGGCGTCGGCCCGTACTATGAAGTATCTCTCGAATATGATCTATGACAAGTACCTGTTCAGGATGAGTCAGTCTCCTGATTCTCAGGCCAATCGGATCATTCTTGATGATGTGGACGAGTTTGTCTGGAAGGAGGCTCCAAGAAAGACCATCGGCTTCTAGTCTTAGAACAGGAAGCCGGTGTTGATGTAGAATGCTCCATTTCCGTCCTGCTTGTTGAAGCAGCGTGCGTATTCGAATGCAACGATGAAGTTCTGGTTCATTATGAACCTCAGGCCTGCACCTGCAGTTGCGTGGAGTCCGTCCTTTCGTGAAGTGTCAATGTACTTCTTGTAGAGCTCAGGCTTTGCACCTGTCTTGTTTGTAAGGTCGTATCCCTTGAATACATGTGCTCCGTCTGTAAATGCGCTGAGGGCGAATGCGATGTTCTGATTAAGGAGCTGGAAGTCGACGAATCTGTAGCGGAATTCGATGTTGTAGAATCCAGTGTGAAGACCCTGTACCCTGTCAAGCATCAGACCGCGTGTAGTTCTGTATCCTCCGATTGCATCAAAGTCACGCTTATCTCCCATGTTGGAATAATATGGCATCATGTACCAAGGAGTATTCTTGCCGAGGAATCCCTGATAAGCGAGGCGGTAGGCCAGAACAAGCTTCTCTGTGCCGAGCGGAACATATTGTCTCCAGGTTGCAGAGATCTTGTATGCCTCCTGGCTTGATCCGAGCCATTTAGGACCAAAGATGGCGTGAGCCTCTGCCCATATACCTCTTGTAGGATTGTTCTCAACGTTTCTCGAGTCATAAAGGAGACCAGCCTTGATGGCAGAAAAGAACTGGTTAGGCTTTTCGTTCGGGTTGATGATTCCCCAGTCCTTGTAAAGGCCATACAATGAACCGTCCTCTACTGTGTATCCTTTCGGAGTGAAGTCCTGGTTGTTCACCCAATAGAATGAATAACCGACTTCCCATTTGAAATGATCGGTGATGTCTCCGATGAAGTCTGCCTTGCCGACGAACGACTGCCTGCTGTAGCGGTAGAAGCCTTTCGGGAACTTGCCCTTGTCAATAAACTTGTTTTCCAGCTTCTGCCCTTTGTCAGTGTCGTCATATCTGATGAAATCGGGATTGTCTTTCAGGAAATTGTCATCGGCGAATACATAATTGCTCTGATAACCGTTGAATCCATAGAAGTCGAGTGCAGCCTCGTTTGCATACTTGGTGCACACGGACAGACGTACATTATCGAATATCTGTTTGTTGTCATAGTTGAGATAAAGATTCCATGTGCCGCCTGTGTATGCTGATGCCTCAATGTACCATGTTGAGTTTGGGTTAGGGTAGTTCTTGCCGTCGCCGAAATTGTAGATGTTCAGGAGGGCTCCGTACTGGAATCCGCGGTCAGCATCGAATGCCACGACAGGCAGGGGACCGAAGTTCAGGCCTGTCTTGATTATTTCTCCGTTCTCGTTATATTGCACATTCTTCTTTTCCTTCTTTGTCTCCTTGTCTGCTGTTGCAGAATCAGAGGTATCTGCAAATGCAGGGATGCAGAGCATCATGGCCGCAATAGCGGTGGTCAATGTTCTTCTCATATGCTTGTCTTTAGGTTGAAGTTTATAATCTGTAAAAGTCTTTGACGATTGATCTGAATCTCTTTCTGAGCTTCTTGCATCTTATCACCATGATATCGGAGATGAATCTGCGCATGCCTTCGATATAGTCATGGAAATAACTGTATGAAGGGATGAAGAGCAGCAGGATGCCGAGGGCAACGAACCATGGTGTGAGGCAGAAGGCGAGTGCTGCAAGAACAGCAAACCATACGAGGCCCATTCCGAGCTTCATGCCGAAACTTACCGTGTTTCTGAACGCCTTGTCCTTGATCATGCTTCTGACGATCTTTTCTGCGCTCCACATAGGGAGGCAAAGTACGGCGCTTAAAATGAAGAAAGGGAGTCCGAGGATTGCTGCAAATGATTTGCCTGCAATGTTCAGGGCGTTGTTCTTCTTTCGGAAAGAGTACATTGAGATACCGTCCTTCCTTCTGAATTTCTCGAATTCCTTTACATCAGCAAAGAGTTCTTCCATCTCCTCAGGCTTCTCCTGGCATCTGCTTTCTATTTCAGCGATAAGCCTGCGGTTGTCAGCCATGCTGTCGGACAGGCATGTTCCGAAGTTTCCGTATGGTTTTTGATCTGAAGCTATGGAAAGAATCTTTACAAGAGTCCATTTCTCCTTAAGGCGTTCTCCGTCAGGGATATATGTGAAGAGTTCGGACATTCTGCCGGCAAGTTCCTTGCGTAAAGGCTCCATCATCTGGGCCTCATTCTCCACGTTTAGGGTCTTGATGAATTCTGTTACGTTAAGAGGCTTTCCGTATGTTATGAGGGATGTGCTTCTGTATCTGAAGAAGTCTCCGTACTCAATGCCGACAGGGACAATATATATAGGTTTGCTTTCTCCGAACTTAGCATTTGCTGCGAGTGCAGCTCGGAAAATGCCTTTTCCGAGAGGAAGGAGCGACTTTTCAGGCCTGTGCCTGCCTTCCGGGAACATGCAGAACCTGACGTCATTCTCCAGTGTCTCGACTATGATGTCCTGTGTTTCAACGTTCTTGAGCACGTTGCGGAGACCGTCTCTCTGGCGAACCATAGGAAGGATGCGGAGAAAGAACATGATCCTGGCGATCAGCTTGTTGTTGAACATGTCGGCTCTTGCTCCGAATACAGTGGATCCCTTATATGAGCGGAGGACGACCAGGGCGTCCATCAATGTGTTGCAATGGTTGGCTGCGAGCAGTACAGGTCCGTCAGTCGGAATATTCTCTTCGCCCCTGACTTCCACCTTTCTGTAGCTGTATCTGGTGCACCAGTCTACAATAGGCCTCAAGAGGGAGTATCCGAGATTCTTTTCGTATATCTTTTTCTTTGCCATTACTGAATTTCTTATTCTTCAGATTCTTCCTTTCGTCCGCGCCATCTCCAGAGTCCTGCAAGGGTGAGTCCGGATATGATGTGCCATACACCCCACCATGCCGTGATTACCAGCATGCCGCCGTTGTTTGCCCATGCTCCCGTGTCCGGGAATATGTTAGGGTTGAGAAGGAGGATGAGTCCGAGTCCGGAGTTCTGGATACCGGTTTCGATCGTCAGCGTTCTGCGGTCCTTGTATGGGAGCCTCAACAGTGTGCTGGTTCCGAATCCGATTCCGAGCGCAAGCAGGTTGTGCAGGAGCACGATGAGGAAAATGTATTTGATGCATGCCAGGAAGACATCCATGTTGCCTGTGAAGATGATGACCACCATGGCGATGAAGACTGCGATGGAAAGGTACTGGAGAGGCTTCTTGAGGATCTTTGTAACCTTAGGAAGGTACTGTCCGCAGAGGATTCCGAGTATAAGCGGAATACCCATGATGATGAATATGCTCTGGAATATCTCTCCGAGCGGAATCTCAAGCTCGGGAAGAGATGCGATTCCATGGTTGCCGGCAAAATTGAGATACATCCTGCCCCAGAAAGCGAAGTTCAGAGGAGTGGTGATCACGCATGCCGCTGTGTTGAACGCCGTAAGTGATACTGATAGTTCTGAATTGCCGCGTGAGAGGGAAGTGATGAAATTTGAAATGTTTCCTCCCGGACACGACGCTACGAGAATCATTCCCAGGGCGATCATAGGGGAAATCCAGTGGCCGAAAATCATGATGAGACACAGCGTCAGCGCCGGAAGAAGAACCAGCTGGCATGCGATGCCTGTCAGGATGGATTTCGGATTCTTTATTATGTCTACAAATGTAGAAGGCTTGATGCCGAGTGCGACGCCGAACATTACGAATGCCAGAACGATATTCAGCAGAGTCGAACCTCCGTTCATTGTGACGTTCAGTGCGTCAAGGTTTCGAATGACTTCTTCACTCATTTTTGATTCAGGTTTAAGAATTAGTAAACAAAGATACTATTTTTTTGCGTTAACGGCAAGTCGTAGTCCCCTTTAATGTGTAAAAGTCGTCTATTTGTGGCAGAATTCCAAATATTTTTTATAACTTTTGCAAGAAAAGATAACTCGCTTAGAATAAATCGGTTGGTCGGACTGCTTGAAAATTGGGTAACGAGATAGCAACCGTTCGTATTTCTGAGTTCTTCATTGCTCTGCCACAATGTGATAACTCTTGATACTACAA
>JAFQAT010000063.1 GCA_017399865.1 Bacteroidales bacterium | reverse complement strand
GTATATACATTCAAGAAGGCTCAGGGCGGAAAGATCGGCCGCTCGCTCTGCGAGGACGATCAGATGCAGCTCGCTCTCGACACTCTCAAGAAGGCAGAGGAGAAGGGAGTGAAGATATATCTCTCTAAGGAAGTTGTCATCGCTGACGATTTCTCTAACGATGCAAACACAAAGATCTGTCTCAACACAGAGATTCCTGACGGTTGGGAAGGCATGGACGCAGCTCCAAGCACCCTCGCAACTTGGGAGGAGGTTCTCATGAACTCAAAGACCATCCTTTGGAACGGTCCTGTAGGCGTGTTCGAGATTCCTGCATTCGCAAAGGGTACAAACCGCATCGCAGAGATCCTTGCAAAGGCTACTGCAGAGAACGGCGCATTCACCCTCGTAGGCGGTGGTGACTCAGTTGCAGCTGTTACCCAGATGGGTTACGCTGACAAGGTAAGCTACGTTTCTACAGGTGGTGGAGCAATGCTCGAGTACCTCGAGGGCAAGGAGCTCCCTGGTATCGCAGCAATCCGCGCATAATCTGAAGCACCAAGTGCATTTTCATAATGAAAGTGCCCGCGACAGCCCTGTTTTTTTTCAGGGGGCCGCGGGCACTTTTTCTGTGTTGTTGCACTTGATTGCAAATAATCCATACCTTTGCAGCTATGAAAGACATATATTTAGCAGGAGGATGTTTCTGGGGGACTCAGCATTACATGAGCCGTTTCGAAGGTGTGGTCGGAACTGTTACCGGTTATGCCAATGGTTCCGTCCCGCATCCGACATATCAGCAGGTCTATACCGACGGCACCGGTCATGTTGAGTGCGTAAAAGTTACATATGACCCGGAAATCATATCGCTTGCAACTTTATGCAGGCTTTTCTTCCGTTCGATTGACCCTCTGCTCAAAGACCGGCAGGGCAACGACATAGGCACAAGGTACAGGACAGGAATCTACTGGCTTGATGATGAAGACGGCCGGATCATAGATAGTATATACGATGAGGTACAGGCAAGGTATGATAGTCCTCTCATGGTCGAGAAATGCAGATTGGAGTGTTTCTTTCCGGCTGAGGAGTATCATCAGGACTATCTTGTCAGGAATCCTGACGGATACTGCCACCTTTCTCCTTCCGAACTCCGTTTCGCCAAGACATACGCATCTGTCACCAGAGCGCTCATATCCTGCAGTGATGAGGAGAAGAGAATCGTGCTTCCGCGTTTTTTCAAGACGGGAAAAGGAGAATATGGTGAAGGTGACAGATTTCTTGGAGTTACCGTTCCGAACACACGGAAAGTTGCCAAGGAATATGCGACCGTATCATGGGACCTGATCGAGGCCCTGCTGGAAAGCGAATGGCATGAGTGCCGGCTGTGTGCTTTGCTGATGCTTGTGGAAAGATTCAGAAAGAATCCGGATGAGACCGTAAGATTCTATCTGAATCATACCGAGGGTATAAACAACTGGGACCTGGTCGACCTGTCTGCCCCATATATTCTGGGACGTTATCTGACCGGGAAGAAGGACAGGTCCGTCCTATATGGACTGGCCTCCTCTTCAAGTATATGGAAGCAAAGGATTGCGGTTGTGTCGACATTGGCTCTTATAAGAGACAACAAGTTTGATGACACTATGAAGCTGGCCGGACTTTTCCTTGATGCAAGACATGATCTGATGCAGAAGGCAGTGGGCTGGATGCTCCGCGAAGTCGGAAAACGCAATGAGGCGCTTCTGACCGGTTTCCTTGACGAATACTGCGCGCAGATGCCCAGGACAATGCTCCGCTATGCTATAGAGAAGCTTTCTCCGGACCAGCGGGCCCATTATATGAAACGCCGTTGAGGTTCTGTCAACTTTTTTCCGCGCATATCTGTCTAATTGCTATCTTTGCAAGATTAATAGATAATGACTATGTTTGAGACATTGGCAATACATTGGAGCATGAATCCGGAGATATTCAGTATCGGTCCGGTTTCCATAAGGTGGTACTCGCTCCTTTTCATATCGGGATTCATTCTCGGATGGTTCATCTTCAGAGGCTTCTTCAGAAGGGAAGGAGTGCCTGAAACTCTCCTTGATCCTCTCCTCTATACTCTTCTGATAGGCACTATCGTGGGCGCCCGTCTCGGACATTGCCTCTTCTACCAGCCCGACTATTATCTCGGCAGCTGGGAAGGCTTCAAGGAGATATTCATGCCTTGGAAAGGCGGTCTTGCCAGCCATGGCGGTACAATTGCTCTCTTTATTGCAATGTGGTGGTTCGCAAAGCATTACGGAAGGAAATATGACTTCGACTTCGTATGGATTCTTGACCATCTTGCGATTGCAGTCTGCTTTGCCGCAACATTCATCCGTCTCGGAAACCTCTGCAACTCGGAAATCTACGGTGACGTGACAAGCCTTCCTTGGGGATTCGTCTTCGAACTTCGCGGAGAGACCGAGCCGAAGCACCCTACCCAGCTATACGAAGCCCTCAGCTACTTCCTTCTCGGCGTCTTCCAGATCCTGATGTATAAATACCGTCTGCCGAAGCTCCACCGCGGATTCTTCATCGGAACGTTCTTCATCGGATGTTTCGGCATGCGCTTCCTCATCGAGTTCATCAAGGAGCCTCAGGTCGGCTTCGAGCAGGACATGGTACTCAACATGGGCCAGTGGCTCAGCATTCCGTTCGTCCTTCTTGGCATCGGATTCCTTGTGTACAGCCATATTAAGAAGCAGCCGGCGATGATAGTCCATCCGGAAAAGAAGAAGGCCGCTCCGACAAATTACGCTAAAAGCCTAAGCAAATGACAGGAAACCCTCGCATAGATGAAGTGCTTGCATTTCTTGAGGAGCACGGACTTGATTATAAGCTCCATACCCATCCGCCGCTCCCTACGATAGAGCTTGCGCTCGAGTATTGGAAAGATATAGATTCCGTCCATTGCAAGAACCTCTTCTTCCGCAACCACAAGGGCAACAGACATTATCTCGTAGTCTTTGAATGTCATAAGGAACTGGCAATCCATTCTCTGGAACATATGCTCAGACAGGGAAAGCTCTCTTTCGCTTCAGCAGAGAGGATGGAACGCTGTCTGGGTCTTCTTCCCGGCTCCGTATCTCCTCTTGGTCTAATCCATGACCCGAAGACGGAAGAGCTTACCAAGGAGCATTTCCCTGACGGACACAGGGTCAAGCTCTTTCTGGACAAGGATCTTCAGGATGCAGAAAGGATCAGTTTCCACCCGTGCGACAATACCGGCAGCGTAGTGCTTTCCAATGCCGATTTTATGAAATTTCTGGAAATCTGGGGTGGGGAGTACGAGTGGCTGGATGTGACAGCGGATCTCTGATACTTACCATTATTGTATATTTGTACCAGACAAAAGGAAAATTATACCATACAATTATGTTAGGATGGTGTGATTTTTGTTGTAATTTTGCGCCTTGATATTCGTGTATTATAGTGTATATTAAAAATGATGAAAAAATTAGCGGTAACAACAGCGGTCATTGCAGGTTTTCTTGCTGCTGTGTCTGCCTCTGCGCAGTACAAGGCACAAGATGCTGAAGTCCAGACCATTCTGGAAGCTGCAGATTCGGCGGAAACCCCAGTAGTGATCACTTTGGAACAGGCGCTCAAGATCGGCTTGAGCGAAAATGTGTCGGTGAAGGTAGCCGACATGGAGATTCAGAGGACAGGATTTGCCAAGAAGGGCACATATGCATCCCTCTTCCCGCAGATAGATGCGTCGGGATCATTCCAGAGGACCATCAAGAAGCAGGTGATGTACATGGACTTCGATATGGGTGCGCTTGGAGGCGCGATGGGTGGCGGTGCAGCCGGTGACGGTTCGACCGAAGGCGGCGAAGGTACCACCCTTCCGGATGGAGTCGAGATCCCTGACGGCTCGGCAGGAGCAGGAGAAGGCAGCTCATCTTCTTCAAACGGAGGAGGATTCGAAGTGGGACGTTGGAACAACTTCAGTGCAGGTGTTTCAGCATCAATGCCTCTGGTGAACGCCCAGCTCTGGAAGAGCCTCAAGATATCCGGACTGGATGTGGAACTTGCCGTAGAGAAGGCACGCTCGTCGCGTCTGGACATGGTGACCCAGGTGAAGAGCGCATTCTTCTCGACCCTCATGGCCAAGGAAGCGTTCGACGTTTATAAGCAGGTATATGAAAACGCAATGCAGAACCTTGCCGAGACACAGAAGAAATATGATGCCCAGAAGGCCTCGGAAATGGAACTTGTCCGCGCAAAGACAACTGTCGCCAATGCGATCCCGAACGTGTACAATGCAGAAAGCTCGGTGATTCTTGCATTGTGGCAGCTCAAGGCAGTGCTCGGTGTCGACCTTGACATGAATCTTGATGTAGCCGGAAAGCTTGCGGACTATGCGGAACATATGCTTTACGACATAAAGGAGAACGAAGAGATCTCTCTGGACCGCAATACTACGATGAAGCAGCTTGCCATCCAGGCCGAGATGCTCTCAGAGACCATCAAGGTCCAGCAGTATGCCAACATCCCGTCGCTCGCCATGGTCTTCAACTACAGCATCAACGCCATGACCAACGACTTCAACTTCAGCGAATACCGATGGACTCCTTATTCGGTAGTGGGCTTCAGCCTCAATATCCCGATCTTCGCCGGGGGAAAGCGTTACAACCAGATCCGTCAGGCAAAGAACCAGTATGAACAGGTGAAGCTGCAGACCGTCAATACTGAACGTCAGCTCAAGATCGCCATCCGTCAGAACCTCGCGACTATGGAAACCAGCATGAAGAGCTATTATGCAGCCCAGGACGCAGTAGCTTCCGCACAGAAGGGATATGACATCACCGAGGCGTCGTATAAGGTGGGCCGAAGCACGCTGATAGAACTCAATGACGCTCAGCTTGCCCTTACCCAGTCACGTCTGGCTGAATCGCAGGCTATCCTGAACTTCCTGACAGCAAAGACCCAGCTCGAGCAGACTCTCGGCCAGGATTTCACAGCCGAATAATCAAGTAATCAATAAAAGGTAAGTATATAATGAAGACTATTTTCAGATCAACAGTTGCTCTCATGGCAGCCATCATGGCTGTTTCATGCGGCAACGGCGCAAGCAAAGGTGCTCAGCAGGCAGTGGTTGCCGTGGCTGAAGAGATTCCTGTAGTTTCTGTAGAGCAGGTTTCTGTGAGGGCCGTCCCTCAGCTGGCGACATATACATCGACAGTGCAGGCATATGTAAAGAACAATATCGCTCCTCAGATGGCGGGGCGAATCAACAAGATAAATGTAGAGATAGGAGACTTCGTGACAAAGGGGCAGGTGCTTGCCGAGATGGACAAGGCACAGCTTCTTCAGGCACAGCTCCAGCTTCAGAACCAGGAGGTCGAACTTCAGCGTCTCAAGACCCTTTATGAGGCTGGCGGCATCTCCAAGTCTGACTACGATGCAGTCGAGCTGGGATACAATGTAGCAAAGACCCAGGTGGAGAATCTGGAAGAGAATACAGTCCTCCGCAGTCCTGTGAACGGAGTGGTCACAGCCCGTAACTATGATGCCGGCGACATGTATTCGATGAGCGCTCCGATCTATACTGTCGAGCAGATCAAGCCGGTCAAGCTTCTTGTAGCTATCTCTGAGTCTGACTACACAAAGGTTAAGAAAGGTGATCCGGTAGAGATTACGGCAGACGCCCTTCCTGGCACTACTTTCTATGGAAAGGTGGAAAAGATCTATCCTACGGTAGATCCTACGACCCGTACATTCACTGTCGAGGTTGTAGTGAGCAACAATTACAACACTCTACGTCCGGGAATGTTCGCACGCGTGACTGTGAACTTCGGTTCTAACAACAGTGTCGTAATCCCTGACGTGTCAGTCGTAAAGCAGCAGGGATCCGGTGAGAGATTTGTTTACGTGCTCAATGAAGACGGTACTGTCAACTACCAGAAGGTCGTTCTCGGCCGCCGCATGGGAACTGAATACGAAGTTCTCGAAGGCCTTTCAGACGGTGCAAAGATTGTTACAGGCGGACAGATCCGTCTCAAGGATGGAGTAAAGGTTACAGTAAACGAATAAGGATAATATGAGCATATACAGAAAAGCGGTCAACAACCCGGTCACCACGGCGCTTGTCTTCATAGCGCTGGCGATCTTCGGTGTTTTCTCGCTGGTTAACATATCTTTGGACAGGTTCCCTAAGTTCGATGCGAACGTGGTCATGGTCATGTCTTCGTATCCGGGAGCCAGTGCGGAGGATATCGAGACCAACCTTACCAAGGTCCTCGAGAACTCCCTCAACGGTGTCAGCGACCTCAAGAACCTGACTTCCACATCTAAGGAAAACATCTCCCTCATTACTCTCGAGTTCATCGAAGGAGTGGACATTGATGTCGCTACCAACGATGTCCGCGACAAGCTGGACATGGTAAACTCGGTGCTCCCTGACGGAGCTTCACTCCCTGTAATCTTCAAGTTCAGCGCGGATGACATGCCTATCATGATCATGGCGGCAACGGCTCAGGAAAGCTACCAGGCCCTCGACAAGATCCTTGACGAGAAGGTGGCGACTCCTCTTGCCCGTGTGTCTGGCGTAGGTACCGTGTCGATTGCCGGTGCTCCTCAGCGAGAGATCCAGGTGTACTGCGACCCTAACAAGCTCGAGGCATACGGACTTACTGTAGCCGGCATCTCGCAGATCATCGCTTCGGAGAACAGGAACGTTCCTTCCGGAACGATCGACATAGGATCGAACTCGTACTCGCTCCGCGTGGAGAAGGAGTTCAGCGCGGCTGACGAGATGCTTAACGTAGTTGTCGGACACGTAAACGGCAAGACGATATATCTCCGTGATGTCGCACGTGTGATCGACGGCGTCGAGGAAAGGTACCAGGAGTCATATCTCAACGGTACCAACAGTGCCCAGATCGTGATCCAGAAGCAGGCGGATGCAAATACTGTCAATGTGATCAAGGGCGTGAAGAAGGCGATGAAGAATATCGAGAAAGGCCTTCCTTCCGATATCGAGATCAGGACTGTAGTTGACGGATCGGACAACATCATCAACACCCTCAACTCGCTCAAGGAGACCATCCTCGTGACCTTCCTCATCGTGATGGTGGTCGTTTACCTCTTCCTTGGAAGATGGCGCGCGACATTCATCATCGTGCTCTCTATTCCTATCTCGCTCCTTGCGTCCCTGATGTACCTGTGGGCGACCGGAAACACATTGAACATCGTTTCCATGGCTTCGCTCTCAATCGCCATCGGTATGGTCGTGGACGACGCCATCGTGGTTCTGGAGAACATTTCGACCCATCTGGAGAGGGGTGCCAAACCAAAGGAAGCGGCCGTGCATGCGACCCAGGAGGTGGGTATCTCCGTAATCGCATCTACATTGACCATGCTCGCGGTATTCCTTCCGCTCACAATGATCAAGGGTATGGCGGGTCTGATGTTCAAGCAGCTCGGATGGATCGTCAGCATCATCATGATCGTCTCTACGATCGGAGCCCTTACACTCATTCCGATGCTCTGTTCGCAGTTCCTGCGCTTCAAACCTAAGCATGGAAAGCTCCATGACCTTATCTTCGGAAACTTCAACAAGTTCATCGACCTGATTTCAAGAGGATACGGACGCCTTATCAACTGGTGCGTAGGACACAGGACCATAGTGGTGCTTACGGCTCTCGCAATATTTGTCGCAACGGTAGGCCTTATCGGACCGACCCTCAAGACTGAGTTCATGCCAAAGTCGGACGACGGCCGTATCACTCTGCAGCTCGAACTCCCTGCAGGTACCGGACAGGATATAACCAGAAGCCTCGCCCATGAAATATATGGAAAGTTCGAGGCTGCGATTCCTGAGATCGTGAACTGCTCGTATACCCTCGGTCAGGCGGATTCGGACAATTCCTTCGCTTCGATGCAGACTAACGGAACTCATGTCATGTCATATAACATGAATGTCGGAAGCATGGAGGAACGAGAGCGTTCTACAGCAGAAATCGCTGATGTGATCCGTGGTATACTTGCAGACTATCCGGAGTTCAAGAAGGTGCGTGTTACTGAAGGTGGCGGCGGAATGGGAGGCGCATCTACTGTCGATGTCGAGATCTACGGATACGACTTCGAGACTACAGACCAGGTTGCCAAGGAGATCCAGGCAAAGATGCTGGGAAGCGATGATTTTGCTCAGGTGCTTATCAGCCGTGATGAGTATATCCCTGAATATCAGGTGGATTTCGATCGTGAGAAGCTCGCTGTCAACGGACTGAACAGTACGACCGCTTCATCATACCTCAGTTCTGCGATCAACGGATCGACAATGTCGTTCTATCGTGAAGACGGTGACGAGTACGACATCCGCGTAAGATATGCGCCGGAGTTCCGTACGAGCGTCGAGGACATTGAGAACATCATAATCTACAACAATATGGGAAAAGGTGTCCGCATCAAGGACCTCGGTACTGTTGTAGAGTCTCTTACACCTCCTTCGATCGCAAGAAAGAACCGTGAGCGTCTCATTACCGTATCAGGTGTCGTGGCAAACGGAGTCGCACTTTCTGATGCGGTTGCGACTACAGATGTGATTCTGGCAGATACCGACATTCCTTCAGAACTTTCTGTCGAGATCGGAGGTTCGTATGAGGATCAGCAGGAAATGTTCGGAGACCTCCTCATGCTCCTTGTGATGATCATAATTCTCGTGTACATCGTGATGGCTTCGCAGTTCGAGTCGTTCATGAGTCCGTTCGTGATCATGTTCTCGATTCCGTTCGCGTTCGTCGGAGTGCTTCTCGGTCTGTGGGTTACAGATACGGCGCTCGGAGCGATGGGTATGATCGGTATCCTCATCCTCATGGGAGTCGTTGTGAAGAACGGTATCGTGCTCATCGACTATATAATACTTATGCGTGAAAGGGGAAAGAGCGTGACAGAGGCATCTGTGATAGCGGCAAAGTCCCGTCTCCGCCCGATCCTCATGACCACACTTACAACCGTTCTCGGTATGATTCCGATGGCCGTCGGACGTGGAGAAGGATCGGAAATGTGGCGTTCTCTCGGTATGGTCGTGGCATGGGGACTTTCGGTGTCTACCCTCGTTACCCTCGTCATCATCCCTACCGTCTACGCTTCGATGTCGTCATGGCAGGAGCGTCGCCGTGCTCGTAAGCTTGCTAAAAACAGTTAAAATGAATCATCATGAAAGGAATATTTATAGCATATGACCAGGCATACAACATGGAGATCGCTGATGCTCTGGAAGAACTCGGCTGCAGAGGATTCACCATGTGGCAGGATATTTCGGGTCGCGGAGGATATACGGGAGAACCGCATCTGGGAAATCATGCGTGGCCTGTGATGAACAATGCGATCCTGACGTTTGTTCCGGACGAAAAGGTGGATGAAATCCTTGAAAAGCTTCGATACAAGGACGAGGAAACTCCTGACCTGGGACTTCGGGCTTTTGTCTGGAATGTCGAAAAATCGTATTAGTTATTGTATTAGACCCGCGAATTTTTTATATTTGCGGGTCGAACTTTTTAAAATTAGATGAAATATGAAAAAACTTGTTTCAATTTTTGCTGCAATCATTCTTGCAGCAGTGCTTTCAACAGATGCTGATGCAAGACGTTTCGGTATCAAGGCAGGTGTCAATGTGACAGACCTCGATGTTGAAAATGTAGAGTCAGTAGGTGCTCTTGGATATCAGGCAGGTATCTCATGGCAGTTCGATCTTCCTCTCGGATTTGCAATTCAGCCAGATATTCTTTATCATGTGAACGCTACTAAGATCGATGCTGTTTCAGATCAGCTCAGCATGGGATATGTAAAAGTTCCTGTAAATGTTCAGTGGGGCTTGAGATTTGCAGACAGGAAGATCCGTGTATTTGGCCAGGCTTCGCCTTTCGTCAGCTATGCTGTATCTATGGACGGCGGTAACGAGAATTTTGCTGCAGACTGGGATAACGTGAACCGTTTCTCATATGGCGCAGGCCTTGGTGCAGGTATTCAGTTGGGATTCATCCAGCTTACAGCTGAGTATAACTGGGCTTTCGGCAACAGTCTTAAGGACAAGACTACTGACGAACTCTTCAACAAGGGCAACTTCTCAGGTTATACAGTATCCCTTGCCTTCATGTTTGGCGGAAAGAAGAAATAATTGATCTTTATTATGGCATATGTAGTTAACGATGCGAATTTCGCAGATACTTTGAAAACCGACAAGCCTGTGCTTGTAGATTTCTGGGCCACCTGGTGCGGACCATGCAAGGCTATCGCTCCTATAGTTGATGAAATCGCTGCAGAGTACGAAGGCAAGGCCCTTGTATGCAAGTGCAATGTCGACGAGTGTGACGATGCTCCGATGGACTATAACATCAGAAGCATCCCGACCCTCCTTTTCTTCAAGAACGGAGAAGTTGTCGACAGGCATGTAGGAGTCATCACCAAGGCTGAGCTCGCTGCGAAACTCGATGCTCTTGTATAATTTTATTAAGGTATGAAAAGGATTTTAATGATCGCTGCCATCCTGCTCGCAGGACTGACTGCAGCGCAGGCAAAAGGTGGCTTTGGCGTTAAGGCGGGAGTGAATTTCCCTACCAGCAACGTGAAGGACATCAAGGATGTATCTCCTGCAAGCTATCACGTAGGTGTTGCATATAACTTCAATATCCCATTGGTAGGTCTCTCTATCCAGCCTGCCCTTCAGTACAGCCTGAAGCAGTCTGCAATAGGAGTTGACACAGGAGTAGGTGCTCTTGACAATCTTACCATGGAAAAGGTTTCCATGGGATACCTTGAGCTCATGGCTTCTGTACAGTGGGGAATTGACCTCATTGTCGCACGTCCGTTCCTTGATGTTTCACCATTCGTAGGCTATGCGCTCAACGGTGGCGGAGCAGTAAAGGACATCTGGACATCTGATGCTGTAAACAAGCTTGACTGTGGTGTCGGCCTCGGTGCGGGTATTGACATCTGGAAGCTTCAGGTGGTATGCAGATACAACTGGAATTTCGGCAACCTCATCAAGTCGGTTGACACAGTAGAGAACGGCAATGCCCTTGACAAGTACAAGATGCTCAAAGGTGGCAATTTCGGAGGTCTGTCACTTTCGGTTGCATACTTCTTCTAAAATACGATGAAGGGTAAGATAGCCGTATTCTGTTCGGCAAGTTTTGAAATAGACCCTATATACAACAAAGTCGCCCGCGAATTCGTCAGGGCGGCTTCGTTGTGTGGATACGGTATCGTAACCGGCGGAACCGTCAAGGGTACGATGGGTGAGGTGTCCGATGAACTGGCTTCGATCGGAGGTTATCATATGGGCGTCATCCCGCGTTTCATGAAGCAGCATGTGTATCCGGATCTCACCGAGACCGTATGGACAGATACCATGGCGGAGAGAAAGATTCTGTTGAGAAAGGATGCATTTGCCGTGGTGGCATTGCCAGGCGGTATAGGTACACTGGATGAGATAATGGACACTTTCGCATGCATCCATCTGAAGCAGTACGACGGAAAGATATTCGTCCTGAACTATGATGGATTCTATGAACCGTTGAGGAATCTTCTCCAGCATTATGTGGACAAGAAGATGTTGAGTCAGGAGACTATGGGTAAGATCGGGTTTGCCGACACGGTGGACCAGCTTATGGAAATGTTACAGGAATAATGGATATAAAGGCGATAAAGGAATATCTTGGAGTGGACTGGCTTGCGGTTCAGAATCAGATCGTCTCTTCCTTGAAGAGCGATATCGGACTTCTGAACGCGACGAATGATTCCATTCTGTCCCATTCGGGAAAGCAGCTCCGTCCGATGCTGTCCCTGCTGATGGCGAAAGCCTGTTCCGGTGGAATGGTCTCCGATGCGGCCATAAAGTATGCTGCTGCCGCTGAACTTCTCCACAATGCGACCCTTCTGCATGACGATGTCGCCGACGGAAGCGACAAGCGCAGGGGAGTCCCTACGATCATGTCTCTTATGGGCTCTTCCGTGTCTGTGCTGGTAGGTGATTACTGGCTGGTCAAGGCGATGGAGCTTGTGCTTGATGCGGCAGACGATTCGTCCAAAGTGATGAAGGTGTTCTCCAAGACCCTCAGCGATCTGGCGGAAGGCGAGATGCTCCAGCTCCAGAAGGCCAGGAAAGGTGATACAGACGAAGACGATTATCTGAGGATCATCTATAACAAGACGGCGTCGCTCTTCGAAGCAGCTTGTGTCTCTGCAGCCATATCTTCCGGTGCGTCGGAGGAGATGGTCAAGGCGGCAAAGGATTATGCCGTGGCATTGGGACTTGCGTTCCAGATAAAGGATGACATTCTTGATTATTCAGGAACAGAGGCTGTCGGAAAGCCTTTGGGTGCAGATATCCTTGAGCAGAAGATGACGCTGCCTCTTCTCGGGGCCTTTGCAAATGCAGGCAAGGAAAAGGAAACGGAGATAAGGGTGAAGATCAATGATATCGAGTCTCATCCCGAAGAGTACCGCAACGAGATAGTCGCTTTTGTAAAGGAATACAACGGTCTGGAATATGCTGTTTCGAGATTGAATTCATATGTTGAGGCGGCTGTAGGTGCCTTGTCCATGTTTCCGGATTCGGAAGCCAGAGACAGTCTCATAGAATTGGCTCATTTTACGGCGGACAGGATAATGTAATGAAGTTTTCCGATATCATAGGCAACAAGGCTGCGGCCGATGCCCTGCTGTCCATGGCGGACAGCGGCAGGGTCGCCCATGCCATGCTGTTCTATGAAAACGAGGGATGCGGGGCCCTGCCTCTTGCCCTTGCATACATACAGTACCTGAACTGCAGCAACAGGAAGGACGGAGACTCCTGCGGAGAATGCCCTTCATGCAGGCAGATGTCCAAGCTTATCCATCCGGACGTACACTTTGTATTCCCTGTAAATAAAGGCCCTAAGGCTTCCGATGACAAGCCTACATCGGAGTCTTATTTAAAGTATTGGCGTGAACTGGTTCTCTCCAACCCTTATTTCATGGAGACGGACCTGCAGAAGGCCATAGGCATAGAAAGCAAGAGCGGACTTATAGCTGTCGCTGAGGCGAAGTCCATCATCGGCAAGCTTTCGCTCACATCCGTTGACGACGGATACAAGGCGGTCATCTTCTATCTTCCGGAGAAGATGAACCAGGAGACCGCCAACCGTCTTCTTAAGATGGTCGAGGAACCACCTGCGGATACGGTATTCATCTTCATAACCCATGCTCCCGAGATGGTCCTTCAGACCATCTTCTCGCGATGCCAGAGCCTGAGGGTTCTTCCTATGAGCAGGGAGGAAGTGGAAGAGGTGCTGACATCCAGGATGGGCGTATCTCCTTCGGAGGCCCATGCGAAGGCCGTCGTTGCCGGAGGCAGCGTCGGTGCAGCCCTCGGCATGATAGGGGATAAGGAAGAATATGACAGCTTCATGGATCTCTTCTCAGATCTCATGAATGCTCTTGTCTCGCGCGACCTGTCCTCCGCATTGGAGTGCGGAGAACAGATAGCCGCCCTCGAATCGCGCGAAAAACAGAAAGGCTTTTGTACCTTTGCGGCTGAATGCATAAGAAAGATATTCATGCTTCAGCAGAATCTCCCGCAGCTGGCTGCCGTTCCTGAAGAGGAAGAGGCCTTCTATACGGGAATGGCTGCCAAGTGCGGCAGAAAGTTCTGTTCGAAGACGATAACCAATATAGAGAAGGTCTCATATATGATAGACAGGAATGTGAATTCCAAGATTCTGTTCTGCGACCTTGTCAACCGTATGTTTTATAGTATATGACAGAATCATCAGAATCAAAAAGATATGACTGCTCCCGCGGATGTGTGGTAGAGAAGACAGAGACAGGAGAGACGGACTGTACATATCGTCAGGGCTGCTGCAAGCTCGAGGTGTACGACTGGCTTTCCGGAGTGAATCAGGAACAGTTCAGGGATTACTTCGAAGTGCGTTTCAAGAATACCAGAAAGGGTATCTACAGGAATGCATCAGGTCAGAGCATAAAGACCGGAGACATGGTCATTGTCGAGGCTGCAAATGGTCATGACCTCGGCATCGTCACTCTGGAAGGGCCTATTGTAGGCCGCCAGATGAAGTCCAAGAGGATAAATCCCGAGACCTTCGAGTTCAAGAAGATCTATCGTAAGGCAAAGCTCTTCGATATCGAGAAATGGCAGGATGCGATCGCGCGTGAGCATGAGACCATGATCCGCTCCCGTCAGATAGCTGCCGAGCTCGGTCTGGACATGAAGATAGGAGACGTCGAATTCCAGGGAGATGGCACGAAGGCCATATTCTATTACATAGCCGATGGCCGTGTGGACTTCCGTCAGCTTATCAAGGTATTTGCCGAGGAGTTCCGTATCAGGATAGAGATGAAGCAGATCGGCGCCCGCCAGGAAGCCGGCCTTATCGGAGGCCTTGGCGTATGCGGACGTGAGCTCTGCTGCTCGAATTATATTTCAAGCTTCCAGTCCATCACGACTTCCGCAGCCCGCTGCCAGGATCTGTCGCTCAATCCTCAGAAGCTTGCAGGCCAGTGCGGAAAGCTCAAATGCTGTCTCAACTATGAGACTGCGGCGTATATGGATGCCCAGTCACGCATACCGAAGGTACATAATCCTCTCGAGTTCGAGGACGGACTCGCATATCTGATGAAGACCGATATCCTCCGGGAGATCATGTACTTCTCATATGACCCTCAGTCACTTGCAAATCTGTATCCGCTTTATGCAGAAGACGTCTGGGACATCATCAGGATGAACCGCAACGGTGAAAAGCCGGCTTCGCTCAAGGAAGATATCGCTCCTGTGGCTCCTGAATTCGTGAGCGCTGTAGGAGATGATGCGATCAACCGTTTCGACGAAGCGCGCAAGAAGAAGAAAAAGAAGAACAAGAACCGCAGCAACCATGGGAAAAGACAAACTTCGAAAGTTCAGGGAGAATGAGACCTTCAGGTGCCTGGTGCAGCCGGCGACATCTGAAGTCCTGGGCAGTGACCACCCTCTGAAAGGCAAGTGGGGAAGCGTTTTTTTCGGAAATGACAATCCCATCATTCTTGAGCTGGGCTGCGGAAAGGGAGACTATACCGTAGACCTCGCGGAACGCAATCCGTCATTCAACTACATCGGTGTAGACATAAAAGGCGCCCGTCTTTGGAAAGGCGCCAAGTATGCAGAGGAACATGGACTGAAGAATGTCGGATTCCTCCGCACCCGCATCGAATTCATCGAATCATTATTCGCTCCCGGCGAAGTTGCCGAGATTTGGATCACATTTGCAGACCCGCAGATCGGACGTGAGAAGAAGCGTCTTACGGCCCCTCTTTTCATGAACCGCTACCGCAATTTCCTGAAGACCGGCGGAATCGTCCATCTCAAGACGGACAGCCGCTATCTCCATGAGTATTCCCGCGCCATGGCGGAACAGAACGGTCTGAAGATACTGGCTTGTGCTACAGATATTTACGGGGCTGACCGTGAGAGACTCTATGAAAGCGGACTCTCGTCTCTCTGCGGCCGCGATGCCGTCGACGCTTTGTTTGAGGTACAGACTTTCTATGAGTCTCAGTATCTTGCCCAGGGCTTCGAAATCACATATCTTTCATTCCTTGCCGATCATGAGGGATCATATGTGAGTCCGGAGTGGGACGAGGACAGATGGAAGGACGAAGGGCACCACTTCGTGATTCCTTCCGGCCTTCCTGTTGCTTCAAAATTCTATCCCGAGGGATAATCCTACCAGAGGAAATATGACTGGCTCTGGATGACAGGCGTCATGCCCTGACCTTGCCATCCGACGTATCTTCGTGCCTTCAGCAGCTTGTGTGAATTCTCGTAATAGTCTTTCTGACCAGGAATCAGCGAGTTTACGCGCACCTTGTGGGAAGCATGGATTATCTTCCCGTTTCCTATGTATATGCCCACGTGGGTGATCTTCTCCTTCGACCAGAATGTTTCAGGAGTGCCGAAGAATACGAGGTCTCCAGGCTGGAGATGCTTCGTTCTCTTGACCATTTCCTGGTACAGGGCGTCAGAGTCAGGGGTTACGGTATGATCGCATTCCATGATGATCTCCCTGCCGTAGTTCACCTGCTGGGATGCGTTCCTCGGAAGAAGATGACCGTTCATGAAGAATGTCAGCCTTACCAGTCCGCTGCAGTCGAGTCCCTTGCTGGAAGTTCCTCCCCAGAGGTATGGAGCTCCTTCGAAGGTCATGGCTGTGCTGACGATGCTGTCCGCAGTGATCTTCTGCTTTACTGCCCAGTCCGCGAATACGGCCAGGTCTGCGGCAGGTGTCCACCCTTTTCTTCCGTCAGGAAGCATGACCTCGGCCCACTTCTTCTTTACGGAAGGCTTGGGCTTCTTGCCGTCACGGTAGACCACTCTAACGAGATTGCCTGCGGACATGTCTGAAAGACGTCCGGCTTTCAGGGACGGTGCCGCATATACCCCGCTATGCTGTGCCGTGCAGATGTATTTAGGGGCAGCCTTGTATTCGTTTATCTGTTCTGCCGTCATCTCCACCAGACCGAGATTAGTGCACCATGCGGTATACGGCTCAGGAGTCACTACCTGCCTCCAATATCCCTGCTCGCCAATGATCTCGACGACCGTTCCCATGAGCGACTGCGTCTCAAGAGGGGATTCGTAATCTGGGCTGAGCCTCATCATGTTCTCTGAGAGAGCGGTCACAGCCAGTCTCTTTGTCTGGCCGGAAGCTGTGCCGGCGATAATCAGGCTGCAGATTGCAAGAAATATAATTCGCTTCATTTTGTCCTATATCACGTATTTGTTTTGTTATCAAATCTTTATTGCAGAAGGCGTCCCTGCCAGGTCTGTCTTTCTTCGAGGCGCTTGTCCAGAAGGCGGAGCAGCTCGACGTTGCGTATCAGACCCCAAGGGGTCTCGTTGACGAACCGCGGAGGTACCTCTCCGACGAAACGTTCTATATGTATGTCCGGGCGGAGCCTTTCCAGGATGTCTGTGAAGAAATCCAGATATTCTTCAAGGCTGAATCTTTCAAAATCCTGCGGGCATCGTTCATATTCCTTCTCCATTGCAGTCCCCTTGACGATCTGCAACTGATGGAACTTGACGGAGCGTATCGGAAGTTCATTGATCCTGGCGCATGCGTCCAGCATCATCTGCCTTGTCTCGCCCGGCAGTCCCAGGATGAAATGTACGCCGACATCCAGCCCGCGTTGCGCGGTCATTTCCACCGCCCTTCGCGCGGTCTCGAAGTCATGACCTCTGTTTATGCGCCGAAGAGTCGCGTCATAGCATGACTCTATGCCGTATTCCACAATGACCACGTGGTCATTGGCCAGTTCTGCAAGGTAGTCCAGCTTCTCCTCATCCACGCAGTCCGGGCGCGTTCCGATGACGATACCGACTACCTGAGGATGGCTCAACGCTTCCTCATACAGCACTTTCAGGCGCTCCAGAGGTGCATAGGTATTGGAAAACGACTGGAAATAGGCAAGATAATGTTCGGTAGTGCGGTATCGGACCTTATGGAACTCTATGCCTTCATCCATCTGCTGATAGAGGCTCTTTCCTGCAGTGCTGTACGACGGGTGGAAGGCGGCATTGTCGCAATATGTACATCCGCCGCGCCCGACCTTGCCGTCCCTGTTCGGACAGGTGAAGCCTGCGTCCAGGACGATCTTCTGCAGACGCTCGCCATACTTCCTCTTGAAGTAACCTACAAAAGAATTGTATCTCTTTCCCTCCGGGAAGCCGTATTTGTCAAATTCCTGCGCCATACTTCGCAAATTTAATCAATATTTCCCATATGGTCAATTATTTCAGGAAGTTCCCTTTCAAGCTGATGCGTATGTCAGAAAAAATGATTACATTTGCCAAATTTAAGTAATAAGATGCAGACATTTACAAACTCTCCGATTATCGAAGGCCTGACCTTCGACGACGTTCTTCTGATTCCGGCGCATTCAGAGGTGCTGCCTAGGACTGTGGACGTATCAACCAAGTTTACCAGAGACATAACTCTCCAGACTCCTATCGTATCAGCTGCAATGGATACCGTGACCGAGGCTGATCTTGCAATCGCAATGGCGCGTGCCGGCGGTATCGGTGTGATCCACAAGAACATGAGCATCGAGGAGCAGATGAATCAGGTGCGCAGAGTGAAGAGGGCAGAGAACGGAATGATCTACGACCCTGTGACCATCCATCCGGATGCGACCGTAGGACAGGTGCTCGGCATGATGGCCCAGCATCATATCGGCGGTATTCCGGTAGTGGATGACAATGGATTCCTCGTAGGAATCGTCACCAACCGCGATCTCCGTTTCCAGAGGGATCCGAAGATGCCTGTATCTGAAATCATGACGAAGGAGAATCTGGTGACGGCACCGAAGGGCATCAGCCTTCCTGCAGCAGCAGATATCCTCCGCCAGTACAAGATAGAGAAGCTTCCTGTAGTGGACGCTGACGGCAAGCTCGTAGGCCTGATCACATACAAGGACCTCATGAAGATCAAGGACAATCCTATCGCATCGAAGGACAGCAAGGGACGTCTTCTTGTCGCAGCGGCCGTAGGAGTCAAGTCAGATACCATCGAGCGCATCGAGATGCTTGTGAGCGCAGGCGCTGACGCGGTTGTCGTAGATACTGCCCATGGCCATTCACAGGGCGTGCTCAATGTGATCAAGAGTGCATGCGATGCTCTCCCTGATGTCCAGATCGTAGCCGGCAATGTCGCTACCGCAGAAGGCGCGAAGGCTCTCGCCGATGCGGGCGTAAGTGCTGTAAAGGTGGGTATCGGACCTGGTTCGATCTGTACTACACGTGTGATCGCCGGTGTCGGAATGCCGCAGCTTTCAGCGGTCATGATGGCTTCTGAGGCTCTCAAGGGAACAGGTGTTCCTGTGATTGCCGACGGCGGTATCCGTTATTCAGGCGACGTAGTGAAGGCTCTCGCAGCAGGCGCAAGCACGATCATGGCCGGATCCCTCTTCGCAGGAGTGGAGGAGTCGCCGGGAGAGACCATCATCCTCAACGGACGTAAGTACAAGTCATATCGCGGCATGGGTTCTCTCGAGGCCATGCAGCAGGGTTCGAAGGACCGCTACTTCCAGGATATGGAAGAGGATATCAAGAAGCTCGTTCCGGAAGGAATCGTGGCTCAGGTGCCATACAAGGGAACTCTCAACGAGGTCGTATACCAGCTCGTAGGCGGTCTGCGCGCAGGTATGGGTTATGTAGGTGCGCCAAACATCGAGAAGCTTCGCGATGCAAAGTTCGTGCGTATCACAAATGCAGGATATCTTGAGGGACATCCGCATGATGTAACCATCACCCGCGAGGCTCCGAACTATTCAAGATAATGAGAAGACTGTTCAGTATCATAGCGATTATTGGGATCGTCCTGCCGGCATTGTCGTCGTGCAGGGCGATTTCGAACTTTTTGCATAACGGAGAGGTCGTCGCTCAGGCAGGCAAGGAGAGGCTTTACCGCAGCGACATAGACCAGGTGGTTCCTAAAGGGATTTCTGAACAGGACAGCATACTGCTGGCCCGTCAGTATATAGATACATGGGCCTCTGACAAGATCTTTGTGGCGATAGCCGAGCAGCAGCTCTCGAAGGCGGAGAAGGATGTGACCAAGGAACTTGAGGACTATCGCATATCCCTGCTGAAGTACCGTTACGAGCAGCTTTATGTGAACGAGAGGCTTGATACCGCAGTTTCCGACGACAAGGTGGAGGAGTATTACCTCTCCCATATCGAGAACTTCAGGCTGGAAAGGCCGTTGATAAAGGCAAGGTTCCTACGTATCCATACGGAGTCCCCGATGCTGGAAACAATAAGGAAGAAGATGGACTCATCAGATGCAAACGATCTGGTGGAGGCGGACAGCCTGGCCTTTTCGTCTGCAATGATGTTCACGACATGGCAGGACAAGTGGCAGGATGTTATAGTATTGGCGAGGGAGATGGGAATGACATATGACTTCATGCTGGGACAGGTCAGGAACGGATGGGTAAGGCAGGATGATACCACCGGCGTGACGAATCTCGCCTTTGTCTCAGAAATGCTCAAGGCAGGGGAATATGCCCCGATGGAGTATTCTGCCGAAAGGATAAAGGATATAATAATCAGCACGCGCAAGCAGGCACTGACCTCCTCTTTGGAACAGGATTTGCTGGATGATGCGCGCGAAAACGGAAAACTAGTAATTTATTAAGAATATGAGGCATATCTTGAAAGGTGTGGCTGTCTTTTTGTTTGCGGCCGCTTCGGTAAGCGCTTCAGCCCAGAAGTATCAGGGCGGCATAGTGGACAAGACTGTAGCCGTTATCGGTAATGAGGTCATCATGATATCTGACATCGAGTCTGAGATACAGATGATGCAGTACAATTACGGAATGCAGTCTGACAGGAAGGCAAGGTGCGAACTTCTTGAGAACATGATGGCTTCCAAGCTCTTCCTGATGCAGGCGAGGGTAGACTCGCTGGTGGTGAACAACGAAATGGTGGAAAGCGAACTTGCAAACCGAATCGACATGCTCAAGACCAACCTCGGAGGCGAGGAAGCTGTGGAGAAGGAGTTCGGAAAGCCTATCTACAGGCTTCGTCAGGAATGGCGTTCCGATCTTGAGGACCAGACCCTTACCCAGCAGATGCAGCAGGAAATAGCAGGAAAGATACCTTCCCTTACTCCATACGATGTGCAGAAATATGTGGATTCGGCTGATCCGGAAGACCTTCCTATGGTTCCGGTAAAGTATCAGCTGAGCCAGATATGCATATATCCAGACCGCGAGGCGGCAAATCTTGCCGTCAAGGAAAGGCTTCTCGCCATCCGCGAACGAATCATCAACGGAGAGAAGTTCTCTACACTTGCCAGGATCTACTCACAGGACCCGGGCAGCGCCCGTAAGGGAGGTGAGCTCGGAATGGCTTCCAAGTCAATCTTCTGGCCTGCGTTCTCGGATGCTGCCATGGCTCTCAAGCCGGGCATGGTGTCCCAGATCGTGGAGACTCCGGACGGTTTCCATATCATCGAGGTGCTGGAGAAGAAGGGCGACATGTTCAATGCGCGTCACATCCTTCTCAAGCCGGAATATACAGCTGACGACAGAAGCAAGGCCTTCCATGTGCTCGACAGCCTTAAGACAGAACTGAATAATGAGGCTGTGACCTTCGAGCTTGCCGCAAGGTTCTATTCCGAGGATCCGGCAACCAGGACAAACGGCGGTCAGATGTCAGATCCTAATACAGGTTCGTCATACTTCGAGATCGACCAGCTCAAGCCTCAGGACTATGCGGCCATCGCAGACCTTAAGGAAGGAGAGATTTCAGTCCCTGTAGAGTCTCTTGACAATGAGGGCCGTGACGGAAACACCGTATACAAGATCATCAAGGTGGACAAGATCATACCGGCCCACCCTGCCTCATTCAGCAACGACTACACCCTCCTTCTTGACAATGCGAGGGGCGAGCTCCAGATGAAGGCGATCGATGACTTCATCAACTCAAAGATAGAATCCACCTATATCGTGATCGATCCTATGTTCGAAGACTGTGTGTTCGAGCGTGAAGGATGGTATGAGAAATTCCGCAAGGCTGAATAACTGTAGCCGCCGATGAAGAGACTGACCTATATATTGCTTGCCATGCTCATTTGTCTGCCCCTTTCTGCCCAGCAGGATGAGGAGCAGAAGGATAGCCTCATCTGGCTGATGAGCGCCAAGTCCGCCAAGATGGTGGATGTGGAAGGCGGCAGATACAGGAAGGTGGTCGGACCGGCAAGGTTTCTTCATAACGGCACATATCTCATATGTGACACTGCATTGTGGAACATGGAGACCAAGGTCATCGATGCCTGGGGAAATGTGAGCATCCTCCAGGACGAGACCGTACTTACCAGCGACAATCTGAAATATCTTATCGACGAGGACCTCGCACAGTTCAGGGGTTCTGTCGTTCAGCTTACCGACAAGGATCATAACACCCTGCGTACCAGGCATCTGGACTACAATACGAAGGATTCCGTCGCCATATTCAAGAACGGTGGCGCGATGAGGGACAAGGACGGTCAGATAATTGAGAGCCGCGAGGGAACATATGAATCCAGGATAAAGCTTTTCACATTCGAGAAGGATGTGAATATGTTCACCGACTCGATATTCGTCATGACCTCCCGTCTGGAATATGAGTCGGACCTCAATCTGGCGACTTTCGGAAGAGGAACCAATGCATGGCAGGATGACAATATGCTGTCTTCTGAGAAGGGATGGTACGACCGGAACAGGGAACTCTTCCTTTTCAATGACGAGGTCCATGTGATGACTCCTGACCAGGAAGGATGGTGCGACAGCCTTTATTTCTACAGAGTAGCCCAGGATGTCGAAATGCTCGGTCGCGCGCAGATGACAGATACGACCCGTAATGTGTTCGCGCTTGCAGGCCGTCTTTTCTATCAGGATTCGCTTTCGAAGGTGACCTTGACCCGCAAGCCGGCTGTGATAACACAGACGGAAGAGGAAGACGGGACCATCGACACTGTATATATGGGAGCAGAGAAGCTCGTATATTATACTGTCCGTATGTGCGACATCGATTCTACGGTGGTCGCGGACTCTAAGAAGAGGCTTTCGGACCTTGATGTGGATCCGGTAGGTGAGTTCAGGAAGAAAGCTGCCGAGGCGGCAGCCAAGGCAGCTGAAGAGGAGGCCATGAACGATCCGAACTACCGTGCCAAGAAGGAGGCGGAAGCCAAGAAGGCCGGCCAGAACCCGGGACGGCCTGCGGCTGGTCCGGGCCCGCAGACGGCTCCGGCTCCGAGGGGACCTCAGGGTAGTACCGGACTGCGAAAGGCATCGGCAGCTCCTCCGCATCCCGATTCTACTGCGACAAGCATAAACCCAAGGCCGGAGATTCCTCCGATGGTGCCAGGAGCGCGCATGGGACTTTCTTTGCCGGACAGTCTGTCCGTGACGAAAGATTCGCTTGTGGCATCGGCAGACTCTCTCGGAGTCTTGGATTCTCTTGTTGTGACGGATTCCCTGTCGGTTGCCGATTCAGTGGAGGTTACACCTCCCGACACTACAGGAATCGGCTTTCTGGAAGCTCTTCGCAACGTAAGGATATATAAGAAGAATATGCAGGTAGTCTGCGATTCACTGGTCTATTCGGACCTGGATTCTCTGGCACGCCTGTTCAATGAGCCTATCATTTGGCAGGAAGTCCGCAGGCAGTATGCCGCCGACAGCATCACCGTCGTGATAAGCGAAGGCGCAATGCAGAAGGCCAGTCTGATGTCCAATGCTTTCATCACCATCCAGGAGGATGCGGAACTTTTTGACCAGATAAGGGCAACGGAAATGCTCGCTTTCTTTGACGAGAAGGGAGGCCTTGAGAGGTTTGATGCCCTGGGAGGCGCTTCTGCAGTATTCTTCATCGAGGAGAACGATGCTCTGGCTACGGTCAACAAGGCGGATTCGAAGATGCTTTCCGCTACCTTCAAGGACGGTAATATCGAACGTGTCTATTATTACGAAGCACCGAAGAATGACGGATATCCGGTGGTCCAGCTGAAGGAGGACGAAAAGGTCCTCAAGGGCTTCAACTGGCAGCCTGAAAAAAGACCGGCAGACCGCAATGCCGTGACCCCTCTGTCTCTCCGTCCAAGCGAAAGAAGATCATACAGCGCCCGTCCTAGAGCTACCTTCAGGCAGACGGATATCTACTTCCCTGGATATATGAACGATGTCTATCGTCAGATAGAAGTAAGGGATTCGCTGCGCGCCGTCAGGGAACGTGAGCGCAGGATAGCTGAATCACGCGCTGCAGAGCAGGCTCGGCTTGACAGCCTCGCCCTTGCCGACAGTCTTGCCCTCAAGGATACCCTTGCCGTTTCAGACAGTCTGTTGACAAGAGACACTCTTTCAACGAAAGATACCCTCAGATCCGCATTATCGGATTCTCTTGCAGTTGCGGATTCGTTGGCTGCTACCGACAGCCTTGCGAAAGCCGCCATGACCCCGAAGGAGCTGGCAAAGGCTGAGAAGGCACGCATCAAGGCCGAGAAGAAAGCTGCCAGGGAAGCTGCCCGGAAGAAGAAGCAGGAAGAGCGTGAGGCGCGCTGGGCCGAACTGGACAAGCGCGATGCCGAAAAAGCTGCAGCAAAAGAAGCCAAACGTCTGGAAAAGGAACGCCGCCGCAAGAAAGCCGCTCTTGAAAAAGCTGCCCGTCAGGCAGAGAAGGACGCTGCCGTACTGGAGAAATACCGGTTGAAGTTCGAGGCGAAAAAAGCCCGTCAGGAAAGCCGTTCTAAATAATATACAATGGAATACAGTCTGTTTTCAAGGCGTAACGAGGCAATAGACATGCTCCGTGGTCTTACGATGCTTCTTATGGTCTTCGTCAATGATTTCTGGACCGTAGGAGGCGTGCCGCATTTTCTGGAACATTTTGCCATGCTGGAGGATGGAATGGGCGTTTCTGATGTCGTCTTCCCGATGTTCCTGTTTGCCATGGGAATGTCCGTGCCTTATGCGATAGAGAACCGCTTTGCCAAGGGCTGCAGCGGCGAATCCACCCTCAGCCACATTCTTTCCCGCACTCTTGCACTTCTTCTGATGGGGGTCTTCATAGTCAATTCAGAAGATGGATTCTCTTCCGTTGCCGGATATGGTGTCAATTTCTATCGCATCATGATGGTGATGGCATTCTTCCTCATATGGAATTCATATCCGAAGGAATTCAGGGCTAAAAGATGGCTCCAGGCTGCAGGCCTGGCCATTCTGGCCTTTCTTGCGCTTACCTTCCGCACTCCTGAGGGAGGCTTCTTCTCTGCCGGATGGTGGGGCATCCTCGGACTCATCGGGTGGGCTTACTGTTTCTGCGCCGTAACATATCTCCTCTGCCGCAGGAAACCTTTCCGCATCGCCTTCGTCTGGCTTGCCCTCTGCGTTGCAAATCTTCTTCTTACGCAGATGCGTGACGGAAGTTATCTGATAGAAGGGCCATCCTTTATCGCAGACATGGCGGATGCGCTAAGACTTGGCAATGCATCTTCTGCCATCATGGCTTCAGGAGGCATGCTTTTCTCGCTTGCCGAGAGCCGTCTGTCTTCGCGCAGATGTACCGTCAGGATCGGCTGTGCACTCGCAGCTGCCGTCATCTCCGCCCTCGCAGCGGCCCTCTTTCACCATTGGTGGATCATATCCAAACTTCTCGGAACCTTGCCATGGTGCCTTTACGTGACCTCTCTGTCCATATGTCTGTATCTCATCCTGCGTATTCTTGAATCATATGGAAAGACGGGCTGGTTCCGTCCTGTCAAGGCATCCGGAACGGCGACTCTGACGGTCTATATGATGCCGTATGTGCTTTACAGCATACTTGCAGTTTTCGGGGTCTATACCATAGACTGGCTTACCGGAGCGCTGGGTCTGCTCAAATGCGCCCTCTTTTCTCTGCTCTGCACAGCCTTGGCGGCACTGGCCGGCAGATCTGGCATCAAGCTGAAGATCTGACCTCAGCCAGAGCTTACAGAAGCTTAGTTATCGCATCCTGGTATTTTCGTGATATCGGGATGCTTTCGTATCCGTCCTGCTTCAGCTCGGCGACGATCAGGCCGGCATCGTCCCTGTGGACTATCTTTATGAATGCCGGGTTGATGAAATATGATCTGTGGCAGCGTACGAGGCCATGTCTGCTCAATGTCTCTTCAAGAGCCCTCATGGAAGAGCGCAGTATGAATTTCTTTGTCTTGCCGCCGTCAAGATAATGTATCTGCACGTAATTGTCTTCAGACCTTATGAAGATCACGGCCTCGGCGGCGATCACGAACCTCAGCTTCTTGTACTCGTCATGGAACCGTATCAGCGAGCTGTCTTCAGCAGGGACTGCGTTGTCTTCTGCATATATAATGAACGCCATCCAAAGGAATCCGTATGGGTATATTCCCATGGTCAGCAGCCTTATGAAGGAGGCGCCTGCCGCCTCGTAGAAAGGCAGAGGGTCGCTGCACATCAGCACATAGTACAGTGAGCAGAACAGAGATGCGGTCAGAATCTCACCGATGCTCCAGAGCATGTACACGAATGGTGTCAGCTCCGTGTATTTTCCCAGAAGGTAGAGCCATCCCCTGGTAATTGATACGGACACCAGGACTATGCAGAAAAGGATCGTCACGTTGAATGTGAACGATGCGTTTTCCATGCTGAGTGTTTCGAATATTCCGTATGGCCTGTAATATATTGTGAATATCAGGATGAAAACCGGGATTATCAGGGAGTGGATTATGGTGCCTGCTCCTGAAGTCATTCTGCTGATCGTCTTGTTCATTTTTGTACCTTTTATGTAGGGACAAATATAGTAATTATTTGTCAAACGTCCCTAAATGTGCCGGTTTATCCCTAAATAGGCTGTTTTCGTCTCTTTTTATTCATCCCGGTGACTGCTTTTTCATGCAGACGTCTGCCCGCTATAACTTTGCAGCATAAAACCAAATGAAAATGAGCAGGACAAGAATTATCGCACTCGGAGATTCTCTTACCAAGGGAGTAGTCCTGAGAAATGACAACAGATACGCAGTGACCGATTCCAACTATATGGATATAATAGGAAACGAGCTTGACATGTCGGTCGAAAACTACGGCAAGTTCGGATGCACGGTCGGATTCGGCAGCAATGTCATCGACCGCCATTCTGCGGAAATCGCGGCCTCCGACTACACCTTTCTTGAATATGGCGGAAACGACTGCGATTTCGACTGGATGAAGATCGCCCTGTCTCCGGAACAGGAGCATAACCCAAAGACGACTCTCGACTCTTTCGGAGACCAGTTCCAGAAACTGATCGAGAGGATCAGGTCGCTCGGTTCGATTCCTGTGATCGTCTCCCTTCCGCCGATCATATCCGATATGTATTTTTCTTTCTTCAGCCGCATGATGTCCGATCAGCAGAAAGCCAATGTCGTGAAGTGGCTCGGCGGTGATGTGGGAATAATATCCAGATGGCACGAAAGCTACAACAGAAGCCTTTTCAAGATTGCCGGCCTGACAGGCACGAGGATATTTGACATCACTACCCCGTTCGATACTTATAGGGGAGACATGAAGGCTTTATATTGTCCGGACGGCATACACCCTAATGCAGAAGGTCACAGGCTGATTGCAAATACAATAATCAACCGATATCTGTAGTCCACGTATGTTACACTTAATGCTGCTTGCTATGCTGACAATAATAGCCCTGACTATTATCGCCCATTGCGTCAGAAAGGTCAGGAAGGACTGATTCTGCCCTTATTTGCCCATGTAGTGCATCAGGATACTTCTTCTCGAGTCGCTGACCGGGAGGCGTGTACCGTCATCCAGGAGTACGAACGTACGTTCCGCTGACGTGACGTGCTTCATGTTCGCGATGTATGAACGGTGTATCTGTATGAAATTGTTCGGAAGGTTGTCACTGATCTGCCTGAAGGTCATATGTGTCAGGAAGGCCTCTTCCGAAACAAGGTGGATCTTCAGGTATTCGCTCTGCCCTTCGATGAATCTTATGTCGTCGCATTCGACACGGACGAAGCGGTGGTCGCTTTTCAGGTACAGTACGTTCTCTTCCCCGGACCCGACACTGGCCGCCTGATTCTGAAGAAGCTGCCAGTGTCTGTAGACCTTTTCTGCCGTCCTGTTGAAGTCTTTGCTTCCGTATGGCTTGAGAAGGTAGTCCAGGGCATTTACCTTGTAGCTCTCGACCGCATATTCCGGGTAGGCTGTCACGAATACGACCATAGGGGGATTCTCCAGCGACCTGATGAAGTCAAGCCCGTTGATGTCAGGCATGTTTATGTCGACATATATCAGGTCCACATCGTTTGACTCCATGAAGCGTGTCGCCATTTCCACACTGTGGCAGGCGGCTGCGAGTTCAAGGAAAGGGTACTTGAGGATATGACGTTTAAGCTTCTTCAAAGCCAGAGGCTCGTCGTCAATTATCATGCATCTTATGTTCATCACTTGGTATTGTCAGGTTTACTGAATAGATATTGTTGTCCGTACTGATGTTCAGAGAATAGCTGTTGCCATAGAGAAGATTCAGTCTTCTCTTTACATTCGACAGTCCGACTCCTCCTATGGCTGCATTGTTTCTTTCGGCAGGGATGCTGTTTCTGCACAGGAAGAATATCTCGCCGTCCTTCTCATTCAGGCTGATGTCAATGAAAGACTTGCTGTTGTAGCTGATGCCGTGCTTGAAGGCGTTTTCAATGAATGAAATGAACAGCAGCGGAGGGATGCTTATGTCTTCGGAAATGCTTTCCGGCATTTCGGCCGCCACTGTGACGATGTCTTCTACATATCTCTGCTTCATCAATGAGATGTAGCTGGATATGAAGAGGCATTCCGATCTGAGGGTGGTCATATCCTTTTCGCTTTCATACAGGACGTATCTCAGCAGATACGAAAGTTCCAGGATCATATCCTGCGCTTCCTTGACATTCTCCTCCGTCATCTCGTGGATGTTGTTGAGGACATTCATCAGAAAGTGCGGGCTGATCTGCTGCTTCAGATACTTAAGCTCTTCCTGCAATCTGCGGTTTTCCAGTTCCTTCCTTGCCGCCTGGTCGCGGGTGTATGTGAACAGCAATGATATGGCGACGTTCAGACCCATTGTCAGAACCGCAAGCATAAGCTTGAACAGAAGGTGGAAATGGAAAGGCAGCGGGCGCTTGTGAACCGGCATGTGATGAATCGGAGGCATCGGATTCATATGAGGCATCGGCGGCTTCGGCGGCATCGAAAGAAGCACATACCCGGCATATGCCGCTGTCAGGATCAGGATCGAAAGAATGTATGCTCCTATCTTTCCCCTCTTCATGAGATTCGGAATAAGGAACTGGTTATGAATTATAAACAGGAGTATAAGCGGCAACATGCCCGACCACCATCTCAATACGAAGTCCCAATCGAATCTCGAATCGCTTATAAGGTTCCACAATTCCAGCACAACAGGCAGGATCATCATCGCAGACCATATTACACCATACAGTACCTTCTCATTCCTGGAGGAATAGATGTCGTAACCTGCAATGTAACCCCGTTTTTCTGCTGTCATGAGAATATACCATTGGATGATACAAATTTAGAAACAAACACCGGTTCGTTAATCGTGGTTTTTACGGGTTTCGCTGATTTTTTTGATGCACTCACAGAAATTCTTAATTTTGTTCCGCTATGAACAAGATTGAAAAATATAAGACTTTATTCGAGCAGATCAAGGCTCTGGTCGCCGACGAAGACGACTTGATTGCCAATATGGCCAATGCAGCTGCCATGCTCCATCATGAATTCGGGTTCTGGTGGACCGGTTTCTATCGTGTCGACCAGACGTCAGGGCTGCTGGTCCTCGGCCCTTTCCAGGGGCCGGTGGCCTGCTGCAGGATCGGTTTTGGAAAAGGCGTCTGCGGAACCGCCTGGGAGAGGAAAGCTACAGTCGTTGTCCCTGATGTCCATAAGTTTCCCGGCCACATCGCCTGCAGCAGCGCCTCTAACAGCGAGATCGTAGTCCCCGTCTTCCGCGGTGAAACAGTAATCGCTGTCCTGGATATCGACAGCACCGCCTTCGGCACCTTCGACGCCACAGACCGTGAATGGCTGGAGAGAATCGTTGCGGTGCTTTGATGCTATTCTCCCTTGATACGGATAACCATATTTGAGATTATTGCAGCGAGGCCTCCTGTGGTGATGCCTGATGAGAATATGTTCTTTACAGTTTCAGGGAATTGAGACAGTATCTCAGGATAAAGCTCGACTCCCAGTCCCATGCTGAAACTTATGGCAATGACCAGAGTGGCCTTACGGTCAATCTTCTGAGATGCTATGATCTTGACTCCTGCCGAAGCTACGGTACCGAACATCAGGAGAGTCGCTCCTCCAAGCACAGGGTCAGGCATAAAGGAGAATATTACACCTACTATAGGGAAGAAACCCAGCAGCACGAGGAACAATGCGATGAAGTAACCGACATAGCGGCTTGCTACTCCTGTAAGCTGAATCATACCGTTATTCTGTGCGAATATTGAATTCGGGAAGGAATTGAGCATTCCGGCCAGAAGTGAATTCACACCGTCTGCAAGAATTCCTCCCTGAGCCCTTTTAAGGAATTTCTCTCCTTCAACGGGTTCTCCTGATATGAGTGAATTGGCGGTTATGTCTCCGTACGCTTCAATAGCTGTTATTACATAGACAAGGGCAAACGCCAGAATTGCAGAAAAGTTGAATGACACTCCAAATTTGAACGGCATCGGAACATTGAAGATCGAATACTCAGGCATATCGCTGAAATCCACCATTCCGCAGAAATACGACACGACATAACCGATTGTTATGCCGATTATGATCGATCCCATTCTGAGATATCTGTTCGAACTCCTGTTGAACAGTACTATCAGCACTAGTACCAGAGCAGCGATCCCAAGGTTCTGGAATGAACCGAAAGTCCCGTTTTCAAGGGCTGCCGTACCACCTCCGCAAGATGTGATTCCCACCTTGATGAGACTCATGCCGATAAGGGTTACGACAATGCCGGACACCAGAGGGGTTATGATCTTCATGGCATATTTGAGGATCCTGCTGATGAACACTTCGGCCAGAGCTCCGACCATCGTAGCGCCGAAAATTGCCGGCAGACCGCCTATTGCTCCTGCCATTATGATCGGACTGATGAACGAAAAGCTTGTTCCCTGGACACAGAGAAGGCCGCAGCCTGCCGGTCCGACTTTCCTGCATTGAACGAATGTCGCTATACCAGACACGAAAAGCGACATCGAAACAAGGTAGCTGGTGGTCTGAATGTCAAGACCAAGCGCACCGGCAACAATGAGAGGAGGGGTGATGATGGCCACAAATATGGCCAGAAGATGTTGCAGTGCCGCAAACAGAGTGTCTTTCAAAGGAGGCCTTTCTTCAAGACCGTAGATGAGTCCGTTTTCGTTCATTCTTTATCTCAGCTTAATGGTGCAATTGTCAAGACTGTCGATTATAGCCAGGGATTCGACGTGGATCCCGAGGCTTCGAAGTTCATTGCCTCCGGTCTGGAATCCTTTTTCAATCAGGAATCCCATACCTTCAAGCGATGCTCCGGCCTGATTTATAAGGTCGATGATTCCTTTGGCGGCATTGCCGTTGGCCAGAAAGTCGTCGATGAAAAGCACTCTGTCATCCTTGCACAGATAATCGCCGCTTACACATACGGTATATGAACGTCCTTTGGTGAAGGAGAAGACTTCGGTCACCAGCATGTTCTCCATTGTGCTGGGCACCTTCTTCTTTGCGAACAGAACCGGAACGTCAAGAAGCGCCCCGACCATGATTGCAGGTGCTATGCCGCTGGCCTCGATGGTGATCACCTTGTTGATCTGATGGTTCGAGAACCTTTTCACAAGTTCTTTCGCCATCTCGCGCATAAGGACAGGGTCCATCTGGTGGTTGATGAAGTTGTCGACCTTCAATATGCCTCCCGGAAAACATTTTCCGTCGTTCAATATACGTTCTTTAAGTTGCTTCATAGGTATTGTCTTTATAGTGCTTCGGACAGTACGGGCCCGTATACAGCCTGCAAAAATACATTTTTCGAATGAAATATGATATAAACAAGGGATATTTTATATCTTTACCTCGATGAATATAAAGGCGATATCTTCAAATGTAGGTAAGGCGTTGCTGGTTAACGCCTTATTTATGATGTTGTCTGTTCTGGTCTCAGTATCGGATGGTATGGATGAAGCTTTTGCACCATTGGTGATCAGTTTCCTTATCACTTCCATAATGGGTGCCTTCCCGTTGATATTTGTGCGGCGTGGTCACGAGAACTCCGTCCAGGATGGTTATATCACCATAGTTGTTGCCTGGCTTATGTCATTCGTAGTAGGAATGCTGCCTTATGTGCTTTACGGGGGTGAATTCACTTTGGTCAATGCGTGGTTTGAAAGTGTTTCAGGCTACACCACGACTGGATCTACGATACTTACAGATATCGAAAGCCTGCCCCGGAGCCTTCTTTTCTGGCGTTCTTCCACCCATTTCATCGGAGGGCTGGGTGTCGTGGTCTTCCTTCTTCTGATAATTCCTGATGCAAGTTCATTAAAATTCAAGCTGTCGAACCTCGAACTTTCCTCGTTGTCCAAATACGGATACCGTTACCGTTCAGCCAATGTGCCGAGAATCATGCTTTCTGTCTATATCGGACTGACAGCAGTTGAAACTTTGCTTCTGAAACTGGCCGGCATGTCTTTCTTCGATGCCGTCAACCATTCCTTCAGTACCATAGCCACAGGCGGTTTCAGCACCAGAAATGCATCCATAATGCATTACGACTCTCCGGTCATAGATGTCATCATCATCGTCTTTATGATTCTGGCGTCGATGCATTTTGGAGTCATATATGCGATGCTTGCAAAAAAGTTCCTTGCTCCGGTCAGAAATTCCGTAACCAGATATTATCTGAACGTGATACTGGTGCTGTCGCTTTTCGTCACGTTTGTACTGATGCTCCAGGGTGGATACGCTTCATTCGGCAAAGCCCTCCTGGACTCTGTGTTTCAGGTCGTCAGCTTCATATCTACCACAGGATTCGGTAATGCCGATAATGCCTTATGGCCGGTGCTTGCGAATGTATTCCTCCTTTTGGCCGCCTTTCATTGCGGGTGTTCGGGTTCGACTACAGGAGGTATCAAGGCAGACCGCATGCTGATAATATTCAAGGAAATAGGAAATGAATTCAGACGGCGTCTCCATCCGTCATCAGTCTTCTGCACTAAAGTAGACGGCCATACAGTCAGCAATGATCAGGTGTCTGCCGTCTTTCTCTATTTTGTGGCCTATGTGTTCATCCTCTTCATGTCATTTATGGCGGTGCTGATGTCCGGAGTGGAGATCTCTGATGCCTTTTCCGGAACTTTGGCCTCTCTCGGAAACGTAGGTCCGGGATTAGGCTCGTTGGGAACAATGGGAAATTACGCCTCGCAACCTGTCTTTGCCAAGATAGTATATACGGCTGTAATGTTTCTTGGACGTCTCGAGATCTTCCCTGTTCTTGCAGTGCTGCACCTGATATCGGATTTCAGAAAGAACTCCTCAGGCAGATAATCAATACGGTGTCTTGTCCTTCTTCTCATCCCATTTGCGGAATGCTCTCAATGCATAGGAACGCATGAAATGCTCGCATCTGATCGAACGGTCCTCGTAATCGAGCTCCAGCTGGTCATATATGAAGGAATCATCAAAGTCAATAGCCTTTGCATCATCCTTGGTGTTTCCGTAGCATATCCTGCTTACGCCGGCCCAATACAATGCGCTCAGGCACATAGGGCAAGGCTCGCATGAACTGTATACCGTACATCCTGTCAGCTGGAAGGTACCCAGAGCTGCACATGCGTTGCGGATAGCCATGACTTCAGCGTGCGCTGTAGGGTCTGCATTAGGAACCACCCTGTTGGTGCCGGTCGCAATCACTTCACCATCACGCACGATTACCGCTCCGAAAGGGCCTCCTCCGGAATCAATGTTGTCTTCAGACAGATTAATCGCCATCATCATGAACTTCGCATCTTCCTCCGAATAGTTCACGGTCTCAGCAAGATACTTTCTCTGATTCTTTTCCATACTATCAGTTTTCAGCAATTCAACAAATGAACTCTGCCGGCGCTCACCGGCAGCTCCTGCAAATATACACAATTCATGCGAAAGTACCGGCAACGGTGCCGCGGATTAGTAGGCAGATGGAGTTCAACTCAAGGCTCCTGAAGTTGAATGATGATGCTGACATTATGGAAGAGCTCAAAGGACTTACTCCGGAGCAGTTGAAGGCGTTGATTGCTATGGTGAAGAAATCCTAAAATCTCGGGGAAACCGGGGATCTTGATAGAAAAAATCTTGGGGGAATCGGGGATTTGGGTAAATAAAATCTCGGGGGAATCGGGAAATGTTTTTGTTAGTTGTTGATTATCTGTAATTTATCTTTATATTTGCTGGAAAATATGAGCAATACAGGTCTTTTCATCACTCTTGCTTTCTGGGATAAGGACTTTACCGAGAACGTCATATATGACAAGTTGCTGACAGATAAGCTTCCGGTGAATTTGGGATATGTATATGAGAATCTTGTCGCCCAGATGTTGGTGGCTTCAGGAAACAAGCTCTTCTACCATACATGGCCAAAGGATGAAAAGCATTATTACGAGGTTGACTTCCTCCTTTCTAGAGGAGCGAAACTCTGCCCGGTTGAAGTCAAGTCATCAGGATATAAGGCTCATGCATCTTTGGATGCATTTAGTGCGAAGTACTCCAGCCGAATTAAGGATAGATATCTGATCTATACTAAGGACTTTGTCCGCGAAGAGGAAACCCTCTATGTTCCTGCCTATATGACGCCTCTCTTGTAAAAATATCTAAACAACCTGTTTAATTTGCCATGTCAGTTCTCGGATTGACATGGCTTTTATTATGTAAAATTAAGTCATGCCCTTTCCGTCATGCCCGACCTGATCGGGCATCCCTCGCCTTTGCGATACTCTTTACCGGGATCTCTCCCTCACTGCTCACCGCCGAATCCTTCCTCTTCAGCGATGC
>JAFQAT010000062.1 GCA_017399865.1 Bacteroidales bacterium | reverse complement strand
GCCGCCGGCGATTCCCTGTAAAAACCTAGTACTCAGCGAGTTCAGCGTCGGGGTTATTTCCGGATGATTTCGATGGAGTAGTCCAGACCGACCTTGATGATGGATGAGGAGCGGCCTGTCGCTCCGCGTTCCAGGCCTGGGTCCACGATATGGTCCACCGCCTCACGGATTTCGGGAGATATCTCGGCGAACTTCTTCGGAGTCGGCTCGCCGGAGATGTTGGCCGAGGTCGAAACGACCGGACGGCCAAGCCTCGCCACCAGCTGCTGACAGAAATCCATCATCGGGATCCTGATGCCCACCGTGCCGTCTTCAGCGACGGTATTGAAGGCGAGGCAGCCCTTTGAAGCCTTGTCTTCAGGGCCTCCTGCGACCGCTCCCGGATAGATGATGGTCATCGGTTTGTCATTGACCTCGACAAGCTGGACGGCCATTTCCGGCACTTCCTTCACATATCGGCAGATCATGTCCATGTCGCTGGCAAGGAGCACAAGCGACTTGCTGTCGGCGCGCTTCTTGATTTCATATACCTTTGCCACAGCGACAGGGTCGGTCGCATCGCAGCCGATTCCCCATACGGTATCGGTAGGATAGAGGATGATGCCGCCCTTTCGCAGCACCTCCAGTGCTTTCTGTATTTCTGTAATCATAATTCTATTTCAGTAATGACCGGGTAGTGGTCGGAATATGGCACACGCGGTATCTCATGGGAAACGGCCTGGAAGCGTTCAGGGAAAAGCACATAGTCTATCCTGAGAACTGGCCACAGAGTTGCATATGTCGCTCCGAAACCGTCACCGGCTTCTATGAATGCGTCCTTCCTGCCTTTCTTCATGCGGTAGTATGTGTACGACATCGGATTGTCATTGAAGTCACCGCAGACGAACGATTCCAACGGGCAGTTCTCGATGTCCGACAAGACCTGGTCTACCTGTTTCGGACGCCTGGTTATCGATTTCTTCATCTTGTTGCCGGTCTCCGTAAAGACATCGCTGTCGCTGCGCATCATGGCGCGGAGAAGGCCGGACATGGATATGTTGTAGCTTTCGAAGTGGCAGTTGTATAAGCGGAAATCACGTCCATGGTAACTGTAGTCAGTATAAATGGCCAGATTGGCGCTCTCCTCGAACTTTATGACTCCCTTGTTCTTTACCGGGATACGGCTGAGGGTGATGTTTCCGAAGGCTCCCTTTCCTGTCGGGAAAAGGTAATACTCGGCGTTATAGTCGCTCATCCTCCTGTTGATAAGGGACTTGACACGTCTCACATCTGAAGTATGGAATTCCTGAAGGCAGATGATGTCGGGATTCTGGTCCAGAATGAATGCAAACACGGAGTCCGCACATTCCCCACGCGATGTGAACCCACCCTTATCATAAGCGAAACGTCCTACGTTGTAGGATACTATCTTGAGCGTCTTTCCGGTATGGGACATCCTCGCGATGCGATCCTCGTCCGAATCGGACTGGACATATCTTCCGACAAAGAATATCGACGGAAGCAAGGCCAGAAGCGGAATCATGAATGATTTCGAACGACGCTTGACAGCCCACAGAAGCAGAAATATGTTAAGGATTGAAAGCGGGATGAAGAAGATGCCTGCCAGGGAAATGAACCAGACCTTTGCTGGATTGACAACGATGGATGCATAGGACAGGATCAGAAGTCCTGCCACTATCAGCATCAGCACGCGTGAAGTCAGTCCGAAGAATCTGTTTCTGGCCATGAAGGTCGTCTTTTAATAGTCTCTGCCGTATAACGTGCGTTTCTTCTTCCAGTACATGATCAGCAAGTAGCCGAAAATGAGGCCGCCGAGATGGGCGAAATGGGCGATTCCACCGCCTACACCCGTTATTCCTGTAAGGAGTTCTATGCCTCCGAAGATGAGCACGAACCACTTCGCCTTCATTGACACCGGAGGGAAGATCAAGCTGAGGATCGCATCAGGATAAAGCATCGCGAAGCCCATGAGGACACCATATATGGCGCCGGAAGCACCGACGGTAGGAGTCATCTTGAGAGCGTGGATCTTCGCCTGGGCCGCCATCGACCCTTCCGCTACCTGGCCCATCCAATGCTGCATCTGGATCCACTCGACACCGGTGTGGATAAGCGCAGCTCCGAGACCGGTCACGAAATAGAAGATAAGGAATTTCTTCGCGCCCCACCTTTCCTCTAGCACACGGCCGAAGAAATAGAGGGTGTACATATTGAAGAAGAGATGCCAGAATCCTCCGTGCATGAACATATGGGTCACCGGCTGCCACCAGCGGAAGAACGGCGATGTAGGATAGAAGAGGGCGAACTTCTGGTACATGAGGTCGCCGTTCAGGGACGTCATGATCATGACGAGGACATTGATGACAATGATGTTCTTCGTCGCAGTCGGTATGCTGCTTAGGAAGCCGCCGCCTCTGTTGTTATAGCTGTAATAACTCATTAACTTTAAATTTATATATCCTTCATTTCGTTCAGGATGACATTCTAAAACCTTTTATCAATCTCTTCTACAGGGATTATGGTGATTATCCTTTTGCCGGTGCTGGTGAATTCAGCATTCGAGCAGGACAGCAATCTGTCAATCAACCTCTGTGCCTCAATCGGATTTGTGACAGAATCTCCCTTCAGAGCACCCAGCATCGCGAAGCGGGATGCCAGATTGGCAGTCATCATCTCCGGAAGAGAGCCATGGTCGTCAGCAAGTATCAGAAGAAGATCCGCTACCATCTCCTGGACCTTTCCGGCCTCTGCGCTGTAGCCTTCGGGCACGCCGTTCACCACTATCGTGTCGGTTCCGAAAGGAGCTATGTCGAAGCCGAGGCTTTCCAGCATGGCTGCGTGCTCACTGAAAAGGCACATATTCTCGACGCCCACCTGGACGGTCACAGGGAAAAGCGCGGTCTGGGTCACATGGGCATTCATGGACATTGCTTCCAAGAAACGTTCATAGAGGATGCGCTCATTGGCACGGTGGATGTTCACCACCATCATGCCGCTGCCTGCCGATGTGATTATATACTTTCCGCCAAGCACCAGGACGGACTTCGACGGAGTCAGCTTGTCTTCGAAAAGCTTGCCGTAGTCGTCTCGCTTTTCTATGAAGCGGCTGGCGCCTTGGGCGTATCCGCTCCTTGCAGGGAGCGGGTCGCCCTGGGGGCGGAGGCCGGCGTCGAAAGACGCCGCGGCCTCCGGCCACTCCGCCCCGTACGACTGGCCGGAGCCAAAGGCCTGGCCTGCGCCAGCAGTCGGGGCAAATGAGTTCGAGAACGGAGAATCGACAGAGGCGAAGCCGTCATTGTCGAACGGATTGTATGTAGGGTCGAGTCCCGGCTGCGGTTCGCTCACCTGATGGGCCTCGTAGAAGTTCTTTCCGAAAGCCGGTATCTCCGGCACTCCCTCACGGTCAAAATCGATGCTGTCGCCGAATGAATTCTTTCCAAGAGATTCCTTTATACATGCGAAGAGTATCTGGAAAAGGACGCTGTCGTCCTCGAACTTGATCTCTGTCTTCGTAGGATGGATGTTCACATCGACCGACTGCGGATCGACTTCAAGATAAATGAAATATGGCGGAGTCACCCCGTCTGGAATCAGATTCTCATATGCCTTCATCACCGCCTTATGGAGGTACGGGCTCTTGAAGAAACGGCCGTTGACGAAGAAATACTGGTTGCCCAGGCCCTTCCGGGCCGCATCCGGACGGCCCACGAAACCCGAGATCGAAGCGATCGAGGTTTCCGCATTTATGTCCACGACATCATTCGCCACATTGGTTCCCAGAACGTCCTGTATCCTGAACTTCAGCGACTTGGCTGGTCTCAGGACAAAGACATCCTTGCCGTTGTGGGTCAGCGTGAAGCCTATGTCGGGGCGCGTCAGGGCAACGCGTGTGAATTCTGAAACTATGTGCTTGAACTCTACATTGTCAGATTTGAGGAACTTGCGGCGCGCGGGCACATTGTAGAAAAGGTTGCGGACGCTGAAGTTGGCTCCCCTCGGAACGGCAGCCTCGCTTGTCGCGAGATGCTGCGAGTCCGCGAAGTCCACCTGGCATCCTATCTCATCCTCCTCCCTGCGGGTCTTCAGGGTCACTTCCGCCACCGCCGCGATCGAGGCCAAGGCCTCTCCGCGGAATCCGAAGGTCAGGATGTTGCCCAGATCCTCGGCTGTACGCAGCTTCGATGTCGCATGGCGCTCGAAGCAGAGCACCGCCTGGTCCGGAGACATTCCGCATCCGTTGTCGATGACCTGGATCAGGGTCCTTCCCGCATCCTGGATCACGACCGTGACCTGGTCAGCATCTGCATCGACTGCATTTTCCATGAGCTCCTTCACCACGGATGCAGGTCTCTGGACGACCTCTCCCGCGGCGATCATGTTCGCTATGTTGCTTGGTAATATCCTTATGTCCATACTACTTTCCAAGAGAATCGATAAGGAGAGGGAAATACTTGAAGATCAGAAACACCACAGCAAACAGAAGGACCATCGTAACCATTCCTATTATCTTCTGGTTGCGGCTTACTTCCTCGGTCCTCTGGTATTTTCCGTCACGTAGACTTCCCTTTACATGCTGTCCGGGCACATATTTAGTATCCTTCGGCTTTGTAAAGTCACCGTATTTCTTTCGTCTTTCTTCCGCTTCAGGGTCATAGAAACGAGGCTTGTAGCTGAACTTGCGCACTTCCTGCGTCCCGAAAAAATTAAAACTGAATCCCATATCGCTTTCTGTTTTTGTCTAAAGAGCAAATTTAGGGTTTTTTATTTACATTTGTGGAAATTATTTGCATATGGACTTGAGAATAGGAAACGGATATGATGTCCACGCTCTTGCCCCCGGCCTTCCTTTATGGCTTGGAGGAGTGCTTGTGGAAAGCCCGATCGGCTGTATCGCCCACTCTGACGGCGACGTTGCCATACACGCTCTTTGCGACGCCATCCTCGGCGCCCTCGCCCTCGGAGACATCGGCAAACATTTCCCTGACACATCCGATGAGTTCAAGGGAATCGACAGCAAGATACTGCTGGGACGCGTGATGGAGCTGATCTCCAGAGAAGGCTGGCATGTAGTCAACTGCGACATTACCATCGCCATGCAGCGCCCCAAGCTGGCGCCTTACATCGTACCGATGCGCGAATGCCTCGCGGGCATCATGGGCATAGCCCCTGCCCGCGTATCCGTAAAGGCGACGACGACCGAGAAACTCGGTTTCGTCGGCCGCGGAGAAGGCTGCGAGGTCTATGCCGTAGCGCTCCTGGGAAAAACCGACGAAACCTCAGACTGATAGTCCGCAATGAACATAAAGCAATCAGCCGCCCTGGCTTTTCTGGGACTTCTGGCCCTTGCGTCATGTACCAGGGCCCCGAAAGGATTCACAAAAGACGAGCTTGCCCTTATCCACGGGGCAGACAGCATCATGCATGTGCTGACCATAGAAGATCCGGCCGAATGCCTGGTCCTGCGGGCGCCGTCTTCCGACCTTCCGGCCGAAGCTCTTCAGTCTGCCGACTATGAAGAGCTGGCCCGGCTTATGGTAGCGACAGTCACCCACCCCTCGCAGGACGGCGTAGGCATAGCCGGCCCGCAGGTGGGTCTCAACCGCAGGGTCGTGGCCGTCCAGAGGTTCGACAAGGACCCCATCTGGAACGGCAGGACGACCGACCATCCGTTCGAAGTCTACCCGAACATCCGCATAGTATGGGCGGCGGACTCATTGGCAGCCGGTCCCGAAGGCTGCCTCTCAGTCCCTGACCGCCGCGGCGACGTACTGAGGTCCACTGAAATAGTGATCGAATATGCCGACCTCTCAGGCTCATTCGCCTCCAGGGAAATCCCGATGGTCCGCGACACCGTAAGCGGCTTTACCGCCGTCATCTTCCAGCACGAAATCGACCATCTCGACGGCATCCTCTACATCGACCGCCTATGATTTTCACACGACGGGTATTTTTGCAACCCGTCATGTGCATCAAACCGCCACAGGCGCCTTCTACGGCACATCAGCGCTCACAACGGGCAAGAAATTTACCCGTCATGAGCGCCTTTTTGCACAAAAATGAATGATTTAACGAAAAATATTTTGCATTTTCACAAAACATTCATACATTTGCAGTCCCAAAATCAAACGGGAAGCCAAATTGAGATATGGTGTAATGGTAGCACTACAGATTCTGGCTCTGTCAGTGAGGGTTCGAGTCCTTCTATCTCAACAAAAATCTGACACAAGTCATGGCGGGATAGCTCAGCTGGTTAGAGCGCATGATTCATAATCATGAGGTCCGCAGTTCAATCCTGCGTCCCGCTACTTAAAAATCAAGCACTTACGATTCTTTCGTGAGTGCTTTTTTCTTTCTAGGGAACTTTAGGGGAACTTGAAAATCCTAAATTTTGTTTGGTTTTCATGAATTTTACAAACCATACACGGTACGTTGGAGCAACATATCGTAAGCGACCCCACGATTTGACATACGTGATTTTATTATCAAAAGTCACCTTAATCCATAGATTAGCACAGTCTATAGATTGCATGTGAGTTTCAAGTGACACTTTGAGTATCAGCTTTCAGTCCACACATTCTAGTACTTGTTGAGCAATGGAGTTGTCTTCTTTACAAACTCGTTTTGGCTAGAAAGCAATTGTTATTTATAATTGGGTATCTGATTAAATATTATCACGATTCTTCGTATCTTTGATGTTGTTATGGTTTAACTTTTAACATCATGCGAGTTAAGGGAGAAATAAATACAAATCTAAATTAAAGACAACAATCATGACAATCAACACATTCATTAGAAAGATCAAAAGCCTTCATAGAGCAGATACGGGTATCGATCTATACATAGTTAAGCGCTTGGAAAATCAGAAGGGGAAACTACTGTCCTACATCGATGAATTAAATAGTGAGGATTTTCATGCACTCGGCAATACCCATTTCAACATAGCACGCAATATTAATTATATTTACCAAGTTGCAATCTCTTGCATTGACTTATATTTTCACGGTCGTTTTGATGAAAGTAGAGAAATAATCTATAATGCATTTTTCAATAAGAACAATCCCAGACACGTTTTACTTAAATATACCAAAGTTCACTCTGGGACACAATTCTTCAGAATACGAAGTAATGAAACGTATGATTTGTATAGCCCTATTGAAATGTTTCACATCCCATTCGAGAAGCGTTCTCTGACCACCAATCAAAGATACAGTATTTCTGGTTACCCCTGCTTATATCTCGGAAGTTCAGCATATGGTTGCTGGGAGGAGTTAAAGCGTCCCGATGTAGAGATGTGCAACATTGTTGCTTTAGAAAATGCTCAGTGGCTCACTATTATGGATCTATCCTTAAGTAGTATATCGCCAAGTAACTTTATCGAAGAGGATTTATATAATATCAGTTTAAGTTTAATATGCTCATTAAAGGTTTATGACAAGGTTTCTCCTTTTAAGCCAGAATATATTATCCCGCAAGCTCTTCTTGGCTGTATGATTCGGAGAAATGACAAGTCTGATCCGTATTACTGTGATGGCATCAAGTATACATCATCTTTTTATGACACAAAAAGATGTTTATTCGATGACATAAGTTTGTTTGACAATTATGTTATCCCGATTAAACAAAGTATGGAAAAAGGATACTGTAAAGAGCTCATGAGT
>JAFQAT010000061.1 GCA_017399865.1 Bacteroidales bacterium | reverse complement strand
TTAGGGCCAAATTAGGCCCTAAACCTTTTTGTCGGAATAAAAAGTTGTTCTCTATATAAAGGCAGAAAGATGTCAAAAAAGACTAACAATCAGCGAGTTTCATTCGCATCATCAAAAATTCTCCTTGAATATCCGGACCTTCTTGAGGTGCAGCTGAAGTCGTTCCAGGACTTCTTCCAGCTCGACACCACTCCTGAGAACAGGAGCAACGAGGGTCTGTATCAGGTATTCCAGGAGATATTCCCAATCGAAGACACAAGGAACAGCTACAAGCTGGAGTTCATTGACTATTTCATTGATCCTCCGCAGTATTCGATTGATGAGTGTCTTGAGAGAGGACTGACATACAATGTTCCTCTGAAGGCAAAACTCCGCCTTTCCTGCAATGATCCTGAGCACGAAGACTTCGACACGAAGGTACAGGATGTATATCTCGGAAATATCCCGTATATGACTCCGGGCGGTACATTCGTCATCAATGGATCAGAAAGAATCATAGTTTCACAGCTTCACAGATCTCCTGGCGTATTCTTCGGACAGAGCGTTCACGCCAATGGAACGAAGCTTTATTCAGCACGTATCATTCCGTTCAAGGGATCTTGGATCGAGTTCGCGACAGACATCAACAATGTGATGTACGCATATATCGACCGTAAGAAGAAATTACCTGTAACAACCCTCCTCAGAGCCATTGGATTCAACGGCGACAAGGATATCATAGACATCTTCGGTCTTGCAGATGAGATTGAGGCTACAGAAGATAACCTTAAAGCAAACGAGGGCAGGAAGCTTGCGGCGAAAGTGCTCAGAACCTGGATCGAGGATTTCGTAGACGAGGACACAGGAGAGGTCATCCCTGTGGAAAGAAGCGAGACTTATCTCGAGCGCGGTGAGATTCTGAATGAGGAGACTATCGAGAAACTGTCAGAGACAGATGTAAAGACCATTCTTCTTCAGAAGGATGAGGCAAATGTGAACGAATATGCCATCATCTACAACACTCTGCAGAAAGACCCGACAAATACGGAGATGGAAGCTGTCAACTACATCTACAAACAGCTGCGTAATTCGGAACCACCTGATGAAGCTACAGCAAGGGATGTGATCGACAAGCTCTTCTTCTCTGAAAAGAGATATGACCTCGGCGATGTAGGACGCTACAGACTCAACAAGAAGCTCAACCTTACCATCGACGAGAACACAAGGGTGCTCACCAACACCGATATGATCGAGATCATCAAGTATCTCATCCAGCTTATCAACTCAAAGGCCGTTGTCGACGATATCGACCACCTGAGCAACAGGCGTATCAGAACCGTAGGTGAGCAGCTTGCAAACCAGTTCAGCGTAGGTCTTTCACGTATGGCAAGAACCATCCGCGAGAGAATGAACGTACGCGACAGCGAGCAGTTCGCACCGACCGACCTGATCAACGCGAAGACCCTGTCTTCTGTGATCAACTCATTCTTCGGTACCAGCCAGCTGTCACAGTTCATGGACCAGACCAACCCGCTGTCAGAAATGACACACAAGCGTCGTCTTTCAGCCCTCGGTCCAGGAGGTCTTTCAAGAGACCGTGCCGGCTTCGAGGTTCGAGACGTACACTATACACACTACGGCCGTCTCTGCCCTATCGAGACTCCGGAAGGACCTAACATCGGTCTTATTTCATCACTTTGCGTTTACGCAAGGATCAACGATCTCGGATTCATCGAGACTCCATACCGCAAGGTAGAAGGAGGAAAGGTGAACCTCAGTTCTGAAGGATGGATGTACATGAGCGCCGAGGAAGAGGAGAACCAGATGGTATCACTCGCAAAGGTGAAGATGGACGAAGACGGAAACATCCTCGAAGACAGAATCCAGTGCCGTTTCGGTGCTGACTTCCCTGTCGTTACAAAGGAGGAGGTAAACTACATGGACGTAGCTCCTAACCAGATCGCATCCGTAGCAGCATCACTCATTCCGTTCCTCGAGCATGATGACGCCCACCGTGCATTGATGGGTGCCAACATGATGCGTCAGGCAGTTCCGCTTCTCAACCCTGAATCGCCTATCGTAGGTACAGGTCTTGAGGAAAGAGTCTGCCTCGATTCAAGGACACAGATCCGCGCAGAGAGGAAGGGTGAGGTAGTATACGTTGACGCGAAGGAGATCCATGTGAAGTACGAGCGTACAGACGACGAGAAGTTCGTAAGCTTCTCACCAGATATCACCGTATATCAGCTTCCTATATATAGAAGGACAAACCAGAGCACGACTATCCTCCTCAAGCCTATCGTGCGCAAGGGTGATGTCGTGACTGCAGGACAGATATTGACTGAGGGTTATGCGACTCAGAACGGTGAGCTCGCTCTCGGACGTAACCTCAAGGTGGCATTCATGCCTTGGAAGGGTTACAACTATGAGGATGCGATCGTTATCTCTGAGCGCATGATCCGCTGGGATATCCTCACATCGGTTCACGTAGATGAGTATATCACTGAGGTTCGCGATACCAAGCGCGGTATGGAGGAACTCACTTCGGACATTCCGAATGTAAGTGAGGACGCAACAAAGGACCTCGACGAGAACGGTATCATCCGCGTCGGAGCCCACATCGAGCCGGGCGACATCATGATCGGTAAGATCACTCCTAAGGGTGAGAGC
>JAFQAT010000060.1 GCA_017399865.1 Bacteroidales bacterium | reverse complement strand
GGACGCACTGGTACGTGCCTACGTTGCCTCCGGATCGTTCTTGGGGCTGTCAAAGTTCAGCACATGGCTGTTCCGGATTGCATATAACTGCTATGTGGACCACCACCGGAAGCCAAGGCTGGAAACGATATCCTCTGATACTAAGCAAGCCTTGTCAGTTCCGGCAAATGACGAAACAGATTCCGGATTCAGACATCAGAGGCTCTATCAGGCACTGGAATCTCTACCGGAAAAAGAAAAGGCCTCCATTGTACTGCACTATTTCGAAGACCGAAGCATAAAGGAAATATCCTCGATACTGCAGGTGCCGCAAGGTACAGTGAAATATTACCTGTCCACAGGACGCAACCACCTCAAATCCATACTGCAATGAAAGACAAAGATATAGAATCAATCCTCAGAGACAGCAGACCTCAGGTACGGGACAATCCTGCATTCCTGCTGGAAGTCCAGCAGAAGATGCGTGCTGTCGAAGGTATCAAGAATGAAGTCGACATGCAGAGGAGATACGGAAGGACAGCTCTTATACTGGCTCTAGTATCGGGTCTCATAGTTGGAGCACTTGCAATGTCCCTTGCCTACTTATACCCTATAGACACCACTGCAATCAGTGATGGTGTCCTTTCAGATATAAGAGTCTTTCTCGAATCATACAAATGGTACCTTCTGTTGCCTATTGCAGGATGTGCCATTTCATTGGGCGTAATCTTTGCGCATAAGACATAGCCCTGTCTCATCATTCCAGAAGCGCATTGAAGCGGTCTCTGATTGACGTGGACAGGGATGTGTCGCCGTATTCTTCTGCCATCGCGGCGAGGTAGGCAAGGACGTTGTAGCATGAATCGAAGTGCTGTTCTCCGTGTTCATAATGGTTCAGGAAGAAGGCCGCCGATTCGAGCAGGCGGTCCGCGAACCTCTGCCCCAGTTCTGATGCCTTGGAATGTGCTCCTGCCATATAATAGGCTTCGATCATGCCCGCCACGTCGCTTTCATTGCTGAACCTGTATAGGGTCAGGTCCAGAGGGAATGTCTGCTCCGGAACTGCTTCCTGACATCTGTCGAGAAGTTCCACAGCCTTTTCCGGCTGGCCCGCTTCCAGCATTTCCAGTGCTGCATTTGCGAAGATGCGGCGCTGGGACATGATGTGCGTGAATGTGTACATGTTCTGATAGTCATTGAACCATCCTGTCTTCTGCAGGCTGTCCCAGCTGAAAAGGGACGTCATCTTACGATACAGCTCCTGATGGTCCGTAAACCCGATTTCGCTGATGTTTGTCCTGTTTTTTATAGGAACAAAGCGATAGGTGAACCCGTCGTACATGAGGTAGTCCTTGATGCCTATCTGGAGGTCTCCTCCTGCATTCAGGAAGTTCAGCGGCCTGTCCCATTTGTAGTTGGACAGAAGGTCGAGCATGAAGAGTTCAGGCTTCGTTATGCCGTTCTTGCTTTCCGGAATGGTCAGGACGATTTCGGATGGGATCATGTCGGCATATCGGGCATCCAGGATGCCGTGCCTGATGACATTCTCCTTGTCGACAGGGATGGAAAACCTTCTGGAGGCTATGTAGTCCGCATATTCCCCGTTCGTAAGCGGAATCTTTGCGTCCGGATGGCGGAACACGCGCATGACATCCGCAAGCGGGTACACGCTGTCCCTGGGGTCATAGATGAGCACATATTCGTTTTCTCCCTGCATATACTGGCGCTTGCTGACCGACAGGTCGAGCGGCGCCGATCCGTTCGACGCCTGCCTCATCTGGTCTATGTGCCAGTCGGCGCCGAGGAGGGAAGTGTTCACGATACGGACATCGGGGCGGATGCCTTCCACTTCCTGGGCGTACCATATCGGGAAGGTGTCGTTATCTCCGTGGGTGACGAGGATACCGTTTTCTCCGACTCCTGCAAGATAGTTGCATGCGAGTTCGCGTGCCGTATAGCGGCCGCTTCTGTCGTGGTCGTCCCAGTTTTCGATGCCCATAAGGGCTGGTATCGCGAAGCAGATTGCAAGAAGCAAAGGGTGTTTTCTTGCTGCAGCCAATGCTCCCAGTCCGATCCAGACACTGAAGAAGTAGAACGATCCGGCATATGCGTAGTCCCTTTCACGTACCTGGAGAGGGGACTGGTTGAGGTAGAGGACTATGGCTATGCCGGTCATGAAGAACATCAGGAAGTTCAGCCAGCAGCCTCTCTTGTCTTTCCCGTATTGGAAGAACAGTCCGACCAGTCCGAGAAGCAGTGGAAGCATGTAGTAATGGTTCTTGCCTTTGTTCTCCGACAGGTATGCAGGAGCGTCTGACTGGTCTCCGAGCCTGATCCTGTCTATCAGTCCTATGCCGCATTCCCAGTTGCCTTTGAAGATGTCTCCAGGAGTCGGGCTGTGGATGTCATTCTGCCTTCCGGCGAAGTTCCACATGAAATATCTCCAGTACATCCAGTTCATCTGATAATGGAAAAAGAAAACAAGGTTCTGCATGAATGTGGGCTTCAGATGGTCGGAACCTCGGACTTTACGTCCCTTGGTTCCGATATACGATTCGTAGACTTCGATATATGAATCGTCCCTGTAATCCCACATGCGCGGGAAGAACATCTTGGATTCAGGGGTATATATGACGTCGGGGAGTGATCCTTTCACATATCTGTCGTCCATTCTGGCCCAGTATTCCTTGTTTTCGATCTCGTAGTCCGCACCGAAATATTCCCCGTAGATCAGCGGACCTTTGGGGTATTGTTCCCTGTTGAGGTAGCTGATCAGGGTGAAAGGGTTGTCGGGCTTGTTTTCGTTCATCGGTGTTCCTGCGTTAGAACGTATGATGACGGTCGCATACATTGAAAAGCCTATGATTATGGCTGTGACGCACAGCAGGACCGTGTTTGTAACGACATGTCCCCGCTTGAGTGAGCGGAAAAGCCCCCAGAAGAGTCCTGCAAAGAGAAAAATCATGAATGTGACGGCTCCGCTGTTGAACGGCAGACCGAATACATTAACGAAGAGAAGGTCGGAATAGGCCGCGGCTTTCGGAAGGAGGGGAATGATTCCGAAAAGAATCAGCGCGAGGATCAGGCACGACAATATGAATATTCCGCAGAGTTCCTTCATGGAGTATCTGCCGTTTTCACGGATCCGGTAGAAGTACATGAAGACTATGGCTGGGATGCTCAGAAGGTTGAGCAGATGCACTCCGATGGACAGCCCCATAAGGAAGCATATCAGGATGATCCATCTTCCCGAGTGCGGCTTGTCGGCTTCGTCGTACCATCGCGTCATCGCCCAGAAGACGACGGCCGTGAACAGGGAGGACATGGCGTAGACTTCGGCTTCGACTGCGGAGAACCAGAATGTGTCGCTGAAGCAGTAGGAGAGTGCTCCGACCGCTCCTGCTCCGCATATCGCGGCCGTTTCCGATATGCTGCGGCTTTCGTCCGTGCCGCCTGTGATTCTGCGGGTGAAGAATACGATGGTCAGGTACAGAAAGAATATGGTGAAGGCGGAACATACGGCGCTGCATGCATTGATTGCGGCAGCGGCATGTTCCGGACCTGTGAAGAAGGTGAATGTCTTTGCAAGAATCTGCCATACCGGGTTTCCCGGCGGATGGCCTACTTCAAGTCTGTATGACGATGCGATGTATTCTCCGCAATCCCAGAATGAGACTGTCGGCTCGATGGTGAGAAGGTAGGTGACGGCCGCTATGGCCAGCACGGCGAGGGCCGTGATCCTGTTGGCGATTTTGAAACTTTTCCTGGTCATTACTGTATCAGTTATGATACAAAATTACCTGAGAAAAGTTTTACATGGATTGTTATTTGAAATTTTTACGATATGCAATGCGTTGTGAATTAACGTATTGTAAAAATGTGACGAAAGACTTGCAGGCAAAAGTCTTACATCTGTCCTTTTTGCGTGTCTTCAGTCTGCGAAAGCAGGTCGCGGAGCCATATGCCGATGTTGGTGTCATGCTCTCCCAGTCCAAGTTTCTTGCGGATTTCATGGCTGATGATGTAGTGGCGCTTTTTCTGGATGAACTCTCCTACATCCTTGCCTTTCAGACCGAGTGTGTAGAGGCAGCAATAGCCGATTTCCCAGTCTGTAAGTCCTTTCTTCTCGAGGGCGGCGATGAATGCCGGGTGGCTTTCCTTGAAGATGACCTTTGTGGAAATCAGGAATGATTCCCTGTCGGATATGAGGCCTTCGATTTCTTCTTCGGATATTCTGTATGCCTTGTCGTCAGATGATATGCGGGATGCGAGCACCTTGTCGAGCACTGCAAGCCTCTGGCGGATCAGTGCCATGGCCTCGTCGTCCGGCTTCTGCTTCAGCCGGACAGCATACCTGCGGATTATGCCGAAGCATAAGGCAAGCGCAGCCAGGGCTATGACGAATATCACCCATGCCTGACGTCTTTTGACTACAAGCTCCATCTTGTCGGCATAGCGTTCCTGGATGATCCTGGCGTTCTGTCTCTGGAGCGTATCGGTCTGAGGGATCGTTTCAGCATGTTCCATGATCCTCTCCCTCCATATCCGCGCAGTATGTGCATTCTCGCTGTCGCCGCTGCCGCTGTAATAGTCTATGGCTATGCTTATGATGCTGTCGCTGGTCATTCCGATTCCGCATTTCTCCAGCGCAATCGAATACAGCAGTGCATGCCGGGCACGCAGTTCCTGCGTGTTCAGATGCTTCCGGTCCAGCGAATCAAGGGCGACGAAAGCGCTGTCCGGATGCATCTCCAGATGGGCTTCAGCCTCGTCCAGGATTCTTCCCGCCTCGCTCGTATGCATGCATGACCCCGCGCAGAACGCGAGAATCAAAATGAAGAGTATGTTGGAAAGCCTGGACATGGGATTTGGGGGAACTTTTAGAAGTTGAATGCGAAGCCCACTGACATGGCATGACTCTTTACGTTTGCGACGGCATTCGTGTTTATGTTCATTTCCGGTATGCTTATATATACTGTCTGCGGACATAGATTGAAACTATATCGCATGAACAAAGAAAACCATTTGTAATCTATGCCGATAGCTGGCGAGAGATAGAAACCGGTGTCGTAAAGGTCATTGATTGAGAATCCGGTACGTAATGATACGAACGGTGAATATATCTGTTTTAACGGAGAATACTTCGTTTCAAGGAAGATAGGAACGTTTAAAAAGTAGTAATATCCGGCAAGATCAAAGTATAAGCCGGTTCCTATGCCCATTGCGAGTCCGTGACCGATGCAGAATCCGTGCGTGGTGCTGACTCCTATGTCGCAGCCACCGCCTAGCATTGCTCCTGCATGGGCTTCAATATTTCCCCAATAGCCGTGCTGATAATAATTGTAGGCTTTTTGTCTTGCTTCAACTGTGAAGATTGATGCTGTAAACGCGGCAATCACGACGGTCAGTAATAGTTTCTTTGTTTTCATGGCTGTGTCTGTCTGTTAATTCGTTCATGCAAATTTAATGCTGGGGCGATAATTGTCCAAATTTATCGTTCATTTTATCGTTTGACGTGTTTTCTTTATATTTGTTGCAATATTTGTCAAAAGCACAAAAATGCCCGCTTTTGTTCTTTAGAAGCATAATTTACTGTCAAAAGCACAAATACCGCCCTTTTTGTGCTTTTGACCATTAAGAATCAGTATATGAAAAGATTTTTTACACTGATGTGCGCGTTGCTGTCGGCTGCGGTCTTCGCTGGCGCTCAGACCGGTACGTGGTCCGGCAGGCTCGATGTGCAAGGCACGAGCCTTTCCATCGTCTTCCATCTGGATGGAGACAAACCTACAGCGGATTCTCCTGACCAGGGTGTGACAGACCTGCCTGTTGAGGTAGAGCGTTCGGGGGCAGGTAAGATCATTATCAGGATGCCGTCGCTTGCCGCCAGGTTTGAAGGACAATGGCTGATCAATAAGATCGTGGGTACGTTCACCCAGATGGGTATGTCTATCCCTCTGACTCTGACTCCGGGCGAGAATAAGCCGAAACGGCCGCAGACCCCTGCCGGGCCGTTCCCTTATTCTACGGAGGAAGTTTCATTTGCCAATGGAGATATCGTTCTGAACGGAACTCTTGTGCTGCCGGAAGGAGTGTCGCGCGAGACTCCTGTGCTGATCATGGTGACAGGCAGCGGTCAGCAGAACCGCGACGAGGAACTCTTTGAGCATAAGCCTTTTGCAGTAATCGCAGATGCGCTCGCCAGAGCCGGCGTCGCGACTCTGCGATATGACGACAGAGGATATGGAGACCCTTCAGCAAACCCGATGGCATGGACGACTGATGATTTCAAGAATGATGCTCTGGCCGGGATGGATTTCTTGAGAAAAAGATTTGATAAGGTCGGTGTGCTCGGTCATAGCGAAGGAGGTACGATCGCTATGATGATTGCAGCTGAACATAAGGCGGATTTCATCGTCAGCCTTGCAGGTATGGCTGTATCCGGAGCAGAGACGCTGGTGGAGCAGAACAGGCTGGCGCTCGCCGGACTTGGATTCGGTGATGAAACTGTCGAGTCCTATTGCAAGCTCGTCGAAACAGCCTTCAAGGCGATAGTGAATGGAGATATGATGCCCGATCCGGCTGTCTATGATCTTCCGGAATCCTTGGTGCATAACTATCAGGCAGTGGCTGCCCAGATCCAGATGCCTTATTTTACCCGTTTCCTTTCCCTTGACATGCGTCCGCTTCTGGGAGATATAGAATGTCCCGTCCTGGCGCTGAATGGAGCGAAAGACAATCAGGTTGACCATACAAGCAACCTTGAGGCAATCCGCAAGGGCTTGAAGGCCAACCCGAAGAACGTTGTCGAATCGTTGGATGGCTTGAACCATCTTTTCCAGCATTGCAAGACCGGTGATGTCGCCGAGTACAGGACTATTGAGGAGACATTTGCTCCCGAAGCCTTGGAAAAGATAGTCCAGTGGATGTCTGACTTCAGATGACGGATCAGTAAGTCAGCGCCGTCTCGTAATATGTGTCGAAGCATGGATATGAATCCAGCGGATCCGGCATGCAGAAGCTGACGCCTTCGAAAACAGTGGAGTCAGTCTGGCCGGCAGGCTCATGGATTTCGAGTTCTGCGTCGATTCCTTCAAGCTTTACCTTAACTTTTCCGTCAGAGTACTTGTAGCGGAGGGTTCCGTCGCCGATCTTTACAGATGTCTCAAGGGAAGTGATTTCAGACGGAATCCTAGGCTCTATCACGATGACTCCTTCCAGAAGGTTCGGACGGATGCCGAGGAAATGCTGGTACCAAACGCGCAGGTGTTCGGCGTTGCTCCATGCCTGAAGGAATGTGCCTGAACGGTTCACCCATGTCTTTCCTTCGCGCGGATGTGCGTCCGCATTCTCGCTGAGGCTTCCTACAGCTCCTTCATGCAGGGCCTGCCTGTTCATGTTCTTGAACAGCTCCCATGCTGTATCGACCTGGCCGTACTCTATCATGCGCTGCATGGCGATGCCGTTGTTCCAGAGCCAGATCGTTCCGTTGTGGTATGCGTCGTCCTTGTGATAGTAGTGCCAGTTCTCATGCTGAGGGTGGAACTGCTTGTCCCACTGCGCGAGAGAAGCGACTCCCCAAGGATATACGAGCTCTTCCCATGTCCTTCTCGTCACCTTCTGCTTGAAGTCGTCGTCGCTTACAAGGTCGAAGCAGTACAGCTGGTTCGGACGGAACTGGAGGTCCTGGCTTCCGTCTGTATTGAGGTGGTCATAGATGTATGACTCAGCCTTGTTGCAGAAGTCCTGCTCGAAGTTGCTTGCAAGCAGGGTTGCAAGTCCGCTCCACTCTTCTGCTGATCCCATGTCGTCCATAAGGGCCGCGATCTCGCTTCCGGCCATGAGCTGGGCGTACCAGAGGGCCTGGATGTC
>JAFQAT010000059.1 GCA_017399865.1 Bacteroidales bacterium | reverse complement strand
TTCACATACCAGCTTCTCCAGGGATACGACTTCCTCTACCTTTATGAGCACAAGGGATGTACCCTCCAGATGGGCGGTGCGGACCAGTGGGGCAATATCACGACAGGTTCGGAACTGATCCGCCGCATCCTCGGAAAGGAAGCTTTCGCACTCACCTGTCCACTCATCACAAAGGCTGACGGAGGAAAGTTCGGTAAGACCGAGAAGGGCAACATCTGGCTCGACCCTGAGCGCACATCTCCATACCAGTTCTATCAGTTCTGGCTCAACGTATCTGACTCTGACGCAGAGAAGTACATCAAGATCTTCACAATGCTCAGCAAGGAGGAGATCGAGGCTGCAATAGCACAGCATGCAGAAGCACCTGAGCGCCGCGAGCTCCAGAAGCTCCTCGCAAAGGAAGTAACTACAATGGTACATGGCGCGGCAGAATATGAGAACGCTGTAGCAGCTTCGCAGATGCTCTTCGGAAACGCGACAAAGGACGCGCTCAAGAGCCTTGACGAGAAGACATTCCTCGCAGTATTTGACGGCGTACCTACATTCGAAGTCGCTGCAGAGAAGTTCCCTATCGGCATCATCGACCTTCTTGCCGGCGAGACACAGGTATTCCCTTCAAAGGGCGAGTGCCGCAAGATGATCCAGGCAAACGGTGTAAGCATCGACAAGGAGAAGGTTAATGACATCAACGCACATATCGGAGAGGAGTCGTTCATCAACGGCAAGTACATCCTTGCGCAGAAAGGCAAAAAGAACTATTTTATCATTAAGGTAACTGAATAAGCCATTGATCAGCCTGTTATGAAAAACCGTGGCCGCCCGTAGCCTCGTGTACGGGAGGGGCCCGCTCCGAAGGAGTGGGAGGGATTTAGTTTTTCATAACACGCTGATCAATGACAGATATTGACTATGGAAAAGAACATTGAAAGCACAAGGCAGCTGAAGGTCGCAAAAGAGATCCAGAAGCATATGGCCGAGATCATCCGCAGCAAGGGCATGGCCGCCTTTGGCGGCGCCCTCGTGTCCGTAAGCGGAGTGAAGATCAGTCCTGACCTCTCGGTTGCAAAGATATATGTCAGCGTTTTCCCTTCGGACAAGGCAGAGGCCGTAATGGGTACTCTTGAGGAAAACGGAAGGGCACTGCGAGGCGAGCTTGGAAGCAAGGTCGGCAAGCAGCTGCGCATCGTTCCGGAAATAGCATTCTTCCTCGACAGCTCGCTTGACTATGTAGAGCATATCGAGGAGTTGTTGAAGAAATAGATGAGGCTGGCGCCCTTCATAGCAGGAAGATACCTTTTCGCCAAGAAGTCACATAACGTGATCAACATCATCTCGGCGATAAGCGCTATCGGAATGGCTGTCGGGACAGCTGCCCTCATCATGATTCTTTCGGTTTATAACGGGTTCGACTCGCTCATCAGGTCAATGATGAGCACGGTCGAACCCGATCTTCTTATAACCCCGGCATCGGGTAAAGTATTCGTTCCGGAAGGAGAAACTTATGACTGGATATACGATCAGCCTGAAGTCCTCAGCATGTGCTGCATCCTTGAGGAAAGCGTATTCATAAGCTATGACGGAAGCCAGGGGCTCGCAAAAGCAAAGGGCGTCGACTGGATCTATGAAGAAGAAACTCCGCTTGCAGACAACCTCAGAAGCGGAGAATTCAGGCTCTACAAGGGAGACATACCGCAGGCGGTCGTAGGAGGGTCGCTGGCATACGAGCTGGGAATCAGCCCACGTTTCATCTCCCCTATCGAGATCTATTATCCGTCACGTACAAGAAGGATCTCCATCGCAGATCCTGTTTCCGCTCTTGAATCTGTAAAGGTCTTCCCGTCAGGAATCTTCAGTATCAATGATGACGTGGACAAAGAACTGATGATCGTTCCGATCGAAACCATGCGCAAACTCCTTGCATACTACGAGGAAGTCTCTGCCGTTGAGATCAGGGTCGCCGATGGCACAGGAAAACGCGAGATCAGAACTCTGCAGGAAGAGATTTCCAAACGCCTTGGCGAAGACTTTCTCGTAAAGGATCGTTACATGCAGAATGAAGTGCTCTATAAGATGATGACCTATGAGAAGCTCGCGACCTATCTCATCCTGTTGTTTGTCATAATAATAATTGCATTCAACATCTTCGGAAGCCTCACCATGCTCATCATAGAAAAGGAGGACGACATCAGGATCCTCCGGAGCATGGGAGCAGACAGGAAACTGATACGCAGAATATTCGTTCTGGAAGGCTGGATGATATCTTTGGCGGGAATGGTCGCCGGAGTAGTCGCAGGAACGGTTCTGGCGCTGATCCAGCAGCATTTCGGAATAATAAAGATGCCCGGACAATTCGTTGTCCAGGCATATCCTGTAATCCTGTCTTGGTCAGACATCGCCATAACGGCAGCGGCGGTTGCCGCCATCGGGTATCTTATTGCTCTCCTCCCTGTCCTGTCTCGACACCGGAAGATGGAGGCGTGATAACAGCGTCTTCAATCAAGGTCACGACGACCTCGTCCCTGTTTCTGAAATATCCCTTGTTCCAGCCATGTCCGTCCCTGTATTTGACCAGGTCGACCACGACTGTCCTGGAGACATACTTCTTTCCCTCCTCATCTCTGTCGACAAACTGAACAGCAGCAGAATCCGCCGGTTTTCCGCCGCCATTGACGGTAAACTTTCCGTCAGCATCGGTCTGGACCGGTTCGGCAGATTCAGCCATGACAGTTATGCCCTCTATCGGATTCCCTGCCATGTCGACGACCTTGCCGCTCACTTCAAACCAGATGAACTCAAGCTCCCCTTCGCCGTCATCCGGCTTGTTGCAGGAGGTAAGGACAAGGCCCGACAGAAAGGCGCATGCATATATGAGATGTCTGAATTTCATCCCCGCCACAGCTATTAATGGTTATGGTGGTCATGACCGTGATCATGGTCATGGTTATGTTCAGCCTTCTGTCCAGGTGCAAGAACACCTTTCACAGGGTAACCGAGCTCTTCGATAGCATCCTTGAGAACAGGTTCTGATGTCTTCGCAGCATCGTACTTAAGAGCCACGGTCTTGTCCTCAACGGAAATCTCGAGGCCCTTCACTCCCTTTTCGAATGAAACGTTCTCGCGGATCTTCTTCGCGCAGTTCTCGCAGTCGAAGTCTACCACGAATGTAACTTCCTTGATTTCGCCTTTCTTCTTCTTTGCAGGCTTGTTGTCCGCCATTGAAACTGCAGGCATGGCCATAAGGGCTGCCATGATCATGATGATAATCTTTTTCATATATTAGTGTGTTTAAGCTTTCTTCCAAAGTGTGAAACGGAATCCGATATGAGCCTTGATGCCCATGAGAGGGCCCCAGATGCAGCTTGCATCGAATGAAGGCTGTTCAGGTATTACATGTCCTGCATCATTCTTCTGATAACCGAGTATGACATCCTTCTGTCGGAAATTGGTGAGGTTCTCCACTCCCGCATACACATCCCATCCCTTGAAGCGGCGGGTGATCTGGCCGTAAAGGAGCGGATATACAGGGGTGCGTCCGTCCTTATATATAAGGTTGCCGTCGGCATCCTTGAGGTCTGCCATGAAGTTATATACCCTGCATGAGCCGTTTATGGAAGCGGTGAAGTCGAAGATCCATTTGTTCAGGTTAGTAGCGTACTGCATGTTGAGGACTCCCTTGAAACGGCTTGTCATAGGCTTCTCGACCAGTCCCTGGCCAGCAAGCTCTATCATTGCGTTTGTGTAACGGCATGTGACTGTGATATTGAAGCGCTCTACAGGATCGACAGAGAAGTCGAGCTGATAATTGTCGGTAAACGAGCGGTTTCCGTCAAGCGCATAGAAGTCTATGGCATTGGCGAGATGTTCGTAGTCCACAATCATCTGCTGGACGAACTGGGTCCTGAAATAGTCGAAGCTGATGTATGTGTTCGAAGAAGCACCGAACGGAAGATAATATGTAACGTTTCCTCCGAATGTCCATGCGTCTTCCAGTATATGATCATTGAACGATCCCACAAAGGCCTTTCCGGTAGAGAACACGCCTATATTGTCAATGAGAGGGGTTGCATATCTTACTCCACGTCCTCCGTTCGCTCTGATCACCACCTCCTCTACAGGCATATATTTCAAGGTCACGCGAGGAGAGAATTTACCGACGATCTTATTGCCTGACTTCTTGTAGAAATCCTGGCGCAGACCGGTGATTGCAGAGAACTTCTCGCCGGCATGGAAGGTATACTCTCCGAAGATTCCTCCTACAGCCATCTGGGTAAGTCCGTTGTCGGAAACATCCTGAAGAGCTACAAGCCTTCTGAAGTCCTCCATATAGCGGTCATATGTCGCGCTCATACCCAAAGTGAACTTATGTGACTCATTGATTTCGTTCTGGTACAGGAGGTTACCGAAAAGCGAGTGCTGGTCGGCGATATACTTTGTCGAACCAAAGTACGAATCCATATCCTGATAACTGTAGTCACCGACGAACGCTATGTTCTGGGAATTGTCCTCATTAAGCGGGATTCCGACTTTCAGATATCCGTTCAATGAACGGTTCATGATATCCGACCCCCATGGATAGAGATTATCTGCAGGGCGTGGACCGCCTCTATAAGTATCCTTGTCATAAAAGTTACTGTATCCGTTGATGTTCTCGACCATCTGTCCTCCGAGCCTGCTGTCCTGGAGAGCACGTACTCCGAAACGCACCTGCACTCCGTTGTCCGCCTGGTAGAGCCAGCGGTTGGCCAGGTTGAACTGGAGCATCATAGGGTCGTCAAGGAAACTGTCGTTGTTCATGTCATGAGGCTTGATGTTGCCTGAGACATGACCGAGAATGACGGTACTCCACTTATAGCCCATCTGAAGTGACGAAGCTATATTCAGGTCCATCTTGGTATCGCTCATTACAGCGGCATTGATGAAGAGCGGCTTCTCGTCTGTAGGCTTGCGGTGCTCCATATTGATCTGGCCGGTCATCGACTCTACACCGTTTATTACAGAAGATGCACCTTTCGCAATCTGGATGCTCTCGAGCCACTGTCCCGGAACATATGAAAGTCCGAAAGGAGCGGAAAGTCCACGCATTACCGGACGGTTCTCATCAAGCATCTGGGTATAAACGCCTGAAAGTCCGAGGAGACGGATCTGGCGTGCACCCGTCACAGCATCGGAATATCCGACGGTTACGCTGGCCGAGTTCTCGAAACTTTCGGCAAGGTTGCAGCAAGCCATCTTGCAGAGACCTGCCGCAGAAATCACTTCAGTGCGGACTTCCTTCATCTTGGAAAGATAGTTTCCCGCCTGTCTGCTGGTAAAGACCGCAGCGTCAAGGCTGTCGGCGCGCTCTCCATAGATAGCGGTCGTGTCAACCACCTGTCCGTTCTGGTCCAGAACCTGGGCAGATGCACTGAAGGCAGTCATGATGACTGCGATAATGTATGTTATTGTTTTTTTCATGATCTGATGTTTATTTGTTTAACAAATGGGCAGGACATGGATTTTTGAAACTAAATCCCTCCCACTCCTTCGGAGCGGGCCCCTCCCGTTCACGAGGCCACGGGCGGCCACGGTTTCAAAAATCCATGTCCTGCCCATCACCTGTCCAGCTGACATCAGATGCGCCAGATGCCGAGGAGAGACTGCACGTCCCCCGGCGCCGGAACCCCGGAATCGGGTTCCTGAATGATTCTATTTATTTCTTGAAATGCCGGAAGATGGTGGAGCGAAGCAACGGACACTTCTGCAGGTCCATGCCAGCAATGGCAGAGGCTGCATCCGTTCTCTTCGCTTGAAGGAGCTGTTCCAGTCAGCGACAGAACTACGAAATCGTCGGAACAGCAGGATGAGGATTCGAATGCCGAATCAGCAGTATGGCCGCAGCATCCGTGTTCCTGATGGCCTCCGCAGCAATGATGCTCGGAAGAGCAAAGATGTTCAGGATGGATGTCTTCGCAGACTACCTCGCTGATGAAGGTCGTGAGGAAGGCGCGATGGCTTCCGCGGCACGTATGCACGCCAAATCCGATGATACTCATAAAGTACCATACAGCAAGCATTAACGCGCATATCTTATGGGCCACATTTCTCATCCTAAAGGGCAAATGTACAAAAAACATTCTAATTTGAAAGATTTTTGTAGTACATTTGTAGTCCGTGCGTCTAATATAGAAGATAAATATTCATAATAAACGAACTAAAATCCAGTCATCATGAAAGAATTTGTCAAGATGACCCTGGCCACTATGGCGGGTCTTTTCATCTTCGGAATCGTAGCTTTCTTCTTCATGTTCGCAATGCTTGGAGCAGTTGCGGCAATGGGAGAAAAACAGCCTGTAATGCCTCGCGAGGCAGTCCTGAAGATCGACATGAGCACTTTCACCCTGAGCGAGCAAAGTGCTGAAGCAAACCCTATGGACATGCTTCTTGCAGGAGGCGAATCAGTGAAGCCTCTCGGAATCTACAGCGCAATCAATGCGATCAATGCAGCGGCATCAGACCCAGCAGTTAAATTCATATACATGAAGCCTGACGGCGTAAGCGGCGGAACGGCACAGATCGAGGAGTTCCGCAAGGCGCTCAAGAACTTCCGCAACAGCGGCAAGGCCATCGTATCATACATAGAGAGTCCGGGAAACGGAAGCTACTACCTCGCTTCGGTTTCAGACAAGATCTTCATGACCCCTCATGACGGTGCGATGAACATGTTCACAGGACTGAGCTCACAGATGATATTCCTCAAGGACCTTCTTGACAAGGTCGGAGTCAACGTACAGCTCATCCGCCACGGCAAATACAAGTCTGCCGGAGAGATGTTCGTAAGGAACTCTTCAAGCAAGGAGAACCTCGAGCAGAACACTGAGATGGTGGAATCCCTCTGGGGCACATGGGCATCAGAAATCGCTGAGTCACGCGGCATCAGCGCAGAAGAGCTGAACGGCATCATCAACAATCTCGAGCTTAACTTCCCTACCGACTGGGTCGAGCACGGCCTTGTAGACGAACTCCTCAACTACAACCAGCTCGAGGACAAGCTCTGCGACCTGTTCGTGGCAGAGAAGTACGAAGATGTCAAGGGCATTTCGCTCAACGACTACGCTACCTTGAAGAACACAGTGAACTTCAAGGCGAAGAAGAAGGTTGCCGTAATCTACGCAACAGGAGACATCGTTGACGGAGACGCCAAGGAGAACGTTGCCGGAAACCGTTTCGCAAAGATCATTTCCGATGTAAGGAAAGACTCTTCAGTATATGCTGTAGTCCTCAGAGTCAACTCTCCGGGCGGAAGCGTCCTCGCATCTGAAAAGATCAAGGCAGAGCTCGACCTGCTCAGGGAGTCCAAGCCAATCATCGCTTCATACGGAGACTATGCCGCTTCCGGCGGATACTGGATATCTGCAAACTGCGACAAGATCTACTCCAACGCATCGACCCTCACAGGCTCTATCGGAGTATTCAGCATGATTCCTGATCTGGGAGACGTCGTAAAGGACAAGCTCCATGTGACAATCACTCCTGTGAACTCAAACGCACACAGCGATATGTACAATGGATTCAGACCTCTCAACCAGAAGGAGCTCGACTATATGCAGGCATCGGTGGAGAATATCTACGACAAGTTCACGAAGCTCGTTTCAGAAGGCCGCGGCATGCCTGTGGAGAGAGTTGACGAGATCGCTCAGGGAAGAGTATGGACAGGTGCGGATGCTATCGGAATCGGCCTTGTCGATGAGATCGGAACCATCGAAGACGCGATCAATTATGCAGCCCTCTCGATCGAAGGCGTGACAGGAGTCCAGGATGTTCAGGTGGTCGGTTATCCGAAGCCGCAGAGCGCTATGGAGGCACTTCTTGAATCCCTTACCGGCGAGAGCACAGTACTCGCAGGCACAGCATTCGAGAACATTGAGAAAGCATTCCAGAGCTATGGAAAGCAGGACGCAGGAAAGGCATATGCACGCATGCCTTATGTAATTTCAGTGGAATAATTACAGGACGGATATCCTGATTACAGACCGTGTTGACGATGACACTTTGTAACGGTCATCGATCCTCACTCCGGCTACTCCGGCGATATGCCGGGCATCAGCCATCCCTTCGGTCTGCACATCAGCGATCATGACGGCGGAAGCCTTCATAGAAGAATCATATTTAAGGTCAGCGAAAAGGTCGCTGACCTTTTTCTTTCCCTTCATGCCAAAAGGAATCAGCCAGTCGCCGTCGCGCCATCCTCGGAGCACGAACGGGAACTTCAGCTTTCCGGCATCAAGGACAAGGACGCCTTCCGCCTGCTTCAGAGGCATATCGGAAGTCCATTCTACAACTTCCACCTTGAACGCACGGCCGTTGACATGGTATGTGCCCGCTCCACGTACGGGCATGAAGGCAGCGTCAGATGCCCGGTCAGGCCGGGCATGACGAAGAGAGTCAGGCTGGGCATGACGAAGAGAGTCAGACTGGGCATGACGAAGAGCGTCATTGCCGGCCTGACCGGTAATCAACGGAACGACATGCATATGATCACGTTCCATCAGAACGGTATGATCCTTCGAATCGAAACGTTTTCCGGATACGGTCCTGTCGGAAGAAAGAAGGTCCTCAATGGAAGCCAGGACCGCTGAATTGAATCCATATGGTTCCAATATATGATAAAGGAGATAACGCCAGTGCTTTTTGGAGAGAAGGGCCTTGTAGGAAATCCTCACGTCACCCTGTTCCTCATGATGGCATATACCTTCAACCTCCTTCCTGCAATAGTCAGCGACTATCTCATTCGCCTCAGCGAAATATCCCATCTCACGGTTGATTGTCCTGACAACAGAAGGATTCACCTTTTCAAATACAGGGAAGACCTCGTTCCGGAGCATATTCCTCTTATATTCTGACGAGAAATTTGTACTGTCATTACGATAACGCACGCCATTGGTGAGAGCGAAACCCTCGATCTGCTTTCGGGTCATGTCCAGAAGAGGACGGACAAGCCTGGCCGCTACGCCCTCTGAATATGGCAGAGGCGAGACAGCCGACATTCCGGCGAGCCCCTTCATTCCCGAGCCCCTCAAAAGATTCAGCAAAAGGGTCTCCGCATTATCATTGGCGTTATGGGCCACAGCGACTTCGTCATATCCTTCGCTGGCACACAGCTGGGCAAACCATCTGTAGCGAAGCTCACGGGCGGCCATTTCCACGCTTATGCCATGCTCACGAGCGAATCCCACGGTGTCAAATGACTGCACATGAATCCGGACCCCATGCTCATCAGCCCATCCGCGCACAAGTTGCTCGTCTGCATCGCTTTCCTCGCCACGGAGATTGAAGTTGCAGTGTGCAATGGCCAGGAGCTCACAAGGATAACGGCGGACAAAGATCTCCGCCATGCACATGGAGTCAATGCCGCCGCTTACCGCCAGAAGTGTCTTTCTTTCACACATCCTTATTTGCTTGCGATCGTCCAGGTAAATCCGAACAGAAGGGATTCCTTGAACTGCACTCTCTGTTTTGTCAGACCGTCCTTCTCGCTGAAGATGACAACCTTGTCATCATAGATCATGTTGGTTGTAAGGGTCAGAGAGAAATACTTGGCCAGTTTCCAGTCAAAACGGTTATCCCAGTTCACACGTAGGTTCTCAGGCTTGTCCAGATAGTTGGAGAAGAGAACGACCTGCGAAGTATACTTGAAGTTTTCGTTTACGTTCAGCGCCATGTCGGCCTTGACCTGGGCACCGAATTCGAAACGGGCACTCTTGTAATATGAACCGAGGTCAGCAGGATCGACACCGCTGAGGTCCGCATCCTTGAACTCATCCTTCAGATGCATACCGTAGTTCTTTCTCAGCACCTCATTCCTTACGATGACAACACCACCGGTCACAGGCGCAATGTTGAGAGACAGCCACTTGGTAGGCTTGAGGTCGATACCGACTGCAAGATTTGTATACGCCGGAGCAAGGAAGCCAGACTTGATCTTTCTGGCATCCTTCCACAATGACACCTGGTCCTTATGTGGAATGTCGTCAAGGTCAGGAACATTACCCTCAGCATCACCGTATTTGTCAGCCGGCACTGATGGGGTCAGGTAATCGTATCCTGTATTGAACTGTGACTTGAAGTCATAGTTTATTGAAAGAGAGAAGTTCTTCATGCTCGCGTTCTTGTATCCGAACTTGCTCTCGAGGTAGATTCGGTCATCGCTCTTCTGAAGGATCGGCTTGGAAGAAGCATAGACGAATCCATAGTCCAGCTGAAGACGGTTGTTCCAGAAAAGGTCATCCTTCTTATAGTTGGCATTGCCGTCAATGAAGGCCTGAAGTGTCACGGTATTGTCACCACCGGCCGCCCAGTTCGTAAGAGAGGTCTGGCCGAACTTTATGTTTGTCTTGAGAGACTGAGTCCAATAATCCGGCTTTTCTACCTCAGGAGCCTCAGTCTGAGCCTCGGTAATCTCCATTGCAGCATCCGCTACAGCCTTTAGGGCGTCATTGTTCTGCGCCCATCCGGCCATGCACGCGGCCATACCTGCAAGCAGCAGCATTATCTTTTTCATAGTCGGTCCGAATATTGATTAATATGAAATAGCGAACAGGACACGGCGGCTTGAAGGCTTGCCTGTATAGATGCACCTGCCTTCCTCCTCGCATACCGCAGTGTCGACTGGGATGCATCGGATGGTCGCCTTTGTCTCTTCCTTGATCTTCTCCTCGGTTTCAGGGGTACCGTCCCAGTGGCAGAGGAGGAATCCTCCCTTGGTGATCTCTTCCTTGAACTCTTCCCATGTATCCACCTTGCGGATGCTTTCGTCACGGAACTTGAGAGCCTTCGCATATATGTTTGCCTGAATGTCATCCAGAAGGGCTGCAATCACATCTGCTATGCCTTCCTGAGGATGCGACGATTTCTCGCATGTGTCACGGCGCGCAAGTTCGACTGTTCCGTTCTCCAGGTCGCGTCCGCCCATCGCAAGACGTACAGGAACGCCCTTGAGTTCCCACTCCGCGAACTTGAATCCAGGACGAAGAGTGTCACGGTTGTCGATCTTCACGGAGATTCCCCTTGCCTCAAGCTCCTTCTTGAATGCATACATCTTGTCGAGGATGCCGTTGTTGACAGTCTCATCCTTTCCGGTGATAGGAACCATGACCACCTGTATAGGAGCGAGCTTCGGAGGAAGCACGAGACCGTTGTCGTCTCCATGAGCCATGATCAGCGCGCCCATAAGACGGGTTGAGACTCCCCATGAAGTAGCCCATACGTATTCCTGCTTGCCTTCCTTGTTCGTGAACTGAACATCGAAAGCCTTTGCGAAGTTCTGTCCGAGGAAGTGTGACGTACCTGCCTGGAGCGCCTTTCCGTCCTGCATGAGGGCCTCGATGGTCATCGTATCGAGAGCACCTGCAAAACGCTCGTTAGGGCTCTTGTGGCCTACGACTACAGGAACACCCATATAGTTGCGTGCGAAGTCTGCATAAACGTTCACCATCTTCATTGTCTCCTCTTCAGCCTCCTGACGAGTAGCATGAGCTGTATGTCCCTCCTGCCAGAGGAACTCGGCTGTACGGAGGAAGAGGCGGGTACGCATCTCCCAGCGCACTACGTTTGCCCACTGATTGCAGAGGATAGGGAGATCTCTCCAAGATGTAACCCAGTTCTTGTATGTATTCCAGATGATGGTCTCGGAAGTAGGCCTTACGATAAGCTCTTCCTCAAGCTTTGCGGAAGGGTCCACAACTACGCCGTTTCCGTCAGGCGAAGCCATGAGTCTATGATGTGTCACGACTGCACATTCCTTCGCGAATCCCTCGACATGCTCCGCCTCACGGCTGAGGAACGACTTCGGGATGAAGAGAGGGAAATATGCGTTTACATGCCCTGTCTCCTTGAACATCTTGTCGAGCACTTCATGCATCTTCTCCCAGATTGCATAGCCGTATGGCTTGATCACCATACATCCTCTGACAGCAGAACGCTCTGCAAGGTCAGCCTTTACGACAAGATTGTCATACCACTGTGAATAGTTATCCGATCTCTTGGTTACTTCTTTTGCCATTGTATTTTTGCTTTTTATTGTTTTTATGCTTATCATTGTGCTTGGATGCATAATCTGCAACGCCCATAAAAGCGGTACAGTTATTGCATAGCATACCGGGATGCGAAGATACGAAATTATTATCATATAGGAGAAAAGAATATGAAAAAGAGTTCAGTAATGATGATTGTAGCGGCATTGATCCTTTCGTCATGCGCGACATTCACCAGCCTGACTTCTTCCGAAGGTCAGCAGTTCAAGGACGGCATCTATGCCAACAAGCCTGACTTCATGACAAGAGAAGAGAAGAAGGCGGGCAAGGCTGAGACCGACGCGCTGATAGCCCAGACAAAGGAGTCTCCGATATATCTTCTTGGAGACAGGAAGGACACAATAATGATTCCAGACAACTATTCTGCGACAATAAAGTACGACAAGGCACTCGGAAGTACGGTAGTGACCGTCGGAGAGAATCCTTACGACTGGCGTAACAATCTGAATCCATGGTCATGGTATAATCCGTACAGCGTAAGCAGCTCATTGTACTGGGGCAGGCACTGGGGGCCATACTGGGGTTCGTGGAGATACAGCTACGACCCGTGGTTCTGGGGCTGGAACGACCCTTGGTATTACGGAGGCTACTGGGGCAGATGGTACGACCCATGGGATTATTGGGGATATTGGGGCTGGCATGATCCATGGTACTACGGAGGATACTGGGGACATTACCCATGGTATCCGCACTATGCCGGATGGTACGGAGGTTTCGGGCCTCATTGGGGTCATGGACACGGCCACGGTCATGGACCTGGAATCGGAAGCGGAGGACATTTCGGAAGCAGGACCTGGTATGGTCCGCGCCATGAAACCCAGAGGGACGAGCGCGTGTTTACAGACAGCGGAAGCAAGACGACCGTCAGAAGAGGCATCGGCACGAGCAGCAGCACCAGACGCGGAACCGTCGCTGGCAGTTCATCATCGCGGAACAGCACGACTGCAACCAAGGTTTCCGGCAGCACGTCCTCTGCAAGAAGGACTGTCGCAAGACAAGGCACTGCAGTATCTTCTGCATCGAAGCAGCAGGCAGGAAAGCAGGAGGCATCGGCAGGAAGCAGGCCGACTTACCGAAGACCGTCAGTGTCTTCGTCGTCGGCAAGCCAGAGTTCTTCATACACCAGAGGAAGCAGCAGTTCAAGCAGCCAGAGCAGAGGCACCGTCGGAAGCCAGCAGACAACGACAAGAAGCTCGTCAAGCTACGACAGAAGCTCTTCGTCAAGCAGCTATAACCGCAGCTCGTCATCAACCTCGTCACGTTCGTCAAGTTACAGTTCAGGCGGTGGCGGCGGCTACAGCAGAGGCAGCTCGGGCGGTGGCGGAAGTTACGGCGGAGGCAGCCGTGGCGGTTCTTCCGGCGGCAGGAGATAGAAACACCATTAAGACTGACATATCATGAGAAAGACAGCAATTTCAATTCTGCTGACGCTTGCAGCAATTGCAGGTCGTGCGCAGACCGCATATGACGGCCTGCTGTTCAGCGAAAACAATTATGAGGGGACGGCAAGATCTGTTGCAATGGGAAATGCATTCACAGCACTGGGAGGTGACCTGGGTTCGATAACCCTGAATCCTGCAGGAAGTGCAGTGGCGGGATACTCGCAGTTCACGATAACACCGGGACTTACATTCTCTGCGTCTTCCGCTCAGGGAGTCTCACCTTACGAAGACGGCTCGCTTCCATATTTCCAGAACAGGATGGAAAGCAAGATGACCACATTCAGCCTTCCAAACCTTGGCCTCACCATAAACTGGGACACCAACCGCAGCACGGGACTCAAGAATGTCACTTTCGGCTTCATAGTGAACAAAAGCGCCGGATTTGACCAGGATGTCTATGCGAAAGGCATGAACTCGACTACTACATTCATGGGAGCTATGGCGGTCGACGCATCCGGGATTCCGGCTGCCGACCTCAACTCCACCAACGCATATGACTATTATCCATGGGATATGGTAGTAGGATACCAGAGCGGAATGATAAGTACGTTCGGAGGCAATGAGGACGAATATGTCGGAGCAAGCGAACTCGTATTCGACAACGGAGACATTGTTCTGGGAGGAGAAATAGAGCAGAAATACGGAAGAAGGGTAAAGGGAAGCAAATACGACTATGTATTCAACCTTGGCGCGAACATATCCGACTTCCTCTATATAGGAGCAAACATCGGAATGACTGCTCTTGACTACGGATACGACGAGTATTTCAAGGAGGCCGCAACAGATCCTGCGGACTTCGAGATCGCACTCGACAACGGACAGTACATGTATTTCAGCCAGATGAAGCACCGCTACTGGTATAATGCAGATGTGTCAGGAATCTACGCAAAGGTCGGAGCAATCCTGACGCCTGGCTTCGGACTCAGGATAGGTGCTGCGATACAGACTCCTACCACCAGCACGGTAGTGGAAAGATGGCAGTACAGCGGTTCGACAGAGTTCACATCATCTGCATATAACGGCTATGCCAGCAGCCCGGAAGGAGAATACAGCTATATATTCAACAGTCCATTCAGAGCAAATCTCGGCGTTGCATACACGCTTGGAAACTTTGCCATCCTGAGTGCCGATTATGAATACTGCGACTACAGCCAGATGCGCTTCATGGAGGAATATGGAGCAAGCGATTATTTTGAAGACCTGAACGGGGAAATCAAGGAAATCTTCGGACAGCAGAACACATGGCGTTTCGGAGCAGAGGTGAAGCTTGGAGCACTGGCGCTCAGAGGTGGATACGGATACTCGAATTCTCCAGAAAAGAGTTTCAAAGGCTCATACAGAAGCAACATGTCATTCGGTCTCGGCTACAGTTCAAAAGGCTCGTTCTATGCAGACCTTGCAGTAAGAAAGAATACCTACAGCAACGAATATTACATGCCGTACAACGACTATATATTCAATGAGGATGATACCATCGCAGAGCCGGTTCCGGAAATCCTGATCACCCGCTCCGACTGGAAAGCCCTCCTGACCCTCGGCTGGCGCTTCTAACCGCCTCCCGAAACCGGGACATAAAAAACACAGCCCTGTATCTAAGAGAAGCATTCCCCCTTATTTCTTGCTTCTCGTGATACAGGGCTGTGTTTTTCCGTAAACCGTCCGTCTGTTGAGATTATTTAAAAAGTTTCCGGTATTTTCAGAAGCATTCTCCCTAAACTTTCTGCTTCTGAAAATACCGGAAACTTTTTTATCTCAAGAAGGACGGTTAGAGCGTCCTCTTGATCTCTTCAATAGTATAAGCCTCGACAACGTCGCCGATCTTGATATCGTTGTAGCCCTGGATGTTAAGACCGCAGTCCTGACCCATTGCGACTTCCTTGACATCGTCCTTGAACCTCTTGAGAGATCCGAGTTCGCCTGTATAGATGACGATACCATCGCGGATCACGCGCACCTTCGCAGACCTCTGGAGCTTACCCTCGCGGACAATACATCCGGCAATGGTACCCACCTTGGAAATCTTGAATGTCTCCTGAACCTCGGCAGTCGCTGTAACGACTTCCTTCTGTTCAGGCTCAAGCATACCCTCGATACCGCTCTTGAGCTCATTGATACAGTCGTAGATGACAGAGTAAAGACGGATTTCGATCTCCTCCTTCTCTGCGAGCTTACGCGCTGAAGGCATAGGACGGACCTGGAAACCGATGATGATCGCATCCGAAGCTGCAGCCAGAAGGATATCCGACTCTGAAATCGCACCCACAGCCTTGTGGATCACATTCACGCGAACCTCCTCTGTAGAAAGCTTGATGATAGAGTCTGAGAGAGCCTCCACAGAACCGTCCACGTCTCCCTTGACGATGACATTGAGCTCCTTGAAGTTTCCGATCGCGATACGGCGTCCGATCTCCTCGAGAGTCATATGCTTCTGGGTCTTGATACCCTGGATACGTATGAGCTGCTCACGCTTGTTGGCGATGTCCTTCGCCTCCTTCTCATCGGCCATGATATTGAATGTTTCACCTGCAGTAGGCGCACCGTTGAGACCGAGAACAGAAACCGGAGTCGACGGACCAGCCTGCTCTACCTTCTGTCCACGCTCGTTGAACATGGCCTTCACACGACCTGTGAAGCATCCTGAAAGCATCACGTCTCCGACACGCATAGTACCGTTCTGTACAAGGATGGTAGCAAGGTAACCACGTCCCTTGTCAAGTGATGACTCGATCACGGCACCTGACGCCCTGCGGTTAGGATTCGCCTTGAGTTCAAGCATCTCAGCCTCGAGGAGAACTTTCTCAAGAAGAAGATCTACATTGATTCCCTTCTTTGCGGAAATCTCCTGACACTGATACTTTCCACCCCAGTCCTCAACGAGGATGTTCATGTTCGAGAGCTGCTCGCGAATCTTGTCCGGATTTGCTCCCGGCTTATCTATCTTGTTGATTGCGAACACCATCGGAACACCTGCCGCCTGGGCATGGTTGATAGCCTCGACAGTCTGCGGCATGACGCAGTCGTCTGCAGCGACGATGATGATCGCAAGGTCAGTCATCTTGGCACCACGTGCACGCATCGCGGTAAACGCCTCATGACCAGGGGTATCAAGGAATGTGATCCTCTGACCATCAGGAAGCTTAACGTTATATGCACCGATATGCTGGGTGATACCACCGGCCTCACCGGCAATCACATTTGCCTTACGGATATAGTCCAGAAGGGATGTCTTACCGTGGTCTACGTGACCCATCACGGTAATCACCGGAGGACGTGGGAGGAGGTCTTCCTCCGTATCCTCGGCCTCGCCCTGGGCGATCGCGTCAGTAAGATTGGCTGTCACGAACTCCACTTCATATCCGAATTCCTCGGCTACAAGAACAAGAGTTTCCGCATCGAGACGCTGATTGATGGACACCATCATTCCAAGGCTCATGCATGCTCCGATGACCTTGGTCACAGGAGTATTGTTCATAAGGGTCGCAAGGTCGTTCACAGTCACGAACTCAGTAACCTTGAGTACCTTCTGCTCGAGTTCCTGCATCTCCATCTCTTCCTGCATCCTCTGCGATGCAAGCTCTCTCTTCTCTTTTCTGTGCTTTGCTCCGAAGTTACCCTTCTTTCCCTCATTCATGCGGGCGTAGGTCTCCTTGATCTGCTTTTGGATCTCCTTCTGCATCTCTTCCTGCTCCGCCTCGGTCATAGGCTTGAACTTGTCACCTCCGCGGTCGCGACGGCTCTTCTTGTCCTTCTTGCCGCCGGCCTGCTGCTGGGCGCCCGGATGATTGTTCTTGTCCTTCTTATCCTTCTTCGCGGCATTGTTTGAAGCTTCCACCTTGGTCACATCGACCTTCTGGCTTCCTTCCTTGCCGATTCTTTCTCTCTTCTTCTTTTTCTTCTTCTTGTCGAACTGCGAAAGGTCGATCTTGTCAACCACCTTTACACCAGCAAGCCTCTCTGCCTCGATCTTGACTTCACGAGGGCCCGCAGGCTTTGCAGGTTCTTCAGCTGGAACTGGAGCAGGCTCCGGTTCCGAAGTCTGTTCCGGCTCTGGTGCAGACACCGGTTCAGGTACTGACACAGGCTCTGGCTCGGCTGCTGGCTCTGGAGCTGGAACCGGATCCGGTTCTGCCACAGGAGCTGGGGCCGGTTTCTTCTTGTCGAACTTGGACAGGTCGATCTTGTCGACAACCTTCGGTCCGGCAACAGTCCTTGGTTCTTCCATAGGTGCAGGAGCCGGTTTCTCCACAGGAGCCGGTTCCGGATGACGTTCCTCTGTAAGGGCATTGCTCTTTATGACAACCTCCTTTTCCGGAACATCTTCCTCCTCGTGTTCAGGCTTCTTCCTCGAGCCCATTTCGATTATCTCCTTGAGCTTGATGGTAACCTTTTCCGAGTCTCTCTTAAGTTTCTGGTCTTCACCGAACTTCGCCTCGATAGCCGGCAGATACTCATCCGAAATCTTAGCATTCGGATTCATATCCACATTGGCTCCCTTCTCGTTGAGGAAGTCAACGAGTCGCGCAAGTCCGATGCTGAATTGCTTTGTTAATTTACTTAATCTGATTTCTGCCATATATTAGCCCTTTGTCTTTATTCATCTTCAAATTCAGCGCGGAGGATATCAAGGATTTCCTCAACTGTCTCGTCCTCAAGGTCTGCCCTCTTGGCGATATCTTCAGCAGAAAGCGCAAGAACACTCTTCGCAGTATCGCAACCGATGTGCTGGAGCTTTTCGATGATCCAGTCTTCAATCACATCGTTGAATTCCACAAGAAGCACATCCTCTTCCTCCTCGTCGATCTCGTCCTTAGGAAGTTCTCTCCATACCTCAATCTCCTTTCCTACGAGCATGCCTGCAAGCCTGATGTTGCATCCGCCCTTTCCGATACCCTTCTTCACTTCGTCAGGAAGCATGTATACCTTGATCTTCTCCTCTTCAGGACCACCGAGAACGATAGATGATATCTTTGCAGGGTTGAGGGCCCTCTGGATGAGGAGCTGGGTATTGTTAGTCCACTGGAGGACGTCGATGTTCTCGTTGCGGAGCTCGCGTACGATACCGATGATGCGCGATCCCTTAACACCGATACATGCTCCGATAGGATCGATCCTTTCGTCGTATGACTCGACCGCCACCTTGGCGCGCTCGCCTGGTACACGTACGACCTTCTTGATGGTGATGAGGCCGTCGTAGATCTCAGGAACCTCCTGCTCGAAGAGCTTCTCGAGGAACTCAGGAGATGTTCTCGAAAGGACGATGTAAGGAGTCGTGTTGTTCTTCATCTCCACGCTCTTGATGATGGCCCTTACGGTGTCGTTCTTCTTGAAATGCTCGCCAGGAATCTGCTCTGACTTAGGAAGTCGGAGCTCGTTTCCGTCCTCGTCAAGGATGAGGACTTCCTTTGCCCATGTCTGGTAAACCTCTCCTGTGAAGATCTCTCCGATCTTGCCTACATACTTGTTGTAAAGGTTTGCCTTCTCTATGTCCATGATGCGGCCCTGAAGGTTCTGACGGATGTTCAGGATGCCTCGGCGTCCGAAATCCTTGAGTTCGATCTTCTTTGCGAAAGTCTCGCCTATTTCATAGTCATCATCCTCAAGGTCAGCAAGTGCGATCTGTGTATTAGGATCTTCAACTTCCTCAACCACCTCTCTGTTCCAGTAGATCTCGCAGTCTCCCTTGTCGATGTTGATGATGATGTCAAAGTTGTCTGCTGATCCGTAAGTCTTTGTAATCTGAGTTCTGAACACATCCTCAAGCACACCCATCATTGTAGGTCTGTCGATGTTCTTCTGGTTCTTGAACTCGGCAAAAGCGTCTTTAAGTCCGATCTTTTCCATTTTTATCTTTAGTTTTTTATTTGAATTCAATGTATGGTCTTACTGAATTGACCTGATCCATAGTGAAACGGTCGACATGCTCGACAAGTTCCTTCTTCTTCTTTCCTTCCACCGCTTCCTTCGCAACATACTTCAAGGTCACGCTATCTTCATCCGCAGCCTCCAGCGTCGCAACCATCTTCTTTCCGCCTTTCAGCAGCACCTCGACCTTGGTGCCTGCAGCCTTGAGGAACTGACGGTACACCTTGAACGGCTGGTCAAGTCCGGCTGAGCTCACGGTCAGGGAGTAATCCTCGACCTCGCGGTCGAACCTGGTTTCGAAATAGCGGCTCAACGAAACGCAGTCATCGAGCTCGATTGTTCCCTCTTCCTTTTCAATCGTAAGGATAATATCATTATCTTTGCTGACTGAAACGTCAACAATGAAGCATCCTCGTGCAACGATTTCATCGTTGATTGCATCTATAATAACTGAAGCGTTCATTTTCACTTTGTGTCAATGCATAAAATAAGGGGGCAACCTTGCCCCCTGAATCATTCTCACGGTGCAAATGTACGAATAAAATCAGAATAACGCAAATTATTGAACCTGAACCTGCAATATCATGGAATTCAAAGCAAGGGAAATTGCCGAAATCTTAGGAGGCACAGTCGACGGCAACCCTGAAGCGACAGTAACGACATTCGCACGCATAGAAAGTGGAAAGCCGGGAGCAATCTGCTTCTTCGCAAATCCGAAATACGAGCATTACGTATACAAGTGTAAGGCCGACATAATCATCGTAAACAAGACATTCGAGCCAAAGGAGCCTGTATCAGCCACTATGATCCGGGTCGAGGACTCATATGCGGCAGTTGCTTCACTGCTTGATTACGTGACGGCAAAGAAAAGATCGTACAAACGGCACAGAGGTTGTAAAAGCAGAATCAGATGGAGCGCAAAACTGGGCAGGAAGGTATATGTCGGAGACTTTGCCTATATCGGAAGGAATGCATCTGTCGGCGACTGCACAAGGATATATGAAAGCGTGTACATCGGAGACGACGTCAAGATCGGTTCCTACTGTACCATCTATCCTGGTGTAAGAATCTATCCTGGAATGGTCATCGGCGACAGGGTCATCATCCATGCCAATGCAGTGATCGGAGCTGACGGATTCGGATTTGCACCTCTCGAAGACGGAACATGGAAGAAGATCGAGCACACAGGCAACGTGATCATCGAGGACGATGTTGAAATCGGAGCAAACGCCTGCATCGACAAATCTCAGATGGGTTCAACCGTCGTAAAGAAGGGAACCAAGATTGACAACCTCTGCCAGATAGCCCATAACGTGGAGGTGGGTCCGAACACGGTAATGGCGGCAATGTCAGGCATCGCCGGTTCATCAAAGGTCGGTGAACATTGCATCCTCGGAGGTCAGGTCGGCATTGCGGGCCACCTCACGATCGCCGACAACACGTCATTCGGAGCCCAGACAGGACTGATTTCGAACGTAAAGGAGCCAGGAAATGCATATTTCGGCACTCCGGCAATCCCTTACATGGAGTATATGAGAAGTTACGCAGCATTCAAGAAAGCAGGTAAAAAGTAGTGATATAGAAAATTTTAACTATCTTTGCAGGCTGATTTTGAAAAGAGAGATATAGAATAATGCAATTGCAACAGACATTAAAGAAAAGCTACTCATTTGAAGGGAAGGGACTTCATACGGGAAGAGTGGCGAAAATGGTCATCAATCCGGCTCCTGCTGACACCGGAATCAGGTTCAGAAGGACAGACATAGGCGAAGATGCTTATGTGCCGGCTCTTGCAGAAAACGTGACCAGCACAGCCAGAAGCACAACCATCAGCTGCGGAGAAGCATCTGTAACGACAATAGAGCATGTATTGTCAGCACTCACCGGAATGGGAGTGGACAACGCCGTCATCGACATCGACAACGTCGAGGTACCTATCCTTGACGGAAGCGCAAAGCCATATGTAGACGCAATATGGGCCGACGGATTCGTAGCGCAGGATGCTCCAAGAAGATATATCGAGCTGAAGGAGGCCGTAGAGATCCGCAACGACGAGAAAGGTTCCGTTGTACGCATAGAGCCTGCAGACGATTTCACATATGACATCAAGATAGACTTCAACTCAAGGGTACTCGGAGTGCAGCATGCGACCTGGGACGAATCGACCGTCTACGCAGAAGAGATCGGAACATGCAGGACATTCGTGTTCTTCCACGAGATAGAATTCCTTTTCAACAACGGCCTGGTAAAAGGCGGTGATGTAGACAATGCAATTGTAATAGTCGAGCACCCTGTGACCGACGAACAGGTTAAGAGGATGTCGGAACTCTTCAACGTACCGGCACTCAAGGTCCGCGAGGACGGTTACCTGAGCAACCTCAAGCTCCGCTTCAGCAACGAATGCGCAAGACATAAGCTCCTTGACCTGATCGGCGACCTCAGACTTTGCGGAGGCTTCCTCAAGGCGAAGGTGACAGCTGAAAAGTCAGGGCACGGAATAAACACGACAGCGGCAAAGGCCGTAAGAAACAACCTTAAAAACTAAGAATCATGGCAAACATCCATCCTCTCGCAACAGTACATCCGAATGCAAAGCTCGGAGAGAATGTAGAAGTGGGACCATACGCATATATCGAGGAACATGTGGAGATCGGAGACGGAAGCAAGATCCTTCCTCACGCTACGATATTCAACTATGTGAAGATGGGAAAGAACTGCACGGTCTTCCCTGGAGCTGTTATAGGAGCGATCCCGCAGGACCTCAAGTTTGACGGAGAAATCACATATGTGGAAATCGGAGACAACGTGAACATCCGTGAATGCGCTACCATCAACAGAGGAACAAAGGCCAGCGGAAGAGGCGTGACAAAGATAGGAAACAACGTACTTCTGATGTCATACACCCATGTAGCACACGACTGTACGGTAGGAAACAACTGCATCCTCGTAAGCTATGTAGGAATCGCAGGCGAGACTGACGTGGACGATTGGGCAACAATCGGAGGAAGTTCTGTTGCCCACCAGTTCTCAAGAATAGGAAAGCATGCATTCATCGGAGGCGGATGCAAGATCAACAAGGATGTTCCGCCATATGTGCTTTGCGGCCGCGAGCCTCTGTCATATGCCGGTGTCAATATCGTAGGACTCCGTAGAAGAGGATTCACATCAGACCAGATCCGCAGCATCAAGGATATGTACGACATCATCTACAGCAGCGGAAACAACTTCTCTGACGCACTCGCGAAGATCGAGATCGGATTCCCTCAGTCGGAAGAAAGAGACACCATCATAGAGTTCATCAGAGGATCGAAGCGCGGCATCATCAGAGGCGCTGACACATTAACCAAAGGCAGCATAGACTAAAGTGCCGAAGTTATTCTCAACAGCATACATGCCTCCCGTTTCCTATTTCGCCGCAATGGCGCAGGAAATGGAAGGCTTGCGAAACAGACGGGACGGAGACGGTTCATTGGAACTGTCCCCGTCAGTCGTTTATATAGAAGCCTGCGAGAACTATCAGAAGCAGTCATACCGCAACCGCTGCAGGTTCTATGCAGCCGACGGAGTACAGGCGCTCTCCTACCCTATAATCCATGAAGGCGGGACCCATAAGCTGCCGATTTCCGAGATCAGGATCGACTGGAGCACACAATGGCTCCAGCAGCATGAAAGGGCCATCATATCTGCCTACAGGACATCGGCATATTTCGAATATTACCAGGACGAACTTTTCGCTATTCTGGAAAGCAGACCAGAGAAACTTCTGGACCTCAACATGGCCCTGCTGCGATTCTTCATCGAAAAGACCGGGCTGGCAATTGACCTGCGCATGACCCAGAACTTTAGCAGAGACGGAGTCCAGTCCTCGCCCGACGGCACAGCCGTCATCTGCGAGGACCTTCGCGAAGCCATCCATCCGAAGCGTCAGGACACCATTCTGGAAGACCTGAAACTGGCGAAGCCGTATTTCCAGGTCTTTGCCTCGAAACACGGCTTCAAATCCAATCTTTCAATCATGGACCTCCTTTTCAACGAAGGTCCCGACAGTATAGTCTATCTCAAGTCTATCGGTAGATGACGTTGCCGAAACGTCCTATCTGAGGCTTCATGACAGTCACTTCCAAAGCATCAGCTTCCTGCTGAATCTGAAGAGCCTGTGCCTTCATCGGAGAACCTGAATCACTCTTGACTGCGCCATAGTCCGGTCTGTCAAGACCTATTATGTCACAGAAGCAGCAGTATAGCGCGATATTGAAGTCGAAGTTGCCCCAGTCGCCGAACGCATAAGGGAACATGTTGTCCACATCATCGCGGTAATTGCTGTTCTGGTTGTTCAGCAGGTTGCCCGGATCAGGTTCGAAACCATCCTTAGGGCCATATTCGTTCTTCGCATTGAGTCCGCGGTATGTGATAGGAGCGAACTCGAAGCGGCGTCCGTTGTACACTTCCTGCGTCACGACCATACCGACATTCTTGCCTTCAGACTGGCTTCCGATAAGGGTAACCGGGAAGTCAACGCCCCTGAGTCCTGCAATCACCAGCTCAGACGCAGATGCTGTGTTTTCCGACATGATCACCCAAAGACGCTTCAGGTTCATGGCCGGAGCCTTTCCGAGTTTGTCTGACTCGGACGGTCCGCTGAGGAACTTCCACTCCTCACGCTTTCCGTCATTGAACTCAGCCTTGAAGAATACCTGGTCGTCATATGCACGGCCGACGATCGAACTCGAGAGATAGCGGCTCTGCTGGACCTCTCCTCCGACATTGTACCTGAGATCAAGAACAAGCTCGGTAATTCCTGCGTCTATGAACTGCTGGATCTGATATTCGAGGACTTCCTGAGCGGATGAGTCGAAGCTTTCGGAAGCCATATATCCGATATTGAACGGAGCGGTTTCATCTCCTTCAATGTCACCGTTGGTCAGGATGGCCGCAAACAGTATAGGATTGTATCCGTAAGAGGCAGCCGTTATGTTCGCCACATTGTCCTCTACCAGATCGTACCTCTGCTCGGCATCATTCGCCACATAACGGGCATAAGCGATAGAGTACGAACCGGTCTTGGTATAGAACAGTTCATTCATAAGAGACTGGTAGTTGCTCTTCGTGATCCTGTTGCCGCCGACCTGATAGATCGTGTCGCCACGTCTGAGTCCGGCAGCCTCGGCTGGAGAACCGGGATATACATATCCTACGGTAAGTCCAATATAATTGGTACCTTCCTGATAGACAGAAGCGAAGAGAGGTCCGATACCGAGACCGAGGGTCGAGGTAAGCTCGCCTGCCTTGGTAGGAACAGTCTTGGTAGTCGCCACTTCGGAAATATATGAATAGATATATCTCTCTCCAGCAGAAGAAGAGTAGTCCCTGTAATAACCTCCATCCTCGATATTGAGGTCACCAAGTTTTGTAAGATGGGTATAGAGGAACTTGTCGTAAGAGACTTCCATGTCGATGTCAAGCTTGCTGTATTCGTCAGCCCACAGATATTCGTTCACGAGGCGGTTGTGCATATACTGGTTCAGATATGCCGACATCGCAGAAGTATCGTCTCCGGCAGCCTGAGTGAATGTGCCCACAAGAGTGCGGGATCCTCCGCTCACTGTGACATAAAGTTCAGCCACACGTTCAGTGCCCTGCTCGTTTCTGGCAAACCTGATGCGCACAGTGCCCTTTCCGGCCTTCTCATTATCCTTGACCTGAGCGATTTCCGCCCATCCTTCTCCGTCTTTCAGGACTATCTCCGCTTCCCAGGGACCGTCGGCCTGGAATGTCACGGTAACGGTCTCGCCATATCTCGCGACCTGCTTGTCTGCTCTCGGATTATCTATCGAAGATATACCTCCCATTTCGTCCTTCGAGCATGATGCAAGGGCAATCACAGCTGATACAATCAATAAAAACAGTTTCTTCATCATTTATTGTTTCTTTGGATTGAATTCATATATCGCATGGAAACCGTCCTTATCATCCTGCCATACCATATATATCCTGGAAGTCGGATTCATATATGTATATGTCAGACCGGTTTCCGACTCGGTATGGACAGTGACCTCCATGAACTGCTCTGTCACAAGCTTGTCTGAATCAGTCCAAGGATCACCTGTGAAATACTCGTAATTACCCTTGAAAAGCCAATATTTCTTACATGTCGAAGGCATTTCCACATCAAGGGTCAGAGTATATGAATTGTTCGTCCCCTTGCAGGTTCCCGTAAGCTGAGGCATGCCATATTCATAATCAGCTGCGTCGCTTAAAATGTAGTCAACATTGTTTACCGGAGTAAAGACATAATCATTATACAGGTATGACGAGTTGCCCTCGGCATCAGTCACAATTGCGTAGAAGGTATACTCGGCGCCGAGGATAAGGCCATCAAGATATATCTTGCCATTCAATGACGACACCTTCTTCCTGGAAGCTTCACCGATCTGTCCCAGCGCCATCAGCTTCTGAAGAGTCGCATCATCATAGAAGGTATATGTAGCCGCGAAATAAGTAATGTACTCCGGATTTCCCTTGAAGTTCAAGCTTAGAGTCACGTCTCCCAGTCCGTATTCGACACCTGTGACCTCCACGCCGAGAGCATCGGTGAATATCAGTTTCTGCAGTTCAACCTTCTGCTTCACTACGCTGCCGTACTTGCCGTCTTCCGTCAAGGACACAGCTGTAAGATACACATCATCCTCAGAATTGAAGGAAGAGCTGCTTACCGTATTTACAGATGTGCCTTTAGAAAACTTATTCACATGTATGAGATACCTTACCAGTTCAGCCTCTGTCTCCGGAATCGCTGCAGACTTAAGAATAGCCGCATAAGTCTTGTATGCTCCTGCTGCCGGAGTCACTTCCGCCGTAAACCCTGAAGTAGTTATATCCTTGGTAACATATGTCGGAGCAGCTATAGTCGGGTCAAAGGACACATCAGGAGTGACAAATGTATAGGTCATGAAATCCTCTGCCACGTACTTGCCGTCCTCCTGAACAGGGAGATACCATACTACATATTCCGTTGCAGGATTGATATCGATGTCAGGCTCTCCTGTAGGGAATGCATTTGCCGGGCCGTCATACGAAGGAATGTCATAAGGTTCCGCTCCTCCGACTCCAAGAGTCTCGAGGAAATTATCGCGTCCATAGTTATTCCAGTCTGCGAGTTCGAAGAATCCGCCGAAGAACTCCTCATCCATCTCCGCGCTAAGATCTGCATTGTCAAAACGCACGTTCGAGAAAGTCCATGCCTTCTTCATGGCCTTCACGCTGGCATGCTGGACATCTTCAGGCACATATGACATATTTCCCTGAGTAACCTGCATTGCAGGAAGATATGGAACTGCGAATATAACGTAATCCTCAGTCTCGGAGTAATCCGAAATGAAATCTGAGAGTTCATATTCCGAAGTGCCTGTATACGGCACAAGACTTCCTGCCTCGGCATTAAGCCACTGCACAGCTTTCGTGACAGAGAACTCGTCCGTCTTCCATCCGGCAAGTACATAGCCGTTGAAATCTTCCGCGGTATGCTCCGACAAAGCGACAGATGCCTTGCCGTTCACATAGGAGAATGTGAACATAGGTTCATGCACGACTTCAAGAGAAAGTATTGCAGGAGTCTGGACGGCCTCGAAGACCGCTAGGACCTTGACGGTTCCCTGCTCAGGGGATTCAGAGAAACTTTCAGGGGATGTCATATAGATATAGCCGTCATCCATACGAGCCTTCCATCCTTCAGGCTTTTCTGTAATCGTATACGCCTTGACATTCACCATCTCGACGGCAACAGACTTCTCCATACCAGCTCTTGAGAACCAGAGGGTATCTGAAGCTGCAGTGAATGAAGCTTCGCCAACGATTGCCACCTTTACAGCAGTTCCGTCTGCAAGAGTAAGGATCAGGTATCCGCCCTCCTGCTTCACATCCTGGAAGAACACGACTTCCGGTTCTTCTTCAACCGGAGGCTGAGGGTCTTCAGGTTCCTCTACCGGAGGCTGTGGAGCTTCCGCTGCTTCCTGATACTCGATGCCGGTACCTACCCAGGTCTTTCCTCCATCTACAGATATCAACCATTCCTTGTCTTCTGAAATCTTCAATGCCGGAGTAACTGTAACCGGAACCTTCTTTCCGTCTATCAGAAGGTATTCGGACACTCCGTCCTTGCATATAGCCCAATAATATACTCCGTCCTCTCCTTCAAGTACAGATATGAGCGAGTATCCTTTCATATTCTGACTGATGGTGATCTTCTTTCCATCAAGAAGAGTTATCACAGCCTTGCCGGTCCCGGCATCAAACTCCCATGAGGATATGCTGCCAAGAGAAACCATCGACTGGATTGCAGAGACATTCTCGGCAACGGTTTTTTCAAGAGCCGCCACACGGTTCTTCAACTGTTCGATGGCATCCCATATCTTGGTATCATCGAATGGATCAGCTTCCTTGCTGCATGAAGCAAAGAGAGACAATACTGCCGCAAGGGCCAGTATAAGGTAATTCCTTTTCATATTCATAGTCTTTCAGGTTTATTCGGCAGGTGGGGTTCTGAAATCAGCGAGATCCTTCAGTTCTCCCTTATGCCATATCTTTGCCGCTACAGGGCTGTATACATCCACACCGTCTTCCTCTCCGATGGCCATTGCAGCGATCAGCACAGGGGCTGTGGAATTCTTGTCCACAGACTCCGTAAACACTACAGATTCGGCCGTAGTGCTCAATCCGAGCTGCATCAGCTGGCTTTCCCACAAGGTAAGGTAAGTGTTGTAGTCACGGCGCTGGGTATTCACCAGGTCATTGAGGGCGCATGCCGAATAGAGGCTTGCATCAGCAGAAGTCACACTGAAATACTTGATCATCTTGGCATCCTCGTTCGCAACGAAACGTCCGATGACCTCACCGGATTCAGCGTCATATTCCAGATCCTCTATGGTCACTGTCGGATTCGGACCAGGGTTCGGAGCCGTGGTGGTCACTTCTGCGAACTTGACAGGACCAACCACCCCATTGATATCCTCGGCGCAATATGCTATCACATATGTGATTCCCGAATCATATCCGAACATTGAATATCCGTCATAATTCGACTTTTCTGCCTCCCACATATTCACGATAGGCACAAGTCCGGCAGGACCATCCTGATATGTGTCATAGAAGAAAGTCATCCACTTGTCACGGTCATTGACATCGTTTATGTAATGAGGAGGACGGATGAAGTCATCATCCTCATCTGTAGTCGGATCATCCTCATCGTACGGCCATACAAGCTGGAAACGGTAGCATGCAGTGGTCTCGTAATCATATGTGAAATTGTATGTGAATCCCCAGCGCGACACATCTGTGAATGTAAGGTTCACGTCTGCGATACATGCTTCAGGATTGTTGCGCACGAGAGGAAGGGTCCTGAAAGGTTCGGAGAAGCAAAGCTCAGAAAGCTCACCGAAATTGTTCTTCGCGACATAAAGCACCACATATTCGGTGTCAGGCTGAAGCTCTACCTGAGACTCTCCTGAAGACTTGAATGCATCTCCTGTCAGTATTCCGAGATCCGAATCGAATGAGAAGTTCTGGTTTGCGACTCCCCATCCTTCATTCGCGATGCTCACCGCCTCAGCGTGCTTCTCATCAGCAGACAGACTTTCGATAAGTTCAGCATTCTCCGCAGTATACAGACGATAGAAGCAAGACATGCAGCTCTTCTCCATCTCGACATCGAAATATGCAAGCGTAGCTCCAACCCTCTTGCCCGCCTTGATTCTGGCAACAGGAGTGAAATCTCCTTCAGGAATGTCCAGAAGACTGAAATCATACCTCATTATTTCTGCAGAAGGCGTTCCGTTAGCATCTACAGCAACGGCAATCGCAGTATTTTCACGTACGATATCATCAGCGATATCGAATGTCCTCTTGACATAAAGATTTTCCTCAAGTGTCGCATCATATGCCTGTGACACGGCTGTACGGCAGAAGTCACGCATCATCTTGTCTCCGAAAAGGTCGATGTACTCTGCCATTTCTTCTGTTGACCAGATCCAATGGTAGAAGAACTTGCAGTCTTCGTTCGGATGGTACCTTACGATGAATGCACGGTATCCGGTTTCAGCCTCGATTGCAATCTGAGGGTCGCCGACAAGTTCCTTTGCAGGAGTGGTGACATGGGCGATGCTCATTGATGCAGGGTTGACTGCGTCAGGATCGTAGCATGCGAGGGCCATGATATAATACTCGCAGTCCGGAACTATGATACCGTTTGTAAAATCTGAGTTCACCCAGTCAAATTCCTTTGCAGCAAAATCATCTGAAGATGAATTGAAGACCTTTGCACCTGCCGATGAAGAATTCTTCACAAGCTGTATGAGGATATCTTCACATTCTGCCTGGGTACCGTCCACGCAGCCTTCGTTAAGAAGGAGGTTGTAAAGCATCGCTTTCGGATAAACCTCGACACGGTATGACTTGACTGCAGATCCAGGCACGAGATTGAAGACAACGTTATTCTCCTTTACAGAGGAAACATTGATCGTAACACCGTTCTCGCCGGCTTCGAACCCTTCTTCCTGGACATTGAGAGGGAATTCGTAGAACTCGCTTTCATCCTTAGGAGGCGTGGTTCCGCCATTATCATCCCCACCCTTGCCTTCGCAAGAAATGAGCATAGCGGCAGAAGCCGCGATCAAAAGCGCCATTAAAAATCTTTTCATATCAATATCAGTTATTTACATATTCATAATCCATTCTGCCTCCGTCAGCTGCGCATACGGCCATATTGTTCACATGTCCGTTCTCATCGATTGCAAGCACAGCGACAGACACATTGGCTGCATTCCATCCATCTTCAAACTGGAACTCGAAAGTCTTCTCCTTCTCAGTTCCTGCGGAAAGCTTTCCGAGAGACTCTCCGCGGACGCTTGAAGTAAGCATCTTCCTCACCACATGACGGTGGGTATAGTCCTTGTTCACGGTTCCGGTTCCCATGGTCTGTTCACCCTTGACCTTGTCCTCAACCACATATGCCGCGATCCTGTAAGTCATGTTCCTTTCGGCAAAGACTTTGGCGACGACGGAAACCTTTGCGGTCTCCTTGTCGAGTGAAGACGAGACAGAGACTCCGCAATGGGTCGGCGAATCATACAGAGATGCCTCTATCGAATCGTCGCATCCGCCTTCGTTCAGAAGTCCGGCCTCACGCATATCGGTCACATAAGCCGGATATCCGCTCCAGTTGAACATCTTAAAGAGTTCCTGCTCCTGCGGAAGGGCATATTCATCATTGTTGTGGAATGCCAGAGCGAAAGCCTTTCCCTTATACTGCCTGTCCACGAGATAGTTGAGGGTCGTGGCACCGTCCGGACATTGTGCGCACCATGTGCCTGTGAACTCCATCACGCACACATGCCTCTGGAAACGTCCTTCCTCCACAGGTTCATCTGCCATGAGATCACATTCCTCTACATTGTTGCAGCAGAATCTCTCTCCTCCATCTTCGGTGTTGAGAATCGCAGCAACCACCCTCATGTTTTCAGGTTTCCATTCCTGGTCAAGCTGCAGGGTCCTTGTTACTGAATATTCCTTGCCGGGCACCAGTTCCTTTCCGTCATTGAGTCTGGCTCCCATGATATTATCTGCTGCCATCGCACGGAAGACATTGTCATGGACATATGTCTGTGAGTCGCTTCCTACCTGATAATACTCTATTCCGTCCTCTACCAGGAAGATATGGTAACGGTACTCCCCTGCAACTGATGTGCTGAAGCGGGCGTTCACCTCTACGCTGCCGGTAGCCTTGTCATACTTGCATGAAACTCCGACTCCGGCTACTGCAGGATGGGCAGCCGCCTGAAGATCGATTTCAGAAACGATCTTTGCGTATTCGTTGATGATAGGGGAAGAACTCTTCCTGAAGTTCAGGGCAAACATCGGAAGGCCGTTTCCTGTATTCACCTTGTCATACAGCTTCGTGTTCACCGGAAGGGCCATAGGGTCCTCATAGCCACCGTAATCAAGATGGAATGCGACAGGAATCATCCTGTCCGGCATGTTCTTCTGAACATCCTTTATGGCATCTGCAAGATACGGACAGTTTGTGCATCCCACAGAAGTGAACTGCATCCCGAGCATCTTCTGCGGGTATGTCTCAGGCTGCGGAGAGCCGCCGGTCTGGTTGCCTTCGTTATATCTGTAGTCCACACTTTCGCCTACTTTGAAGTCGACGGCATTGTCGATCACAGTCTTTCCACCTTTATCAGCCAACGTGAAGAGCACGACCCTGCACGAACTTCCCGGCATGATGTCAGGATGTTCGCACACCTTCTCGATCTCCACCTCCTCTCCGACAGACAGGCTGAAGGCATCGGAAGACTGGGCGAAGAAATTGCCGGAAACCAGGGTCACCACATCGTCATATACTTCGAGCCTGCCTTCATAGTTCGTTGCGCTCTGATTGTCTCTGAGGATTGCGATTCCGAGGTCATATGTTCCTGCCATCGACGCCTTGACAGAAGCCTTGACCGTCACCTTGCCGTCCTCAACTACAGACTCCGCCTTGATTCCTGTTCCTGCAGGAGCGGATGTAAGCTGGTTCTTCACCAGGCGCTGTATGTCGTTCACCGTCCTCTTTCCGGAACCCTCCGCAAGCGAATAGATGGCATACGGATAACCGTCGTCGGCTGTTCCGAACCTGCTCAGAAGCAATCCGGCCATGTCCATGTTCGCATTGTACCGGATCGCGAAGTCGTCACGGTTATGGAAGGCCATCACTATGCTGTGGTCCTTGGTATATTCGTCGACATTGTGCAATGCCTCCGTCATATACGGACAATACTGGCACCATGTACCTGTCAGCTTGTAGATAAGGACGTTCTTGTGGAATATCTCATAACCGGAACGGTTCTCGGAGCGTACCGTGACGCTGTTCTGGCAGTATACGCCCTCGTACATTGCGCTGATCGTATATGTGCCGTCAGCAATGCTTGTAAAGAGGTTCGGAGCGTCAGATGAACCGAGGCCAGAACGCCATTCGTCAAGTTCCGCTATGTAGAAGGAAGTGTTGCGAAGATATTCCCCTTCCGTAAGAACAAGTCCCTTCACATCAGTGATGGTCAGAACCGCAACATCCTTTCCATCAGATTCTATCACCTTCTTGTCGACCGATAATGTGTACGGAGCCTGAGGCACGAAGGCAAGCAGATCATTGGGATCCTGAAAGCCATGGCATGCAGAGGCAAGACACGCTGCGAGAAAAAGGAGTATGTGCGAGATTCTTTTCATATGAGACTCCTAGAAAAGCATTGTAAGCGACAGGTTCGCACCGGTGTATGCAGGTATCTGCCTGCACACACCGCCGGAGCAGATGTATCCTGCCTTGTATCGTCCATATCCGAGAGCCACCTTGGTGCGTGACTTCGAATAGCTGAATCCTCCATTGTAATAATGTACCTTGGTCATACCATGGTTGTACATATCGGCAGCGTACACGCTCCAGTGCGGCGCGAAGCTCACTTCGAGAAGAGCAGCCATCCAGTCCTTCTGGTCCTCGAAGGTCACCAGATACTGAAGCTCCATCCTTGCAGCGAGCGAACTGTTGAACTTGTAGAGAAGGTCAGCCACGAATATGTTTGAAAGCCATGTGGTCCTGCTGGCGCCATACGACGGAGTGTACTCCTGATATGACCACAGAAGGGTCGACTTGAACTTCTTCGTCCACTGCTTTTCGACATCAACGCTGATGTCGCGGAAAAGCAGGTTTCCGGACTTGAACGTTCCTTCCTCGGCGATCGTATGGTATGTGGAGAAGTTTGCATGCACCTTCATTCCGCGCTTTCCTCCAAGCCACGATCCGCGCTTCACATTGTAGAACACATCGATCTGACCTCCTATCTCGCCGCTGTTTGTGAACCTAGAAGAGATCTCTCCGGTACGTGCTCCATACGGATGCAAGGTCGTGAGCATGTATGTGTACTGTGTACAGAGAGCGGGAACATAGTTAAGCATGTTCACATTGGATGATGCGTCAGTAACGACCTTCGAATCCATCCATTCCAGACGCCTGAGAGACAGGTTCACACCCAGGCCATGACCATTGTAGCCAGTCTCGACAAGCTGGGCGTTTCCTCTCTTGCGATGGAACATCTGTCCTTCGCCTGCGTACGATGTGTTGTAGTAATGCTTGGTTCCGGCATCCACATATTCCGCCTTCAGGAAGAATCCGTGCGACTCGGCATTGATTCTTGCCGACCAGCCGGTCGTGTTCGGGCTGCATCCGTCAGCCTGACGGTCTGCGTCAAGGGTTTCATAACGGTCGAGCACAGAAGCCTCCAACGCAAGATACGTATTCTTTACGCCGATAAGATTCGAGAGCACGAAGCTCAGGTCAGCACCTTTGACCTGGGTCGAAGAATACTTCATTCCGAACCTCGGCATGCCCCATAATGCCTTGACATTCAGGATGTCCTTATATGAATAAGTCACTCTGGCGCCTGTCAGGGCATTGTTGAGGCCTATCGCCCTGTCTTCCCAGCTTCTGAAAAGCAGACCGCTTCCGAACTGGTCATAGAAGGTTCCTGCAGTAAGGGAAAAGTCCTCGTCCTTCCAGTTCAGATAGAAGTTGGTAAGAGCAGCGCCCTTGAGGTCGGCCGAATAGCCGACCAGCGCGGGCGCATAGGTCTCCATCTGCATTCCAGCAGAAAAACCGGACCTGTAATAGTCCAGCTTGAGATAATTGTTAGAGCCGAACCTGCCGTCCGGTACGGTTGCAGAAGTCTTGGGATCCGTCTGATACCAGTTGGTATTCGTCTCGAACCCTGCTGTCACGTAACCGGTCTGTTTACCGGCATCTGCAGCACTTTCTGCATGCAAAGCGGTTGCAATCCACGGATAGACCGCGATTGCAACCACTACTAATAGATTTTTCATACTATTTGAAATAGTTTGGAACTTCAAATGTCATAGGAGCATAGTAATTACCCTGCTTGTCGCGAAGAACCACCACGACCCTATCGACTACATTTCCTTCATCATCAAGTCCGGAAGCATAAGGATACGTAACTCTGACAGAAGCTCCATCATTCACGAACATTATAGGTTCGGCATTCTCATAGAAAGGCTTGTATGCCTCAAGAAGAGCCTCAGCCCATGCCTCAGCCTCATCTCCCGACAGTCCGAACATTGCCGCTCTGTCCCGGTAAGGGGCGAGTGTATTGTGCGCCGCGATCCTCTCAAGTGCCCTTTCATAATATGTACAACGCTCATCTTCCCAATATATGCAGTTGCCGTCATGGTCTCCGGATGCAAAATAAGTGACAAAGCCAAGCGATGGAAGTCCATGGACATAGTAATCGTAAACATTCATGAGCTGGCCTTTCTTAAGCTCGCCATCCTTATAATAATCCGGTTCAGTCATCATTTCGCCATCCTTGTAAGGAACGTATCCGTTGTCATATTTACGGCTGGCAGTCTCTTCTACATGTACGATCATTTCCTCAACCGAATGAAGATTCATTCCTTCAAAATATGTGTCAGATGCGCATATTACGAATGCTGTAAGCTCCTTAGGACCCGAATAATCGAAAGCGTATGATGCAGACATATTTGAATTCTCTGGAGTATGGAAAGACTCTTCAATCCATTTGAGAGTAATCTGATTCTTTGCCTCATTCCACTTGTCAGTTCCTTCCTGGACGAGATCTCCAAGATCGGCAGCCAGAGTCGTGAACTTCTTGTATGCAGCCTTTGAATATTTGCCGGACTCATCCTTCGCAAGAACAATGAAGACATGGTCGGTACTCATGGAGAGTTCCTTTATTGTAATGGTTCCATCTTCTGCAATTGGACCATTGGTTTTCATTACCTTCTGAACAGGTTCCGCATCAGGATTTGCAGCAAGGTACACTTGTGCGGAAGTTCTGCTATCTCCACAATACTCATCGTTTACCCAGAAATCATCACGTGCGTAACCACACCAATAGATGAAGTCAGTTGCAGTTCCCCCTGAAACTCTGACCTGGAACTTGGCCTCATCAGAACCGATGCCGAGACTTTCAACTGAAAGAACCAGAGTATTGAACGACACCTTATCCGTGGTTGCAGATTTGCATACCACCTTACCATATTTGCCGTCATGGCCTATTGCAACAGCAAAGATCCACTTTGTCGACTCCGGCTTCACTCCTTTCAGAAAAGCTGTTGTCGAATTACCACGAACTGAAACAAAGCTATCCGCAGCAAGTATCTTGCTCATCTTTGTCTCATCAGATGTACCTGAATATCTTGTACCATCAGAATCATTCATAAAGGCATAGTATATCATGGCGGCACCTTCACACGAAAGTTCTGAAGATACAGAAGAAGCCGTAACTTCAAGGTCGCTTACAGAAAGTTCCAATTCTCCGCCTGATACTATGCTGTTTGTCGTGAATTCCTTGTAAACGACATCTGAAGCAGAATATGAAGTCTTGTCCTTATCTACAGGCACAACCCAAGCAACATAACTCGTCTCTGGATTGAGATAAGTCTGAAGTTCACCGGACGGGAACATGGAAGCTGGACCCTCATAGTTGAGTGTCTCCAGAGGTTCCGCTATTCCATTATTGATCTGATATGCGATTTCTTCAAGCACATTGTCTGTCTTCTCTACTAGGCCGGCATACATTGAAAGTGTTCCGCCGACCTTTACCTTGAGCTTTGCATCAAGCAAAGTTACGTCACTGACTTCAATATCTGCAGAAACTGGAGCAAGAACCAACGTCCTCAGCATAGCCTCCTCTACATAGAAGCCAGCCTCGACCCCTTCAGCCTCTTCACGGTAAAGGGCCGGAATTGCCCAGAACACGTATGCCTGTTCTTCTGAAAGCTCTCCGTCAAAGATTTCCGCAAGTGTAAGGTCGATACCTTTCTCAGAAATATAATAACCTGCCGGAAGATCTGCCGACACAGACAGGAGTTCTGTCACCTTCTCAATAAGCTGGTCCTTCTTGAAATCATCGGCGTACATCATTCCATATGCAAACTTCTGGATACCGGTATAAGGCTCGATCACGGCCTTCATTGCGGATACATCATACTTCTTGAAAGGGTCTGTCGAAACATACATCTTCGAGATAGCCGCCTTGCCTCCTTCAACTACAGAAACGACCTTAAGATCTCCTTCTGCAACAGCGGCGCCAAGAGCAACAGTCTCTGCTGAAGGAGCTGTAACCTTAAGATAGGTCTCGCCAGTGAGTTCCTCAACAACTTCCTTCACCCTCCATCCGTCAGGAACCTGCATTACGTAGTCAACGACACCCTGCATGTCCATAAGGAAAGACTGAGTCTGGCCATAATCGACATAATACTCCGAAATCACTGTATTGTTGATACTCGAAAGTTTGAAGATAACGCCCTTATATCCGTCAAGAGCTACAGTAGTCTCCATACCTTCGCCGAAAGTGAATTTCACGGCGTAGACGTTCCCCGAAGCATCAGTCAGAGGAGTACATGAAGAGAAGACCTGCACAACATCTTCTGCATCATAGCCTGTCTCGTATTCCTTTCCGTTGATTACCAGACAGTATACGCCATCCTTGATCTTGACACTGACTTCCACACTTACAGGAATAGCCTTTCCGGAAGCATCCGTAAGAGCAACGGCATTGCCTGAAGGATCATATGTCGCCCAGCATTTCTTGCCATCGACAACCATGACACTCACAAGGGAAGAGAAATCGGTTCCTTCAGGAAGAACCTTGAACTTTGTTCCATTTGAAAGGGTCACGGTATAGGAACCGTCGCTGTTCTTCTTGCACGAAGTGAGGGTCGCTCCATTGGAGAGCAGGGCCTGCATCGCCTCCACCTGGCTTGTCATTTCCACCTCAAGTTCATTCAGTCTGGCCTCCATATCGTTCACCTTGTCCCAAAGAGCAGAGTCGTCATAGCACGACGTAAAGGCAGGGATTGAAAGAGAAACACAGAGAAGAGATCTGACAAAGATTTTCATCCAGTTTTTCATAAGATATCTTAATTAATATTGATTTTGCTTTAACATGCAAATATAACATTAATTTGTAACAATCAGACATTTAGAGCAAACTTCTTGAATGCAAAAGAGGCAGCCCGTCGGGCTGCCTCTGATGAATTATGCGGTTATTTGCCGATTAGTCAAAAAGGTGCTCTACAACAAATTCAGCAGAGATTGCAGAAACCACACCGTCAGTGACGTTGTAAGCTGCAACATAGTAGTCCTTCTTGTAAGTGCTCTTAGCAAAAGTAAGAACTGCCTTTCCGTCAACTACGTCTGCCATCTGGTATCCTGAGTAAGATGCCTTATGGCCGTTCTTGCATACGTTCAGAGGGAACTGTCCGTAGTAGTAATCAGAATGTGTAAGATTGTAACCCATAACCTTAGTCGCTCCTGTTACGTTTACGGTAACTGTGTAGTTCTTTCCTTCAGCGTCAAGTTCTGCAGAAACAAGTTCCACCTTGATATTCTCATCGAAAGGAATAGCGAGAGTTGAATACTTTTCAGCAACAACCTCACCGTACTTACCGTCGGTTCCGATAGATAAGGTTGCAAGATAATACTCATCACCTGGATTGATGTAGCTCTTGTTTACCTGACCGCTAGCCTCAAGAGGCATGTAGCAATCCATGAAGAGAGCATCCATTATTTCCGCGTCTGACTCAAAGGCATCAAACTCCTCTGGAGTATACCAGTAGTAGTATACGCTCTCGGTTCCTTCTGAAACCTCGACATCAACATAGATTGACGTAAAGTCATTTCTGTTGAGAGTAAGAGTAGCAGCATACGCACCACCAGCAACGATATCATTTGTCTTTGCATCAAGAACGAATGGGAGGAAGTGATCCTCGTAGTCAAATGCCGAGAAGTCGTATACATAATAGTCATACTCAGGCATTGAGTTAGCCTCATCGTAGATTGCGAGGTGATCGAATACAGGCATTACCCAGATCTTGTAGTTCTCGCCGAATACCAGCTTCTGACCAAGGATTTCGCTGAGCTTGAACTCTGCTGGAACTTCCTCAACATTTACAACCAGTCCGAGAGCCTCAGCTGCGCCGTAGCTCTTGAATCCGTTCCAAGGGCCGCCCATAGGAGCATTCATGTACTCATCGAACGACATAGGGTTCCACTCTGTATTGTATGAGCTTTCAGCAACTGCGTTGATGATGAACTTGGAAGCGCCGGCAACCTCTGCTGTGAGAGTGATGTCGCTGTGAGTAGTCTCCTTGACAGCCACATTCCACTTGATGTTCACATAATCAGTGTATACCATATCCTCGATGACAGCCTTTCCTTCGCCGTCAGCAGGAGCTACCCATACGACATAGTTTGCGCCAACCGGAAGTTCTTCATAGAACATCATGAAGTATGCGTCAGCAACTGTAGTCTTCACGATATCTGTCTCATACTCACCTTCTACATAGATACCCTGCTGTGCGATGTTATAAGCTGATGGGAAGATGATGTCATCCCAGCTAGGAGCAGACCATGTATCGTTATAAACCTGAACATAAGCCTCAGGATCCTCGTGGAAGAGTGATGGAGTAGCAAGACCTAAGATGAAGTCAGAGAAGCGGAATGATGTCTCGCCAGTCCACTCATTTACAGACTCGCCATAGTATGAGTTCTCAATTGTCACATTTCCGTTGATGTCCACAGCAAGAGTAAGACCAGGGCCTGCCTTTACAGCAACCTTGGCAACCTTGCACTTTCCTTCTGCTGTAGTACCATGTACAAGGATAAGACCTTCTGCTTCAGCAGCGCCGATCTCGATAGCCTTCTTGGTAGGAGCTGTCACCTTAAGGGTTGTACCGTCGATAACTGCCTTCCATCCGTCTGGCTCATTCATCACATAGTACTCTTCCATGCCCTCTGCCTTAAGTTCAACCTTCTTTGAGCCCTCATAGCGGAGGAAGAAGTCTGTACGTCCGAGAACGAGTGATGATGTGTCAGCCTTGTATACAGGAAGTGTGTACTCCTTGCCACCGACTGTAAGAGTGAGGTAAGGGTCGCCTTCGTTGTACTCGAAGCCTTCTACAACGTTTATTGTAGTATCATCGTTCACAACAGCACCTGTAGGAACCCAAGTCTCGCCGCCGTCATAAGATACGTTGAGAACGTTCTCAACAACCTTGAATGCGAGCTTTGTGTCAGGGTTTACTTCAGCCTCAAGAGGAGTAACCTCACCATTGACAACCACTGCCCACTTGCCGTCAACAACAGTAACGATGCCGGTTGCAGGATTTGCAGGTACTGTAACGGTAGACTTGTCAGCGAAAGTGATGACAACATCACCTGCCTCATTCTTATCAACATTGATTACATTCACACCTGCAAGAGCAGCGAGAACCTCTGTATCAACAGCCTTGAGAGCCTCGTCAGCCTTCTTCAGTTCCTCGATTGCTGCCTTGAGGGCTGCATCGTTGCTTGTGATGTAACCGTCAACAACGCCATCAAGAGCGTCAAGTTCTTCTGTGAGAGTTTCAAGAGATGCAGCAAGAGCAGCATCGCCGTCTGTCAGCTTCTTAAGAAGCTCAGCATCAGCAGCCTTGTAGGCAGCTTCAAGATTACCGATCTTTGTGTTGAGAGTGGCAACCTCGTCGTTGAGCTTCTTCTCAAGAGCCTCAATCTTGGCTTTAAGATCATCGATCTCGCCATGAACCGAGTCAAACTCGTTCCAAAGACTTGAGTCATCGTAACAAGAAGACACTGCGAGAAGCGAAAGTGCTGCTACGCAGAACATTTTAAATGTCTTTCTCATAATTTTAATGTTTTAGTTAATAAAAGTTTGTTATAGTAATAGTATTACTTTCTAGAAAGAAGCCGTAAGGCTTATGTTCGCACCGGTGTAGGCAGGGATTGCGCGGCAGACTCCGCCTGAGCAGATGTAGCCTGCACGGTATCGTCCGTAGCCTGCGGCAACGCGAAGATGGGCCATCGAGAAGCTTACTCCGGCATTGTAATAGTGGAGCTTTGTCGAGCCATGGTTCCACATGTCGCTCGCAAAGACGCTCCAGTGCGGTGCGAGATTCACTTCAAGAAGTCCTGCCATCCAGTCCTTCTGGTCGTCCTTCGACGCAAGGTACTGAAGTTCGAGACGGCTTGAAAGCTTAGGAGTCCACTTGTAAAGCATGTCCGCGACCACCACATGCGACTGGCCGATGTACAGGCCTGTCATTTCGTGATGCTTGTTATAGTCCTGCATGCAGTACATGAGCGTGCTCTTGAACTTCTTTGTCCACTGCTTCTCGACGTCGAAGCTGAAGTCGCGGAACAGAAGACCGCCGCCGGCTGTTCCGCCGTTCTCATCCAGCGAGTACCATGACGAGAAGCTCGCATGAACCTTCATACCCCTCTTTCCTCCGATCTTCGTACCACGGCGGAAATTGTAGAATGCATCTATCTGGCCACCGATTTCTCCTGACTTGATGACCTTGTCTCCGATCTCAGGACTATATGGATTGAGGGTCATCAGCATATACGTATACTGGGTCGACATCGCCGGACGGTATGAAAGCATATTCGCAGCAGAGCCATATCCCGGGTCCGTACCCACATAGTTATATATCTTCTGGTTCATTCGATGCATACGGCGTCCGGTTACGGTCAGGCCGAGTCCCCGGCCGTTATATCCGAATTCGACAAGCTGGGCATTTCCGTTCTCGGCCTTTCTGCCGTTCATGGCAGCAGGCACGCTTACGATCTGCTTTCCGGCATCGACATATTCGCCCTTGAGGAAAAATCCGTCATAGTCCATATTGACACGACCGGACCATCCGATATTGTTGTCCCTGCATCCGGCGGCTAAAAGGAGATCGTTCAGAGCCTCGTGCTTGTTAAGCACAGATCCTTCTACTGACAGAGACATCACATCCATGCCAAGAAGGCTTGACAGGGAAACGCTCAGGTCTGCACCTGCCACCTGCACATCCGCAAGGCCGAATCCGAAGAATCCGTCGTGGTAGCCCATCATGGCTGTATTGTCATCTATCTTGCCAAGACGGGGAACGCCCCAAAAAGCCTTGACGGCCACCTTGTCCTGCCAGCTGTATGTCGCCCTCGCCCCTAGAAGCGCATTGTTGAGTCCCAGCATCCTGTCCTCCCAGCTTCTGAAAAGCAGACCGCTTCCGAACTGGTCGTAGAATGTTCCGGCCGTTACCGAATAGGACTTGTCCTTCCATGTCACATAGATATTGCTGAGGGTCATGTTGTTCTGCGCGACGGGATAGCCGACAAGAGACGGGAAATATCCTTCCATCTGCATTCCGGCAGACAGGCGGTCCTTGTACCAGTCCACCTTGAGATAGTTGTTGCTGGCAAATATGTTTCCGTCCTTTAGCTGGGGCTGCATCGAAGGGTAGAAGTCATTCACGGCATCCTCGACATAGACATTGCTGTTCGATTCGAGGCTTCCGGTCACATAACCCCAGTCCTTCTTCTCTGCAGACGCAGATACGGCAAAGACAAGGCATAGAATTGCGGGAAGAATCTTCTTCATAGGTAATTATTTGCGTACGGACTTCTTGACGGCTTCGAAAAGCTCGACTTCTCCGCCCTGGACATATGCAGTGTGTGAGAACACAACCTTTCCCTTGGCATCTACGACGAAAACATGAGGAACAACAGTAACGTTCATCGCCCTCATGAAGTCCTGATTCTTGTCAAAGAGAAGGGTGAAGTCTGATCCCCATCCTCGTCCTTCGGCAAATGACTTTGCCTTGGCGAGCTGCCTGCTGTCGTCAGTAGATACCGCTACAACGCGGAAGTCTACCTCTTCCAGCCAGTCAGGAAGCGACTCATAGATGGCTTCAAGTTCGCGGATGCAAGGCTTGCATGTAGTAGACCAGAATGAAATGATCATCGGAGTGCCTTCATCAAGAAGCTGAGCTGTATCAAACGCTTCTCCCTTGGAATTCTCTACCTTTACTGACGGCACCTGAGCCATCGCAGAAACCGCCATAAACATAGCAGCAAGGCTTAAAAGAAATGTTCTCATAAAAATCCGGTTATTTACGATACAAAATACCCTTTCCCATAAGGGTACATAATGTCGCAAAAGTAGTGATATTTCCTCTTTTCTGAAAATTTTTTTACAGAAATTCAACCGAACGGCCTCAGAATCAGGCCAAAGCCATCATTTCGTATAGCGAAATTACTTGTCTTGCCTCCTTCACATCATGGACACGCAGCATGTCGGCACCGTTCATAAGGGCCGCCATATGGACAGCCTGAGTTGCCGCGAGCGCATCTTCCGGAGATATGCCAAGCGGTTTGTATATCATGCTCTTGCGCGAGACTCCGACAAGAAGGCGTGCAGGAGGTCTCTGCCACCGGAGGGATGCATCCCGTATCGACGCGAGGCCTGAAAGAAGCGAATAATTCTGGTCCACGTCCTTTGCAAAGCCGAATCCGGGATCCATGATCCAGTACCTTATGCCAGCTTCAGAGGCCTTCATAGAGAAATCCTCGAAATATCGGATGACCTCGGCCACTACATCATCATAATCAGTAAGAGACTGCATGGTCAGCGACGTGCCGCGCTTATGCATCGCAACATATTCAAGGCCAAGATGTCCGACAGTCGGAAGCATGAGCGGATCATCCTCGCCCGCGGAAATGTCGTTGACCAGGAAATCGCCGATGAGATCATATGTATTTTCCACCACGAAAGACCAGTAGGTGTCAACAGAAATGCGAAGATCAGGAAACTCTTTCCTGACCGCAGATAGAGCGGGAGCGAGCCTGCGCCACTCCTCTTCCGGTCCGGAAGGGACCGAGCCTGGACGGGACGACCATGCACCGAAGTCCAATATATCGACGCCTTCCTCGACCATCTGACCAGCCCTCCGCAACACCGCGTCCGTATCGGAGCAACGGCTTTGGGCGAAATACGAATCGTCGGTCAGATTGACGATGCCCATTATGTCTATATGTCTGTTCGTCTTCATGGCGCAAAAATAATAAAAAAGGCTCTTACTATCGAACTTTAGTTGTCATGTTGAGCAAAGCGAAACATCTTTTTGACTATCTTTGTAGGTTGAACAATAAAACAAACGGTCATGCTTGTAGTCCTTGAGGGGCTGGACGGGTCTGGAAAGTCCACCCAGGTAAAGAAACTTAGAGATTATCTTGAGAGCGTATTCGGCAGCCTCGAATACATACACTTCCCACGTTATGACGCTCCCGTATATGGAGAGCTGATCAGTCGTTTCCTACGCGGAGACTTCGGATCGAACGAAGCTGTGCATCCTCAGCTTGTGGCTCTTCTGTTTGCGGAAGACAGGCATGGGGCAGCTCCGGACATGAAAAGAGTTCTGGCAGGCGGCGGAACTGTCCTGCTTGACAGATACGTTTATTCGAACATAGCCTACCAATGCGCAAAGCTCAAGGACAGTGAGGAAGCAGCCGACCTCAGGGAATGGATATTCAACACCGAATACGGCGATTTCGACCTGCCAAGACCCGACCTCAACATATTCCTTGATGTACCTATAGGTTTTGTAGAGTCAAAACTGAAAAGCCAGCGCGGAGGCGCCGACAGGGAATATCTCGGCGGCGGACAGGACATCCATGAAGCCGACATCGAGTTCCAGAAGAAGGTCCGCGACATCTACAGGAGGCAATGTGAGATCGACCCGAAGTTCATCCGTATCGACTGTTCGGACGAAAACGGCAACATGCTTCCTCCGGGTGTGATATTTGATAAGGTCAAGACTGTCGTAGATTCTTCAATTAAATAACTGACATGAGATATCTTCTGCTTCGTCTAAAGCGTTTCTGCGGATTCATTACAGGCTTCGTCTTCTTCATAGGAGGCCTGCTCAAGCTGATGGACCCAGTAGGGACGGGTCTGATAATGGCCGAATATCTTGATTTCCTCCACCTGAAGTTCCTTGCTTTCGCATCGAAGCCCCTCGGTGTAGGATTCGCACTGCTTGAAACCATAATCGGAACAGCCCTCATAACAGGCGTGTGGAGAAAACTCACCGGAATTGCCGCACTCGCCCTTCAAGGATTCTTCACGCTGCTGACCCTGCTGCTGCTCGTCTTCAACCCGCAGATGGACTGCGGCTGCTTCGGCGAAGCAATCCATCTCACGCACATGCAGACATTCATGAAGAACATCGTCCTGTGCGTCCTGCTCTGCACCTACCTGTTCCCGGCAAAGATGCTTGGGACACCGCTTAAGCATAAGTACGTTCCTTTCGCCATAGTAACGACATCCGTCCTCGCTTTCACAGTCTATTCCTGGATGTACATACCTATGATGGACTTCACGGATTATAAGGCGGGAGCAATGCTCAAGGCAGGAGAAACCGCCTCAGACCAGGGAGCATACGACGCACTGTTCGTATATGAGAAAGATGGAGTTGAGGAAGAATTCAATCTGGAAAACCTTCCTGATTCGACATGGACATTCGTCAGGACGGTTGCAATGGCCGTCAATCATTATGATACAGAAGGGCTGATAGACCTTTCGTTTTACGGACCGGACGGAGAGTATTACGATGAGACTGCGGCTGAAGGGAAAGTGATGGTAGTTTCCGTGTATAGACCTGACATCAAGGCCGGCAAATGGGAAGAGATTTCATCATTCATCCGCAATGCCGGAGCCGCAGGATTCAAAAGCATCCTTCTGGTATCCGGCCAGCCGGATATTCCGCTGGGTATCACAGCTTTCACCGCTGACAAAAAGACCCTTCTTTCAATGAACCGGTCAAACGGAGGTGTGACATATTTCAGCGACGGATTCCTTATCCGCAAATGGTCTTTCAGAGCGCGCCCCGACCTCGAGGAACTAATCACCATCAATGATGAGGACGAGACAGAGACGGTGATTTACCATGACACAAAAGGAAGCCTCGGTTTCCAAGGCTTCCTTCTATATGTGTTTGCAGTGATGCTGCTTCTTTAAGATTCCCGGACATGCCGGAAACGGCATTATCTGTATTCGAACGGAGTCGGTTCGTCGATAGGACAGTCGATTGCGTTGCATACGGTGTATCCCGCCTTCTCTCCTCTTGAAACGATTACAGCAAGATGCAGGTTCTCAACCTTCCAAGGCTTTGAACCTGTAAGCTTAAGTTTCATAACGAAAGTCTTTTCGCCAGTCTCTCCAGCCTTGAGGGTACCTACAGGCATGCCTGCCCATTCTCCGTCATATCTGGAATCGATAAGGCGGACACAGTTCTCATGAGTGCTGTAGCTATCGTCACCAATACCGTCATAGTCAGTCTGCTGTCCATAGATCTCATCCTCGAGAAGCCATGCTCCGACTCTGTAATCACCCTCCTGTGCAGCCTTGACAGCGACTTTAAGAACGAGAGTTCCGTCGTCATAAAGCTTAGGGTTGACAGAGATACCGGCCTTGGCATCAGAAGCAGCAATGCTGTTCACCTGCGAGTAGAGAGGGGCCGAACCCTGTGAATGAGAGAAACCAGTCGCAAGGTCAATATGCATATAAGGATAGTTATTTACCTTCGGCGCAGAAATATATGCCGGGTCAGCATTCGAGTACGAATGAACTGCCGCAAGCACAGCCTTGTTCGGAATGGTCTGGTCAGCCATGAGTTCGCGGAGGATCTTGATCATATACGGGCAGTAGCCGCATCCGGTTCCTGTGTACTGGGTGAGGAATGCACGATGTACAAACGAAGTGTTGGATGCCTGTGGATCCTCAACCGCATCAGGGACAGCGACAGAGATGGCCTTGACGGTTATCATTCCGCTGTCGTCTTTACTTTTGTCAAATGTGCTGTATGTGCCGTACGCAGCCCAGAACTTGTACTCTCCGTCTGCAGTCGCAACGAACTTACCGTCCGTAAGAGTAACCTCCTCACTTTTGTCATTATAGATGACAGCGTCTGAAGTCACATCCTTACCGTCAAGATATACTGTCAGGGTCGACGCATCCTGTCCGTTGGACTGGATGACATCCTTGTCTGCAACAAGGCGGAAATCCGCAGTACCGACGCCTTCATTGCCGTTTCCCTGCTGCTTATTCTCCTCGCCGCAGGCGAAAAGCATCACTGCTGCTGCAAGCAGTGATGCATATTTGAACAATACCTTCATTATTTCTTAATATTATATCTCATTTCAACAAACTTGTCGGCCCTTTCCTTGAACTGTTCCTTTGTCACGAGGGTTCCTTCGATCTTCTTGAGTTCAGGAGCAGCCTGGAGTTCTGTCATAGGCATGTAGACAGTCTTAGGGAAATCACCTTCAGGGCGTAACACTGCTGATGATCCGCGACGTGCAGACTTCTGTACACCTGCTGATGCAGCTTCAGCCTCTGACCATCCCTTGGTAAGCACTACATCTGAAACAACCACGTTTTCAAGGATAGTCTGGCTCATCTTATAGTCTATACCCAACATCTGAGGATAGAATTCTGTCCTGTTACCCTCGCCGTCCACATATTCGAGAGGCTTGATTGTGATGGTATCCCAGTCCTCAGAGACCTCAACAGGGAAGGCAGCAGTAAATCCGTCTCCATACATTACTGTATAATATTTTTCAAGCTCCATACCTGCGAAATAGAAAGGAACGCTCCAGTTTGCCGAAGGTGGAAGGAAGTTGGAATCAAACGGAGCTACAAGAGAGACGTTTCCGTTTCCATCCTCGACAGCCTCCAGATACCATTTCGGTCCGAAGTCGTTGAACATAGATGACACATCTACAGACTTGTATGTCCTGTCGATGAAAAGATCGTATGGAGTATATGTATCAAGACGGTTGAATGAGTCTGCATCGAGCCATCCCAGAACAAGAAGTCTGTTCTGGTACTCAAGACGATTCTTTGCCACATCCTTCGACATCTGCTTGAACTCATTCCAGAGGCCGTCCACCTTTTCCTTCTCATACTTGCTCGCCTCCTTATATATATTATAAACGGAATCAGGCAGTTCTGAAGGATAGTCGTTAAGGTTGTCTGTTATGGTAATCTTCGAGCTGTGGATGAAACTCTTTCCGTCAGATGCTCTCTTGAGGGTTGCGGTAGCAGTCCAGTCACCTATGAGCTTGTCATAGTCGTAATCGACATACTGCTTCATCTCAAGCCATGGAGTCGTGCAGTCTGCGATGCCAGGGCACTCACCATCATCGATCTCGGTTGCCTTGTAGCTTGTCAGGTCATTAGGAGTATACTCGTCGTTGTAGCCGAGCACAGCAAGTCTTGTGACTTCACCGTCGATAGAAGGGATGGCAATCTCGCATCCTTCAGGTGAATTTACAGCCTCGAGCATTTCAGTAGTGAAGATGCAGCCGGGAACAGCTTTGTTGCCTGCAACGATGTTGAAATATGTTGCTCCCGCGTTGATCTCAAGAAGCCAGTCCCTCTTGTAGTTGGCGGCATAATAACACTCGGTCACAGGGTTGCCTTCAGCAGCTGTCGTACACTTCACGTTGAACTTGGCCACATATGGGGTAGACTCATCCTGAAGTGCTGTAACAAGAATCTCAGGAGCGTCCTTCACCTTGGAAGTGGTAGTGAACTTGTATCTCTGGAAGTTCTGGATGGTAGCCATGTCGTCACCCATTGCTGTAACGAGGACATGATAGTCGGTATTCTCTCCGATCGCATCCTGATAATAGAAGGATGTAAGCTTCATCTGCACAGCTTCCTTTGCCACTCTTGTACCGAATGTGTAGGCTGCGAAATAAGAAGTGATTGCCCACTGGAGATAATCCTCCCTGTTATTGCAGAGTTTCATGATTTCCTCAAGCATGTTGTCGTCGAACACACCAACGGCATACTGCTTGACGTTCTCGTCAGGATAGAACTCCATGACAAGGTCGATAGGGCTTGCATCTACAAGCTTCACATCCACCTTGCCGTCAAACGGCTGAGGCTGCTTCACAAAGAAATGCTTTCTCTGGAATGCGCCTGTCCAGTATGAGTCCATAGGCGAAGTGATTTCGTAATCGGTGATGATACCCATGCTGCTCTGCGACTTTCCGCTGTTGCCGGTATAATAAGAAGGGTCGAGGAGCGGCATGAAATAGCCCGGATCCCATCCGCCAGGGAAGCCGAAGATCTCCTTACCCTTGTCGTCAAGCAACGCATCCTCATCTCCGTTCATCCAAGAGAACTCACCTGCAATGTAGACGATAGGCTCGCCAGGAGAAATCGGGTTGTAATTGGTATCCCAGTCGACCTCGCCGTCTCCGTCGGCATCCTCTCCTGTCTGATACCAGTTGGTATCCTCAGAGTATACGATCGTTTCGTCATCGGTCACGAACTTCGTATAAGCACCGCCGTTATAAAGAAGGCTGCGGTAGTCGTCCTGCCCCATGTAGTTGTACATCATGATGTCCGACTGAGCGTAACGGATGGCATTGCCTCTCTTCTTTGTCTCTTCCGGAACAGTAAGGCGCACCTTGAAACCGTCATAGCTCTGATCAACTACAGTGATGAGTTCGTCAAGGTCATACACTGTCGTCTTGAAAGGCAGAGTGATGATCTCAGAATAGTTCTGGGCATCAAGCTTTGCTACTGCATAAAGATAATACTGGGTATCCTCTTCAAGGCCCTTGCTGATTCTGATGACATCATCAGGCTTTACGGTAAGAGTCTCGCCTGATGCAAAGATCATCACAGGGTTATCCACCCTCTTCTCCTTGGTATCAAGCATGTATGCAACATCGACAGAGGTCGGTGCACTCACCTGGATAAGGACGTACTCAGGTCCCGCTTCCTTTACTGACACAGAGAAAGCTGATTTTTCCCCTTCCGGTTTACATCCGTAAAACATGCCGCACATCAACGCCATAAGGCCGACAAGCGACATTCTTGAAAATAATTTCTTCATTTATTTATGCTTTTTTGACTTTGGTTATTTACACTAAATCGCGCAAATATAATTAATTATCAACAAAAAACTACAACTTATTCTGTCAAATTGTCCATTATACCTTTTTTATTATCTTTGCAGCCGAAAAGTTAATCAACGAAGAAATGGACAATCATGCACTTCTGGCGGTCTCGCCTATCGACGGACGCTATTCGCGTCAGACAGAACCTCTTAGCGGATATTTCAGCGAATATGCCCTCATAAAATACAGGGTACGCATCGAGATAGAATACTTCATCGCGCTCTGCCAGATCCCTCTCCCGCAGCTGGCGGATTTCGACCAGTCGAAGTTCGAAGCATTGCGGGACATCTACAGGAACATGACACCGGAAGACGCGGCGAAGGTCAAGGAAATAGAGAAGGTGACAAACCACGACGTCAAGGCCGTGGAATACTTCATCAAGGACCGCTTCAAGGAAATGGACATCCTCAAGTGGGGAGAGTTCGTCCACTTCGGACTGACTTCGCAGGACATCAACAACACCTCAGTCCCTCTCTCTTTCAAGGAAGCCATCGACGAATGCTTCATGCCGCTGCTGAAGGAGGTTCTCGGCCTGATCAAAGGCATGGCAGAGGAATGGAAGGACATCCCGATGCTTGCGAAGACCCATGGACAGCCGGCTTCACCGACCCGCGTTGGCAAGGAATTCAACGTCTTCGCAGTACGTATCGAAGAGCAGATCAGGCAGTTCGAGCAGCTTACCTACCCGGCGAAGTTCGGCGGAGCGACAGGAAACATGAATGCACACAAGGTCGCATATCCTGAAATCGACTGGATCGGATTCGGAAATGACTTCGTCGCTTCACTCGGACTTAAAAGGTCGTTCCCTACCACTCAGATCGAGCATTATGACAATCTTGCGTCCCTCTTCGACTGCCTGAGGCGCATAAACACAATCCTCATAGACTTCGCACGCGACATCTGGACATATATATCCATGGAATACTTCCGTCAGAAGGTGAAGGCAGGCGAAGTAGGTTCATCTGCAATGCCGCACAAGGTCAACCCTATCGATTTCGAGAACGCGGAAGGCAATTTCGGAGTGGCAGACGCACTTTACACCCATCTTTCGATGAAACTTCCTATTTCAAGACTGCAGAGAGACCTCACGGACTCGACCGTACTCAGGAACATAGGAATGCCTCTCGCACATTCGATGATATCATTGAATTCATTGAAGAAAGGACTCGGCAAGCTGATCCTCAACGAGGCAGCGATACGCGCAGACCTTGAAAAGAACTGGGCGGTCGTAGCGGAAGCAATACAGACGATACTCCGCAGAGAGAACTATCCGAACCCTTACGAGACGCTTAAAGCGCTTACACGTACAGGAGCGGGAATCAATCACGAAGTAATAGCGGATTTCATCGAAACACTGGATGTCAGTGAATCGGTAAAGGAAGAGCTAAGGGCCATCACTCCTTGGACATACACAGGATTCTAATCAACGATATACACATCTTCGCCAGGGACAGCAAAATTGAATTGCTCTCTGGCGAATTTTTCTAATGTATCCTTATCAGTGCGGATCATTCTTATGCGGCGGTCCATTTCCTCATTCTGATCCTCATACTCACGGATGAGCTTTTCCTGATGGCGGATCTCAGCTCCGGCCTTCGCCCAGTTAATGAACGTATTTCCCGAACCGACAAGCCACAATACGAGGAATATGCCGGTCACAATGAGGGCAAACCAAGCAAAATGGCGATGCTGTCCTCTGAATATATCTTTGATTTTTCCCATGATCTTTGGCATTCTCTCGACAAAATTAACTATTTTTGTATTCTGTTCAAAAAGACATAAAACAAATAATCATAAAAAAATCAGAAAACATGAAACCAACTCTTTTAGTGCTGGCCGCAGGTATGGGAAGCCGTTATGGCGGACTCAAGCAGATGGACGGACTTGGTCCTAACGGTGAAACCATCATCGACTATTCGATCTACGACGCTGTAGAAGCAGGATTCGGCAAGGTCGTATATATCGTCCGCGAATATTTCAAGGAGCAGATGGAGCAGGTGGTGAAGGAAAAGTACAGCAACGTGAAGTGCATCGACGGGGAGCCTCTCGAATTCCAGTTCGTTACCCAGGAGCTCACAAAGATACCTGAAGGCTTCACCTTGAACCCTGAGCGCGTAAAGCCTTGGGGAACAGCACATGCCGTACTGATGGGCGCAGAGGCGATAAACGAGCCTTTCGCTGTGATCAACGGTGACGACTATTACGGAAAGGAGTCTTTCAAGGTCCTTGGAGACTGGCTCAGAGCCCACGAAGGAAAGACCGGAGAGTTCTGCCTCGTAGGCTTCGAACTTGACAACACATTGTCAGAGTCAGGAGCAGTATCGAGAGGAATCGGAACAGCCGACGCTGAAGGCTACCTTACAAACGTCGTCGAGCACCACAAGATCGCCATGGCTGAGGACGGAAAGATCTACGGAGAGAACAGCGTTACAGGAGAGACTGTAGAACTCCAGGGCAAGGCACTCTGTTCTATGAACATGTGGGGCTTCACACCTGACTATTTCGAGAAGAGCGCCGCTATCTTCAAAGGCTTCCTTGAGAAGAACATCAATGAGCTGAAGGCTGAGTTCTACATCCCTTACGCAATCGACTGCATGATCAAGGACGGAAGCGGAAAGACCCAGCTTCTCTCGACACCTTCACGCTGGTTCGGAGTGACATTCAAGGAAGACAGGCCTGGCGTTGTGGCAAAGTTCCAGGAACTCGCTGACAAGGGAGTATACCCTACTCCATTATATAAATAGGCATGGGATTCTTCAAAAGACATACGGGAAGAGGTTCATACGACCTCTTCTCAAATCATTCACACTATGTGCCGGGATATGGCGGCATGATGATGCTTTTTGTCATGTTCCTTCTCGGTTCTCTCATCGGAAGCATGCTGGTCGGAGCCCTTACCCTGGTATCTGCTGAGTTCGCCCAGCTGTATGGAACGGTGATCTCATACCCGGTGATGTTCATCCCTGCCTGGCTTTATGTTTCTGCAAACAGCCGCAGGAATGAATTCTTTGAGACAGGCTACGCCATCGACAGCAGCCATTTCGGCAAGCTCGGAGGCTTCCGCATGGCTGTCATCGTATCAATCGCTACCATCGCCGCAGCTTTCATGGCCGACAGTCTGAACGCAGTCATGCCGGAAGCTCCGGAGTGGTTCGAGAACGCGATGGAGCAGCTGATGGACGCTCCAGTATGGATTACGCTGATATCCGTTTCAGTCTTTGCTCCTCTGTTTGAAGAGTGGCTGTGCAGGGGTATCGTGCTTAGGGGCCTTCTCCAGAAAACCAGCCCGGTTTCGGCCATACTTGTTTCTGCCGTATTCTTTGCACTGCTCCACATGAATCCATGGCAGGCGCTTCCTGCCTTCCTTCTCGGAGTGCTCTTCGGATATGTATACTACAGGACCGGCTCGCTGAAGCTGACCATGCTCATGCATTGCGTGAACAATACCATGGCCGTGGTTTTCAGCAGGATACCGGATCTTGAAGAAGCGGAAACCTTTGCCGACGTGCTCAGTCCATGGGCATATGCAGGCATATTCATCGCATGTGCAGCATTCGTTGCAGCAGCATGCGTGGTATTGCGGAACATTCCGCCTGCGACAGACGGAGCCCGCAGCAACTGCGACGAGATCCCGCCTATGAGCATATAAAAAAAGACCCTTTGAGGGTCTTTTTTTTTATACTATGTTCTTTCCGAACGGCACCAGGGCCAGAAGAGCCATCTTGAAATGCTGGATGCCGAAAGGTATTCCGACAATGGTGATACAACATATGAATCCGAACGACAGATGGAGCAAAGCTATCTCTATTCCTCCCACCAATATCCATATGACATTCATGATGATCGCCAGACAGCCGCTGTCCGAAGGACCGGGCTGCACTTCATGACCGAAAGGCCAAAGAGCGAACGTTCCGATCTTCATCAGCTGGACACCGAAAGGAATGCCGATGATGGTGATACAGGTTACAAGACCTACAATCCAATAATAGACGGCCACCAGGAGTCCTCCCAGCACGAGCCACAGAATGTTTCCTAAAAATTTCATATCACGTTCGTTTTAATGAATTCTTCTGCAGGGGCAAGGGCATCAAGCTTGCCGACATCAAGCAGTTCAAGGCCTTCAGCCACGACGCCATATATCGGAGCCCTCATTGCTGCCCATAGATAGAAGTCCCTTACCGGGAACTTCACTCCGACCTCCGGATCCACAGGCAGTCCCTTTTCAGCCACATATTCATCCATCAGGCCAAACACCTTGTCCGACATGACATGTATGCCTGAAAAGCCATAGGCCTTGCAATCTTCCACCTTAAGCGACTCGTCAGCCATAATGCTGTCTCCCGTTCCTGCATTATGCCAGCCTGCAAGCCGCATGGTGCCGGGATGGAAAAGGAAGAACCTTTTGGTCGGACGTCTGCTTACCAGCAGTGTCGCCAACGCATCGTCACGGACCTGGCCTTCCAGCCATTTCAAGTCGGCATTTGACATTATGTCCACATTATGTATCAGGAAATGTCCGCAGCCTTCCAGATACCTCCGTGCATGAAGTACAGCACCTCCGGTCTCAAGAAGCATCTTACGCTCGTCGCTCACTTCCATCTTCATGACGTCCTGCTCCCCTACCCAGGCCTCTACCTTATCGGCAATATGGTGGACATTCACCACTGCCTCATCAATACCGGATGCCTTGAGCTTGCGTGCCACATGTTCTATAAGCGGCTTCCCTCCCACAGGCACAAGAGCCTTCGGAAGAGTATCTGTTATCGGTTTCAGACGGGTTCCAAGTCCCGCCGCAAATATCATCGCTTTCATAATCACAACACTTTGTCCAGGCCCTGCTCACGGTGGATCAGACGGACACGGATGTCCGGGTATTCTTCACGAAGGCGGGCTGCAAGACGCTCGGCGCAATAGACCGAGCGGTGCTGGCCGCCTGTGCAGCCGAAGCTGACCATCAGACTGGTAAAGCCGCGGCGTCTGAATGTCTCGACATGCGGGTCTACAACTCCATAGACGTGCTCAAGGAAGCGGAACACCTCGCCGTCTTCCTCCAGGAACCGGATGACCGGTTCGTCTCTGCCTGTCAGTTTCTTATATTGTTCATACCTGCCGGGGTTATGTATGGAGCGGCAGTCGAAGACATAGCCGCCTCCGTTGCCGGAAGGATCATATGGCATGCCTTTCTTGAACGAAAAGCTGCTGACACGCACTTCCAGAACTCCGTCAGAAGCAATTTCTTCAAAACGAGGAAGGTTACACAGCCTCTCCAAAGTCTGAGTCATGTATGGATACATGGCAGAAAACCTATGGGCTATGGATTTCAGTTCCGATATGGCAGCCGGGATGCTGGTCACGAAATTTGCCTTGTGCTCCACCAGACCCCGGAATCCGTATGCACCCAGAACCTGAAGCAGACGAAAAAGTATGAAAAGGTCCAGTCTTTCCATGAAAGCTTTGCGGTCCACAGGACGATATCGGGCGAGTTCTGTCAGATAGCTTCCTAGCATTCTTTCCTTCAATGCGTCAGGATACTTCGCCCTTGCCTGCCAAACAAAAGAAGCGACATCATAGTATATAGGACCACGTCTTCCTCCTTGGAAATCAATAAAATACAGTTCGCCTCCATATATCATCACATTCCTTGCATTGAAATCACGGTACAGGAACGTGTCAGTATCCTCCTTCAGCAGATCATCAGCAAACCTTTCGAAATCGTCCTGAAGCCGGACCTCGTCAAACTCCAGGCCCGAAGGTTTCAGGAAGCAATACTTGAAATAGTTCAGGTCGAACATCACCATCCTCCTGTCGAAGGAAGGCTGGGGATAGCACACTGAAAAATCAAGGCCTTCTGCTCCGTCATACTGGATCGCCGGGAGCATCGCCATCGCCTTATTCAGAAGAGCCTCGACCTTAACAATATCCTCGTTGCCGCGACGTGCAGCCACCAGCATATCGAAAAGCACCCTGTCACCAAGGTCTTCCTGCAGATACGCCGACATATCCTCACTCACGGCATAGACCTCCGGCACTTTAATGCCTTTGGCATGAAAATGGCGCGCGACAGTCACAAAGGCATTATTTTCCCTAGCGTCCGTTCCTATGACACCGATACAGCAACCGGCCTCCGACACCAGCCTGTAATACCGTCGGTTGCTTGCGGAACCTGTCAGAGGGGTTACAGAAACAGGTGCACAGCCATATTTCGACTCATACAATATATTCAAGCGATCCATTTATGATCAGATTTTTTGCGAATTTACGAAAATGTTGAGATAAAAAAGTTAATTTTGTATGATTTATAAACCACAACAGAGATGCTTAATCATGCATATTGCTCGGACAAGTACCAGTACACGATGGGAAAATCCTTCTACGACAGCGGAATGAAAGACAAGAAGGCAGTCTTCAACCTCTTCTACCGAAAGGCTCCGGAAAACAACAACTGGGCAGTCGTCAGCGGCACGGACGAGGTAATCGAAATGATCGAAAACCTCGGCAACATGGACCCCGCATTCTTCGAGAAGTTCCTTCCCGGAGAGGAATACGCTGAATTCAGAGGCTATCTTTCCGCAATGAAGTTCACAGGAACGGTCTATGCCATGCGTGAAGGAGAAATCGCTTTTCCGAACCAGCCGATCGTCATTATCGAAGGGCCGCTGATCGAGGCACAGGTACTTGAGACCCCTATGCTCTGCATAATGAACCACCAGATGGCTGTAGCGACAAAGGCATCACGCGTATGCAGGTCCACAAACCGTCCGGTAAGCGAATTCGGTTCAAGAAGGGCCCACGGACCATGGGCGGCGACATATGGAGCCAAAGCGGCAGTGATCGCCGGATGTGCCAGCACATCCAACATTCTGGCGGGAGTGATGTTCGACTACGGTTCGACCGGAACAATGGCCCATAGCTTCGTGACCGCATTCGGCAGCAGCGTGGCAGGCGAATTCAAGGCATTCGACACATATATAAAGACCCATAAGGGAGAAGGCATCATCCTTCTTATCGACACATACGACACACTGAAATGCGGCGTGCTGAACGCCATCAAGGCATATAAGGAAAACGGCATTGACGACTCATACGGTCCGGGCTACGGAGTCAGACTCGACAGCGGCGACCTCGCATACCTTTCCATCGAATGCCGCAGGATCCTTGACGAACACGGACTGACTAAATGCAAGATATTCGCAACCAATTCATTGGACGAATACCTTATAACAGATCTCGAAAGGCAGGGAGCATGCATAGACTCATACGGCGTAGGAGATGCGATAGCCACTTCAAAGGCGGCGCCATGTTTCGGAAACGTATACAAGCTGGTCGAAATAGACGGCGAGCCAGTACTCAAACGCTCTGAAGACAAGATCAAGCTGATCAACCCGGGATTCCAGATCACATACAGGATCATGATAAACGACCCGTCGAAAGGCGAGATCTTCAAGGTGGATGTGACATGCCTGAGAGGAGATGAACTCAGCAGAAAGATAGAGGCCGGAGAGACCTTCACCGTATGCGACGAATACGACAGATACAAGACGAAGACATTCGAAGCGGGAGAATATACAGTCCTTAACATGCAGCATAAGGTCATCGAGAACGGAAAGAGATGCGTTCCGCACCATACCCTCATGGAAAAGAAGGAATATTACAACCGGACACTGATGCATTTCAGCCCGAGCGAGAGACGCCTTATAAATCCTCATTATTATAAGGTCGACATTTCAGACGACCTGTATAACCTCAAGATGAGCATCATCAACAAACTGGTGACCGAAATACGTAACTTCAGATTCTAATATGAAAGACAGCGCGTTAGTGGTAGTGGACATGCAGTACGACTTCATCGACGGAAGTCTCGCATGTCACAATTCAGAAGAAGCCGTAAGGCAGACTCTGAAATTCATCGACAGACAGACGAAAGGACAGGGAGGAGAGGACCATGAAATCCTCGACATGTTCCCTATCCTGTTCACAAGGGACCACCATCCTGCAGACCATTCCTCGTTCAAGGAATACGGCGGAATATGGCCGCCACATTGCGTGGCAGGCACTCGCGGAGGAGAAATCCATGAAGACCTGATCCCATACGCGTCAGAGGAACTTACATTTGACAAAGGATGCGACAGAGCATCGGAGCAATACTCTGGTGCAGAAGGACTTAACACTGCCGGACAATCCCTTGTAGAGATTCTGGAACTCCTTGACACCACAGATGTATATGTATGCGGAATCGCTACTGAATACTGCGTCCGCAACACATGCGAAGACATCATGAAGGCCGGATTCAAGGTCCGTCTTCTGAAGGACTGCATCGGATACGTTGACCATCAGGGACATCTCAAGGCATTGGCAGAAATGGCCGAGGAGGGCATAAGTATTGAATAATCAAATAATTATTCGTACCTTTGCCGTCTTGTTATGAAGAATCTTATCGCAAAAATATGGGTACCGCTTCTGCTGATAAGTGTGGCTGCAATACAGTCATTCGGAGTAGACGCAGGCAGGTCAGCAGGTTTGAGAAGGCTTGCTGATTCATTGATGCTCACCCAGTTGCCTGACACGACACATGTCAGCGACAGCATTCTTCCCGACACGATCGCAGTCCGTGACACCATCAGGATTCCGGATTCCCTCCAGTATACCGACCCTTTCAAATTCAAGTATTATATAGCCCTCAAGGACTCTACGACAAGATTCCAGATCAGGGATTCCCTGATTGCTGCCGGAGACACTCTCGAACTCATGAGGCTCGATTCCCTGTACATCAAGGACTCGACTGAAGTGGCAAAAGCTGCATTCGATGCATGGTATGCTTCGCTCACACGAAAGGAACGCAAGAAATATGATGCAGAGCAGGCGCTTCCCGCACTCATTGCGGCAGCAAACAGAAAGATCGAGATCAAGGACAGCATCAGGGCATACAAGGACAGCGTAAGGGAATCCATCCCACGCATCCTTGAAACTTTCGCGGTTCCGGACTCCCTTCATTTCAAGAGAATCATAACCTGGAAGCACGACAGGGATTTCCACAACATGGTAGAAGTCAGGGACATGGACCCTGACACATCATACAGACGCAGTTTCTATGACTACGTATTCTTCAACGAGGACATAAATGCATCATGGCTGGGAATCAGCGGCTCCCCTGTCCAGCTTTACGACTGGTTCAAGAGGACGGAAGAAGACAATGCCATCTTCTATTCGCCTTACAGCCTCTGGAGCTACACACCTGAGACCCTCCCTCAATACAACACAAAGACCCCTCATACAGAGCTTGCATATTATGGTACCCTGTTCGCCAATCAGGAAAAGGAGGAGGCCAACATCAGAGTGCTCACGACCCAGAACATCACACCTGCCCTGAACTTCACGATTGACTTCAGAAGATACGGAGGCAACGGTATGCTCAAGAGGGAAGACACCGCCAACAAGACCTTCGTGACCTCGGTCAACTATCTGGGAAAGAAGTACCTGATGCATGCAGGATACATATACAACAAGGTAAAGCGAAGCGAAAACGGAGGTATAGTCGATGAATCGTGGATCCGAGACACGACTGTCGATGCACGTGAGATCGACGTGTATCTGCGTGACGCAGAAAACCAGCTCAAGAAGAATACCCTCTACCTTGACCAGTCATACAGGATTCCGCTGACTTTCCTGACAGACCTCAAGGGAAGAAAGGAAAGAAAGCTTCAGGAGGCAAGGCGTGACAGCATCATGGCAAGCGGAGACTCTACAGCTATCGCCGAACTGATGGCGGAAGAAGAGAGACAGCTGGCCATTGAAGCGGCTAAGGCTGACACTGCAAGAATAAACACAGACATAACCACAGCCTTCATCGGCCACAGCACGGAATATTCCGTATTCAGCAAGACATACAAGGACAAGATAAGCGATCCTCTGGGAAAGGAATTCTACGGAGACCGCTTCTACATAAATCCGACATCAAGCATGGACTCACTCAGAGTCATGCGTCTGGACAACAAGGTCTTCATCAGACTCCAGCCTTGGAAGGATGACGGAATCATTTCAAAGCTGGATGTGGGTATAGGAGACAAGCTGGCGAACTACTTCAGCTTCAGCCCGACAGACTATCTCAGCGGAGGAACAAACGTGCTTCAGAACTCGGTTTATCTTTATGCAGGAGCAAACGGCCAGTACAGCAGGTACCTGTCATGGAACGCCAAGGGAAAATACAATTTCCTGGGTTATGAGATAAACGACTTCGGAATCGAAGCCAACATGACCTTCAACGCATATCCGTTCCGCAGATACCGCAACAGCCCGCTTACGATAGGAGCCCACTTCGAGACAAGCCTCAAGGAGCCGGACTATTACCAGCAGCACTTGTTCACAAACCATTACAAATGGGACAACGACTTCAGCAAGATATCGACGACCAAGGTGGAAGCATCAGTCTCGATCCCGAGATGGGATATGGCAGCTTCATTCGGTTACGGACTGCTGAGCAACAACATCTATTATGACACTCAGGGCTTTGTACAGCAGAACACAGCCCCTATGAGCGTCATGACGGCAACGTTGCGAAAGAACTTCCTCGTATGGAAGTTCCATCTGGACCATCACGCGATGCTGCAGCTTTCGTCTGATCAGGAAGTGCTGCCGCTGCCGCTGCTGGCCCTCAACTTCCGATATTACATTCAGTTCGACGTCGTGAAGAACGTCATGCAGATGCAGATCGGAGCAAACGGAACATACACTACAGAATGGTATGCACCTGCATATAACCCTGTACTCGGAGTGTTCCACAACCAGGACGAAAGAAAGTACGGAAACTGCCCATATATAGATGCGTTCGTCAACATCCAGTGGAAGAAGGCGAGCATCTTCATCAAAGCGGTGAATGTAAACATGGGATGGCCGAACAAGTCAGCAGACTATTTCTCTGCAGCCGGCTACATAGCCCCTCAGAGAGCGATAAAATTCGGTATAACATGGCCTTTCTGGGTACGTCCGGGAAAGGTATCGACAACAGGACCTAACGGTCCGAAAAGCCAGAGCGGTCCGAACGCGGGAGGCGCAAGGAACAATCAGGCAGGAGGCGGAAGACAACAGGCCGCCCAAAGACGTTAGTAAAGTATGAAAGTTAGTGGTAAAACAGAAAGAAGATTAAGAAACGTCCTTATAACTCTGACAATCATCTGCCTTACTCCCCTATGCGAGAAAGGCCGCATGCTGAACGGAGCCCACACGGCAAATGCCTTTGCGGGACAGGACATCAGATGCGTGATAGATCTCGGTGACGAGATGTACGCAGGGCACGGTCTTGAGACCGGCATGAACTACGAACTCCTCAGCAGGTTTGCAGAGGATAACCGATGCAACATCAGCATCCTCACACCTGTCAAAGGTGAGAACTACATAGACTCTCTCAAGCAGGGAAAAGTGGACATAGTCATAGCGCATGCGCATGACCTCGAGGAAGACAGGGACAGCGTTGAGATTTCAAGAATGATGAACTCATGCTCAGCATGGATGGTATCCAAGGAATCCGATGCAAGACTACGTCAGATAAACATGTGGATCAGCTACATGGCAGGTTCGCCAGACTACATGTCCATCGAAAGACGATACTCTACCTATGGAAACCCTCTCAGAAAAGCTGAGAACGGAATCACTTCCCGTACCATAAGTCCTTACGACGGACTTCTGAAGAAATATGCGGCAGAGCTCGGATGGGACTGGAGGATGCTCGCAGCAGTGGTTTATCAGGAATCCAAATTCTCCATCAACTCCAGGTCGCATCGAGGTGCTACAGGACTTATGCAGGTGATGCCGTCAACCGCAGAATACTATGGAATCGACGACCTCCTGAATCCCGAAAAGAATCTTAAGGCAGGAACCAGCCACCTCAAGAGACTGCAGAGGATGTTCGACGGAGAGGACATGGACAAGACCGAGCAGATCAAATTCACACTTGCTTCATATAACGCCGGAGAAGGCAGGATAGCAGACTGCCGCAGGCTTGCCGAGGCCAAGTCTGTCGACAGCAAAAGTTGGGACGAGGTCATGACAGTCATTCCTCTGATGAGGGAAGATGCAATCCTTGAAGAAGAATCAGTAAAGCTTGGAAAATTCCAGGGTCATGAGACAATGGCATATGTGGAAAGCATCATGAATCTGTATGATGCATTCTGTACCATCTGTCCCTCTATCTGACCCGTACCGTCCTTGCCGGGTCCACCTTTGATATAAAGAGGCATGGTATAAGAAGAAGGACCATGATTGCCGCGAATGAAACGCCATCCGCAAGCAATACCATGCCGGGATCGATATCCACTGGTACAAACGACACATAATAATTCTCGGGATCAAGCTTGAGGACATGTGTCGTTTTCTGTATGATGCACACCACGATGGCGAGGATATTACCGATCGCCATCCCTTTCCCTACAAGGACAGCAGAACTTGCAAGAAAGACCTTTGAAATGGAGCGGTCCGTCATTCCTAAAGACTTCAGGACTCCTATTGTGGAAATGTTCTCAAAAAGCATTATGAGAAGACCGGAAATCATATTGAAGCCTGCAACCACAGTCATGAGAAGAAGTATGATCCCGACATTGAAATCTATCAGGGAGAGCCATGCAAACAGCTGCGGGTAACGCGATACCGAAGACGTCGCTACAAGATCGTCCTTCTCCTGATAAAGGCTTACAATAGAACCGATCTCCTGTGTCGCTGCATTTATGGAAGCTTCATCGTCATGTCCGGGAGTCAGATGAACTTCAATAGCGGAAACCTGATTCTCATCCCAGCCGTTCAGTCTTTGCATGTCAGACAGGGAGGCATAGACGATGAATCTGTCATCTGTCTCCACCACAGCATCATGGACTTCCACTACGTTGAACTGACGCACTTTCAGATCATCGCCAACAAAATATGTCAGCATCCTGTCTCCCGGGTTAAGTCCTGAGATACGCGAGAGTTTTCTCGGAATCGAGATTCCGAGAGGTACGGTATCACTGACAGCTGTCGGAACGCCCTTCACCACGACCCCATGCATGCTTTCGCCATGCTTCACGATTCCTGCACGCCATACTGTCGGAACGACCTTCGACACAAGTTCAGAAGACACGACATACGCAAGACACGGATCTGAAGCATCGACAGGTCTCGTCCCGTTCATCACGTTAAGATCCGGAGCAGAAAGGAGTATATCACCCGACATATCTGAAAGACTGGCACGGACGGCATGTCTGAAACCGGCAGAAACAGCCACAGCAACTATCATCACAAAGAAACTGACCGCAATGCAGATTATTGCGGCCTTCCCCTTGAAGCGGAGTCGTGATGCTATGTAGAAAGACGCGTCCAAAGATTATTTCTTCAATGCATTGAGACGTCCTTCCGCCTGAAGCCGGTCTCTCTCCGAGCCATATTTCAGCATCATCTCGAGATACTTCTTCTCCTGCTTGACATTCTTCTGTTTTCTGGCGGCAAGGACACCGTTCCTTATGGCCGTTTCATTGTCTGGATGAGATTTCAAGACCTTATTGTAATATTTATATGCAGTCTTGTAATCACTTTTCGCAATCAGATAATAGGAACCGAGGTTATTGACAAAGTCTGTATTGTCAGGGAAATATCCGGACATCGTCTCAGACAGCTGACGGAAAGCTTCATAGGCGGCAGGAGTCCCGAGAGTATAGAAACTGAAGCAGTATTCCTGCATCGCTTCCTGGAAGAATTCCTGATCAACCTTCTTTCCTTCATATTCCCATGTTGATTTTCTCTTGAGATTTTCCTGAGCGAGATCCAGCAGACAGGCAAGCGCCATATCAGGACTTTCCTTTTCATATGCGATATAGGCATTCGCCTTCATGAAGCGGAAATCAAGGCGATCCGGCCAAACGGCCACCGCCTTGTCCGCCGCTTTGAGGGCCTCGGCGTACAGTTCGTCATCGAAGACATTCACTTCGTAATAATGGACATCGTTGCCAAGAGAATCCTTAAGGGTGATGACCGGGTTCATTCCCAGATACTTCTTACCGGGATGTGGTTCGACCACTCCTGTCTGAGCCTTGGTGAACAGATATGCAAACTTGCCCTGAAGCATCTTGGCATTTGTCGAATCTGCCTTCTCCCAGTTGTTCAGGACTGTTTCAACCCCGATGCCGGCAGGTCCGAACTGCGAAACAAGGAGGTCATATCTCTGCTCATACCTTGACGCTGTCTGCGCCTGCGCAGCAATACAGACTGTCATCGCCAATGCTGCGAATATCATTCTTTTCATACATCAATATTCATTCTGATGCGTCTCCCCTGCGGATGCAGGTTATTGCATCTGTTTCCTAAATTCTTGACAAAACCCAGCGGGATCCCTTCATGCCTTATCAGTACATATCCCTTTTCACAATCAGGCAGAAGAATCGCATCCTTGTGCAGGAAGGCAAGGGCTGTATGCAGATCTACGTCCGCAACAGGATATGATCCGGACTCATATATCAGGGACAGTGCCAGATCCGCATCCGGGACCAGAGCCGGTCCTTTGAGCATTCCCGCAGCACATCCCGCCGCAAGCACATGAAGAGAGGATTCCAGACAAGCTACCTGTGCGGCTATAAGCGATGGTACCGCTATCACGGTCTCCCCTTTCTGGCGAAATTCCACCGGCACGGAAAAAAGCCTGCCGACACCTGCAGGAACAGTCTGAACGGACTTCTTTCCCGGTTTTTCACGCTTCTGACGGGCAGGCTCATAGCCTCGGAACTCGACAGGAGAGGTTTTTCTGAGCGCTGCGCAATACTGCCCCTCGCCTTCCACATGCCCAGGAACAAGGCTGTAGCCGTTACGGGTCACTATCACTCCCGGCATTCCGTCTCCTTCAGGCTTGACAGGTTCTGCACCAAGTTCCTCTGCAATCCATTCCACATTGTCATCATTCTCAAGACGGTTGAATGTGCATGTGGAATATATCAGAAGCCCGTCCTGCTTAAGACAGGGCCACATATCCGCGATTATCCTTCTCTGACGGGCCTGGCACAGAGCCACGTTATCTTCAGACCATTGCCTCTGAGCCTCCTCATCTTTGCGGAACATGCCTTCGCCGGAACATGGGACATCGGCAACGACGACATCAAAGAAGCCGGGCAGCGATGCAAAGGCACGCGGATCATCCGACGTCACCACCACATCAGGATCTCCCCAAAGCGCCACATTGTCCGCCAGCACCCCGGCCCTCTGCTTCATTACCTCGTTGGATACCAGTATGAACCTGTCGCCGAAGGCTTCACGCAGAGAAGCAGCCAGATCAGTGGTCTTGCCTCCCGGGGCGGCACATAAATCCAGCACCTTGACCACACCGTCAGATGATTCAGGGATCCGGTCCAGAAGGCTGCGGAACACATGTCCCACAAACATCGACGAGGAATCCTGGACATAATATGCCCCGCCGTGGAAATGAGGGTCAAGAGTGAACACCGGGCGCTCGGCAAGGAGTCTTCCATAGGGATTCCAAGGCACCTGAGAACCTTCGGGTGCTCGTCCGTTCTTGAAGGGATTCTGCCGCACGGAAACCTTTGCGGGCTCATCAAATGCAGAAAAAGCGACAAGAGCATTATCGCACCCTATCGCCTCTTCCAGATATTTTCTGAATGATTCCTTTATCTGCATCATTATTTGAACATCGAAGGATCCACACCTTCCGGCATCCTACCTTCAGACACAGCGACCAGTCCGTCAACCACCTTGTCCAGAGCATCCTTCAGCTTTCCGCCGAGAAGAGTCTTCATCATGAAATTCAGCTCCGCGTCAAGGACGATCTGGAAATCAGTCTTGTACGGATCATTGGACGCCGCATCGAAGTGCATTGTCAGACAGAAATGGAAAGGAGCGCCGTCATCAGCAAACTCTATCTTCGAATAAGGTGTCCTCTGAACAACCTTCACACCGACATTGAAGCCCTGTACGGTAGCATGGATGGTGTCAAAGTCCGCAGTCACGTCTCCCCTCTTGTCTTCAGGGACGAACTGAACGAAATTGCGCATATCCACAAAGGCCATGTACAACTCATACGGAGCCTTCGACACTATGGCTCTCTTGCTCTTGTACTCTGCCATGTCTACTCGTTTTTACCCCAGGTAGAAGGAGAGAACCTCCACTCCTTCAGCACATCGATATCCTCCGGCCTGATATAGCCTGTTTCTGACGCCACATCGATAAGGGCATCATAGTTCGACAAAGTCGTAAGCTCCACATTGGCTGCCTCAAAAGCCTTGCGGGCAGTATTGAAGCCGTAAGAGAATATCGCTACCATACCCATGACATCAGCTCCGGCATTAACCAGGGCATTCTTTGCTGCAAGGCTGCTCATTCCGGTCGAGATGAGGTCCTCCACGATCACCACCTTTGAGCCGCTTTCAAGAATTCCCTCTATCTGCGAGCCTGTTCCATGGTCCTTCGGTTTAGGCCTTACATAGCAGAAAGGCTTTCCGAGCATGTGTGCCACAAGGTATCCGTGCGCGATCGCTCCGGTAGCGACACCTGCTATGACTTCCACATCGGGGTACTGCTTCTTTATGATTTCCGCCATCCATCTGCATACGTTTTCACGTATTTCAGGGAATGAGAGGATTCTTCTGTTATCGCAATAAATAGGCGAATGCCATCCCGAAGCCCATACGAAAGGCTGGTCCGGCCTCAACATGACTGCCTTGATCTCCATTAGAGACTTGGCAACTGCTTTCTCTACTGATTCCATATTTATCTGTTTTTGATTGTTTTTCAGTTCTTCTGCCTATATTTGCAGCAAATAGCTGCATTACTGGCACATATCGTGCAAATATAACCAATTTTAAGGAAAATGCATAAGATTTACTTCGAAAAGAGATGCATATTGATATGCAGTCCAGACGACCAGATACTCTCAGACCCCAACATAATACAGTTCAATCTCGGAGAAAGCTTGGGAATACACGCCTTGGTAGACATGGTGGAAGTTTCGGATTCCCTCCAGAGGGTCTGCATCCCGACTGCTGACATTGAAGGCACATACAAGGCTATCTGTGCGGAATTTCTGGAAGTGAACGCTGGAGGAGGCCTGGTCTCGAACAGACGTGGAGATTATCTTCTCATCAGCAGAAACGGACTCTGGGACCTGCCCAAAGGCCATCAGGACCCCGGTGAAGACATAGAGGCCACCGCATTGAGGGAAGTTCAGGAAGAGACCGGAATCAAGGCCTTGGAACTCAGAAGCCTCATATGCATCACCGACCACTGCTATAAAAGAAACGGAATCTGGCATCTGAAGCACACCTGGTGGTACGACATGCTGTACACCGACCCGACGGACCTGACCCCTCAGACAGAGGAAGACATCACGAAGGCCGCATGGGTGGCCAGATCAAGCCTTCCTCCACACCTCCTCAACACATATCCATCGATCCAGGAGGTCTTTCGTGAAGCAAGAATATAGATTTTTTACATTTTCGCCCCTCACAGTGAAACAAAATCCGTAAAAAATCGTATAATGTTTTGATTTTGCAATAATATTCAAACAGATATGAAACTTTCACAATTCCAGTTCAATCTTCCTGCAGACAAGATAGCACAGGAACCGCCTAGATGGCGCGACGAGTGCAAGCTCATGGTCCTGAACAAAAAGACAGGAGAAATAGAGCACAAGCTTTTCAAGAACATCATCGATTATTTCGGCAAAGGCGACACATTCGTCCTTAACGACACAAAGGTATTCCCTGCAAGACTTTACGGAAACAAGGAGAAGACAGGAGCCGACATCGAGGTATTCCTGCTCAGGGAGCTTAACAGAGAGCAGAGACTCTGGGACGTGATAGTTGACCCTGCAAGAAAGATCCGTATCGGAAACAAGCTTTACTTCGGAGAAGACGAAAGCCTTGTCGCCGAGGTCATCGACAACACGACCTCACGAGGAAGAACCCTGCGTTTCCTCTACGACGGCAGCTACGAAGACTTCAAGGAAACCCTCTTCGGACTCGGACAGACTCCGGTTCCTGACTGGGTAAAGAAGGAAGTCACAGAAGAGGACGCCGAAAACTTCCAGACCATCTTCGCAAAGCACGAAGGTGCAGTATCGGCTCCTGCAGCTGGCCTGCACTTCAGCCGCGAACTCTTCAACAGAATGATCCTCAAGGACATAAACAAGGCATTCATCACCCTCCACATGGGTATCGGCCATTTCCGCGAAGTGGACGTGGAAGACCTGTCAAAGCACAAGATGGATTCAGAACGTCTGATCATTACAGAGGAAGCGGCTTCTCTTATCAACAAGACGAAGAAGGAAGGGCACAAAGTGCTTGCTGTAGGAATCACCGTAATCCGTGGTCTCGAGACATACACGACTACCAATGACGAGGTAAATCCTTATGACGGATGGACCAATAAATTCATCTTCCCGCCATACAGGTTCGCCATTCCGGACGCAATCGTATCAAACTTCCACCGTCCTGGTTCCACAATGCTGATGTCGGTTGCCGCATTCGGAGGCTACGAAAATGTAATGAAGGCTTATAAGACAGCGCTGGAAATGGATTACAAGTTCGGACCTTACGGCGATGCACTCCTTATAATCTGACGCAGAACAATAAAAAAGAGAAAAAACGATAAAAAAAGGAAAAATCTTTTTTATCATCGATTGAAAACCGGATTCCAGACTTTTCTGAAATCCGGTTTTAGTTTTACTTTGCCACCATGATGAATGATGAAGAAAAATACAGCCTGTGTGCCCTGAACCGCATCTTCGGTTTCGAACCTAAAGTAGCACACGCATTGTTATCCAACTTGGGAAATGCCTCGGACATATTCCGGATGAAGGAAACTGAAATAAACGCGATTCTGGGTCCCTGGTCAAAATACAGGGGCCGCATCTGCGGGCGCACGCTCGATGAAGCAGCCGAAGAGATACGGAAACTTGAAGAAAAGGGCGTCAGTTTCATAGGATGTACCGAAAAGGATTATCCCGAACTTCTCAAAGACTGCGATGACGCACCAGTAGGCCTATATATAAGGAGCCGGACGCCGGCAGACAAGCTGTTCGCCCCTGAAAGGAAGATAGCTGTTGTCGGCACACGTGACATATCTCCATACGGGCAGGAATGGTGCAGCAGGATAGTCAGCCAGATGGGAAGAGCTTCTGAAAAGCCCGTCATTGTCAGCGGCCTTGCTCTTGGCACAGACATCTGCGCCCACAGCAACGCCCTCGAATCAGGTCTGCCAACCATAGCCGTAATGGCGACAGGTCCCGAGAACGTGTATCCGCACCGGCACATGGACATAGCAGAAAGAATGGCATCGACAGAAGGATGCGGCCTCATAACCGACTACCCGCCCGGTACAGCCCCTCTGGCCATACATTTCCTGCGACGCAACCGCATCATAGCAGGTATCAGCGACACGACCATACTCATCGAATCACGAATAAAAGGAGGAGGCATGATGACTTCCAGGCTGGCATTCTCATATAATAGAGACGTATACGCATTGCCAGGCAGGGTAGACGACGTGACTTCCCAAGGCTGCAACCTCCTTATTAAAAACAAAACAGCTGAATCGATAGACTCAGTCGAAGGACTGATGGAAAGCCTGAGGCTCGACACAGGAAAGCCTCTCAGGACGCTTTCCGCGAGCGAGCTGGTCCGGGAGACCTTCGGGAGCAGGGCGGGTGAAGGGCTCGTCTCCGAACTTTCCTCTCTTCTTGCATCGATAAGGGCGCACAGAGGCATAACCCTCGATGACCTGTGCGCCCTGACAAGTTCGGACTACAGCAGGATCAGCCGGCTCGCCGGGATGCTTGAGAGCGAAGGGCTGATATCCATAGACCTTCTGCAGAGATGCACGGTCACAACAAGGTTTTCACGATAATTTTTCATAAATTTGCAGGATTGGCAACAACCGGCATTTTTATGACATTCATCGACACACATGCCCATCTGTATGACGAGGCCTTTTCCGGCGAGGAAGACCTCGCGATAGCCCGTTCAGTCGAAGCGGGGGTCACGAAGATCATATTCCCGGACATCGACTCACAGACCAGGGAGCACATGTTCAGGATCGCCTCCAGGCATGAAGGAACGGTGTTCCCATGCCTCGGCCTCCACCCCACATCCATCGACGCCTCATGGGAAAAGGAAATGGAAAAAGTCCACGAAAACCTGTCCAGAAAGATATGGGCGATAGGGGAAATAGGCATGGACTGCTACTGGTCCAAGGAATTCGTAAAGGAGCAGGAAACCGCATTCAGGATGCAGCTGGAGCTGGCTGACCGGCTTTCCCTGCCTGTAATCATCCACTCACGAGAATCCACCGAACTGATAATAAACATTCTCAAGGACTGCAGGCATCTCAATCTCAAGGGAGTGTTCCACGCATACAGCGGGAGCGCAGAAACCTTCCGTGAGCTGCAGAGGCTCGGAGACTGGTACATCGGTATCGGAGGCGTCCTCACATACAAGAAGGCGTCCATCGCCGAAACTGTAAGGCAGATACCTCTCGAGAGGATTCTTCTCGAGACTGACTCACCATATCTCACTCCCGTCCCCCACAGAGGCAAAAGAAACGAAAGCAGCTACATCCCGCACATAGCGTCCAAGCTTTCGGAACAGACCGGAAAGACCGTCGAAGAGATAGCACAGACAACAACAGAGAACGTACATAAACTATTCGGACTATGAAGTACAACCATCCAAACGGCACAAAGGCGTCCATTCTCCTAATATACACGGGAGGCACGATCGGAATGAGGGAAGACCCTGTGCTTCAGGCTCTTATCCCATTCGATTTCAGCCAGATACTGGAAGAGGTACCCGAACTCGGAAAGTTCGCATACAAGATCGACTCATATACTTTCGACCCTCTGATCGACTCTTCCGACGTAGAGCCGTCACTATGGGTTTCGCTTGTACGCCTGATCGAGGAAAGATACGATGATTATGACGGATTCGTGGTCCTTCACGGAACCGACACGATGGCATATTCGGCTTCAACCCTGAGCTTCATGATAGAAGGTCTGACAAAGCCGGTCATATTCACGGGAAGCCAGCTGCCGATCGGAACCCCGAGGACAGACGGAAAGGAAAATCTGATATCAGCTGTGGAGATCGCCGCTGCAAAGGACGAGGACGGACACCCTTTGGTTCCCGAAGTGTGCATATGCTTCGACAATGTGCTCATGCGAGGCAACAGAAGCCGCAAATTCAACGCGGACCATTTCAGAGCTTTCCGCTCGGAAGACTATCCTCCGCTTGCCGAAGCAGGAATAAACATACGCTACAACAGAAGCCTGATCCGAATTCCGGAATCATGGGAGAAGCGCCCGCTATTCCACACCGCACTGGACACCAGAGTTTCGATATTGAAGATACATCCGGGCATAACTCCGGGAGTGGTCCGCAACATCCTGCTCGGCGAAGACACGAGGGCTGTCATTCTTGAAACATATGGAGCCGGCAATGCGCCGTCTAAGGAGTGGTTCCTTTCGATCGTGAGGGAAGCTTCCGAAATGGGCAAGATACTGCTTAACATCACGCAGTGCGTGGCAGGGCGTGTGAACATGGACATTTACGCTACAGGCAAGAGTCTGAAGGCAGCCGGAGTCATGAACGGCTACGACAGCACGACCGAAAGCGCCCTTGGCAAACTGTTTTACCTGCTCGGAGTGTTCGACACAAACGAAGAAGTTAAAAAGGGGCTGGAAATGGATTTACGTGGTGAAATCTCAAAATAAGTATTGTCAATTGGAAATAATTTGCTAAATTGCACCGAATTTTAAGGCAGGGCATATAGCGCCATGTCGTAAAACACAGAATATTAACTTATAACAATTCAATAACTTTAAATTAATCAAACACACAAAAACAATTATGAAAAAAATTTTCATGTTTTTGGCAGTAATGGGCGTAATGGCCTTTTCTGCACAGAATGCAGCAGCTCAGGACGAGGTTGTTGCTGACACTACAGCGACTGAAGTTG
>JAFQAT010000058.1 GCA_017399865.1 Bacteroidales bacterium | reverse complement strand
TTGCAAACCCACCGATATACATCCTGCATCGGGAAGAGCAGGATAGACACACCATCTTCTTGGAACCACCGAATCTCCCCGTACAAGCCCACCAATGTACATCCTGTACCCAAAAGCGCAGGACAGACACGCTCCCTCTTGGAACCCGCTGAATATCAACCCCTTACAAGCCCGTCAATGTACATCCTGTACCCAAAAGCGCAGGATAGACACGCACCCTCTTGGAACCCACTGAACCTCATCACTTTGCAAGCCCACCGATGTACATCCTGCATCGGGAAAAGCAGGATAGACACACCATCTTCTTGGAACCACCGAATCTCCCTGTACAAGCCCACCAGCACCAATCCCGTACCGGGCAAGACCAGTAATTATGCCGCCACAGCAACCTGAAAACGCATATCATGTACCGGGGTCCAGAACACAATCGCTATGAAAGGCTGCCCTGAATTTGTTTGATTTTTTGTAAAAATCAAACAAATTTATGTCCTCAAATCGCTCTCTGGGATGCACAGAGAGCCGTTTTTTGAAAATATCCGCATACATTTTCGGTATGCGGATATTACTCCGGAACTTTGCCTGCAGTAACCATAAAACACACTATCATGAACTACGAACAGGAATTATTGATCAAGGTTCTGGCAGAAGCCAGGGCGAAAGGTAAGGAGGAAGGTAAGGCAGAAATTGCAGGAAAAATGCTTGAGGCGGGACTGTGTTTCGAGGAAATCCAGTTGTTTACCGGACTGAACGAAACGGAGATTCTGAATACTGAAAGTAAGGTTAACGAAGAATTGAAAGACAGGCTCATCACATGGCGGGCTGAACAATATAAGGCAGCCAACGTCCGCGCATACATGGTAATGCACCAGAGAACTTTACTGGAAATCGCGACGAAAATCCCGAAGACGAGGGAGGAACTGCTGGCCATTCACGGATTCGGAGAGGCCAAATGGGAAAAATATGGACAGCAGATACTCCAGATCACATCCGAATACTGACAAGATAACTCCTGGTATACGAAATGAAATACAATGAGAGCAAAGTCCACCATTTATACACAAAAGGATTGGAGAACAATATAATCTTCAAGGATCGTGAAGACTATACGGTGGGCATGAACTATATTGCATTATGCATATTCGTCTGCGGCATAGATTTGCTCGCTTTTACCTTGATGTCGAATCATTTCCATTTTGCCGCTTTGGGAGAATCGGAGAAATGCAAAAGATTCATCGACCTCTTCAAGTTTCACATTTCCAGATACATACGTCACAAGTATGGAACAGAGAGTCTGCTGAGACGGATCGAGACGGATTGCAAGAGCATTGAGAACACCAGCGATGCATTAAGGACACTCATCGCATATATTCTCAGGAATCACATAAAGGCAGGAATCAACCAAACGATTCAGGGATACGAATGGAGCAGCGGACGTTGTTATTTCAGCGGGATAGATCATTTGTCAGGAACCACTCCGGTCACAAGACTAGGCACACGAGAGTACAGGAGAATAATGCGGACAAGAACTGTAGTAAAGCCTTCGTACATGTTGAACTGTAAAGGTTACATCGAGCCGGCATCATATATCCGTACAGACATTGTCGAAGCATGCTTTGGAAGGCCTCAATCACTGGATTACCACGTATTTAAAATCAGCAGTCAACGTTCTAAGGAAGGCCCAGTCGAATTCAGCGACGAACTGGTACTGGCTGGTCTTAAGGAGATTCTTGTCAAGAAATATGATGTTGTCAGAATAGAAGAATTAAACGAGCCGGCAAGGAAGGACGTGGCATTGCTGCTTAAAAGACAATTCAATTCCCCTCCGAAACAGCTGGCCAGAATCATCCAAGTCAACTTGAGCGAGTTACAGATGTGGCTATCATGATTCTGGACAGGCAGGATGTACACGCAGGGTGTCGCAAACCATTAACAAGCAACAGGTTACAAAGCACCCCGTGTACAGCCTGACAGTTTCAATGCAGGATGTACACATTACAGGACATATATACCACAGGAGACCGTGACGGACGACACGTCAGACAGTCAATATGGAGGTTACAATAGAAAGTGAACCTGAGCGAGTTACATACCACAGGGAACAGTGACAGATGACACGTCAAACAGTCGGCATGGAGATTACCTGCCTGAAGGAGTTAAATATCACAGGAGGATGTGACAGATCACACTTCAGACGGACAACATGGAAGTTACGATAGAAAAGTCAAACTGAGCCAGTTACATACCACAGGGAACCCTGACAGATGACACGTCAGACAGTCAATATGGAGGTTACAATAGAAAGTGAGCCTGAGCGAGTTACAGATGTGGCTATCCTGATTCTGGACAGGCAGGATGTACACGCAGGGTATCGCAAACCATTAACAAGCAATAGGTTACAAAGCACCCCGTGTACAGCCTGACAATTTCAATGCAGGATGTACACATTACAGGACATATATACCACATGAGACCGTGACGGACGACACGTCAGACAGTCAATATGGAGATTACAATAGAAAAGTCTGCCTGAAGGAGTTAAATATCACAGGAGGATGTGACAGATCACACGTCAGACAGTCAATATGGAGGTTACAATAGAAAGTGAACCTGAGCGAGTTACAGATGTGGCTATCATGATTCTGGACAGGCAGGATGTACACGCAGGGTGTCGCAAACCATTAACAAGCAACAGGTTACAAAACACCCCGTGTACAGCCTGACAGTTTCAATGCAGGATGGACACGCGAGATTCTAATAGAAAACGACGCGAATCAGTTTTCCAGTGCGGCAAGGAGTTGAGCGAACTGGTCGGGGCATGATGTCATCTTTGAGGCGCAGGTGATGCCGGAGAGTCTTTGCTTCACTTCTGCGATCTTATGACCTTTGGCCAGGGCGGCGATGCCTTTAAGGTTGCCGTTGCATCCGCCATAGAAGGCAACGTCAACTATCTCATCACCAAACAGTTTAAGTTCGATCATCTGGGAGCATACTCCTTCTGGTTTTGCTACGACCGTCCTCAAACCGCAGTTGAATGTATCGTTGATTATCTTCATATGCATTTCGTTATTCTCATGCAAAGATAATCATTCTCCTATAAAGGCTGTACGAGCGATTCCAACATTCAGGATTTTTAGTTATATTTGCCAGAGTATGGCACATGGAGTTGATATGGAGATTCAGTTTCTGCCTGGAGTGGGGCCTAAGAGGGCCGAGCTTCTGCGGAAGGAGCTGGCGGTGGAGACCGTCGGCGATCTTCTGCGTCTGTATCCGTTCAGGTATATCAACAAGAGTTCCATTGTAAGGATCTGTGACGCGAGGCCGGATATGGCCTATCTTCAGATCCGCGCCAGGGTCATGAGGGTGGACCTGTATGGCGCCGGCGGCCTGGTCAACCTAGACACACCGCAGCCGGCCAATGGCACACAGACTGGATCACCTACCGGAAACCAGGGCACACAGACTGGCTCGCAGAGTTTCCGGGCTGGAGAACAGGAAATGCGGGCAAGTTCACCGGGCTTTCAGACCGGAAACCAGGGAATGCAGGCCGGAAACCAGGGAATGCAGACTGGTTCGCAGAGCTTCCGAGCCGGAGATCAGGGGGTGCAGGCTAGTTCGCCAGGCTTTCAGGCTGGAAACCAGAGTGTGCAGACCGGTTCGCAGAGCTTCCGAGCCGGAGATCAGTGTGTGCAGACTGGCTCGCAGAACTTCCGGGCCGGAGATCAGGGGGTGCAGGAGCGGACTGGGAAGCTGGCCGACGCAAAGAATGGCAGCAAGGCCAATGCGCTTAAATTCAACACGATACGCAGGATGAGCGTCTGGATCAGCGACGGGACCGGGGAGATGGAGATGGTGTTCTTCAAGGGGATCAAGTGGATGTACGAGAAGCTGAAGCCGGGCGCGGAGTTCATTTTCTTCGGCAAGCCGACGGCGTTCAACGGGCGCATCAACATGGTCCATCCGGAAGTCGACGCCGCACCGGCAGTGACGGCTGCAGATCCAGCCCGGGTAACCATGGCAAGCCCCGGACCGGGAGGACATGGGACCGTTCCGGGAACAGGAGGAAACATGACGGGGACAGGACCGGGAGGACATGGGACCGTCTCGGGAACCGGAGGAAACATGACGGGGACAGGACCGGGAGGACATGGGACCGTCACGGGAACCGGAGGAAACATGACGGGGACAGGACCGGGAGGACATGGGACCGTCCCGGGAAGCGGAGGAAACATGACGGGGACAGGACCGGGAGGACATGGAACCGACCCTAGAATGGGAAGATATGGAACAACCAGTCATGGAGCGGAAACCAGCCCAGGAACGGAACTGAGAGGGACGGGAGCTGCAGGAACGGGGACATCCGGGCCGCAGGTCCGACCAGAAGTTCAAGGAACAAGAATGACCGTACAGGGAGCAATTGGGACGGGAAGACCCGGAGGAACCTTGACCGGGGTGTATGCCAGTACGGAGAAGCTTAAGAATGCTGGGGTTACGGGGAAGGTTATGAACAAGATGATGGAGGCGGCGCTGGACCGGGGGCTTCCTTACATCGAGGAGTCGCTTCCGGAGTACGTCATGAAGCAGTGCGGGCTTGTGCCTCTGCATTATGCGCTCCGCAACATCCACTTCCCTACCGACATGCTTGCGCTTGAGAAGGCTAAATACAGACTGAAGTTCGAAGAGCTGTTCTATCTCCAGCTCTCGCTTCTGAAACAGAAATATATCCGCAGCAGGGCCGAGCAGGGAATCGCCATGCCGAAGGTAGGCGAGGCGTTCAACCTATGCTACAATGCCCTCCCCTTCCCTCTCACGGGAGCACAGAAGAGGGTGATCACAGAGATAAGGAACGACATGAAGAGCGGCCATCAGATGAACCGCCTGCTTCAGGGAGACGTGGGCAGCGGAAAGACCATGGTGGCGGTACTTACGGCTCTGATAGCGATAGGAAACGGTTTCCAGGCATGCATAATGGCTCCTACCGAGGTCCTCGCACAGCAGCATTTCAAGAACATACAGAAGTTCCTTGCACCGACGGGCGTGAAGTCCGCGCTTCTGACCGGAAGCAGCAAGGCTTCCGAGAGGCGCGAGGTCCATGCCGGCCTGGAGGACGGCTCCATAGGCATAATTGTCGGCACGCATGCCCTGATAGAAGACAACGTGGTATTCCGCAACCTCGGCCTTGCGATCATCGACGAACAGCACAGGTTCGGCGTAGAGCAGAGGTCGAAGCTCTGGCGGAAAGCTTCATGCGGGGCGCCGCCTCATGTCCTCGTCATGACGGCTACGCCGATTCCGAGGACATTGGCCATGACCCTGTACGGCGACCTGGATGTGTCCGTGATCGACGAGCTTCCTCCGGGAAGAAAGCCCGTACAGACGATTCATGCGACGGAAGGAAAGCGTCCTGCGATGTACCGTTTCATGAAGGAGGAAATAGCGAAGGGAAGGCAGATATTCATTGTATACCCGTTGATAAACGAGACAGAAAAGCTTGACTATCAAAGTCTTGAAGCCGGAGCGGAGGAGATCATGCAGAAATTCCCGTTCCCTGATTACAAGACGGCTGTCGTGCACGGAAAGCAGCTGAACGATGTCAAGAAATTCAATATGGATGCCTTCGCGGAAGGCAGGGCGGACATCCTGGTCGCGACCTCGGTGATCGAGGTCGGCGTGGATGTCCCGAACGCTTCCGTAATGATAATAGAGAGCGCAGAGAGATTCGGACTCAGCCAGCTCCACCAGCTGAGAGGCCGCGTGGGACGAGGCAGTGAGAAATCATACTGCGTGCTGATGACAGGCCATAAGCTCAGCAAGGAATCGAAGCACAGGATAGAGCTGATGTGCGCGACGGAAAACGGCTTCGAGCTGGCCGAGGAAGACATGAAGATGAGGGGCCCGGGAGACCTTGAAGGAACGCAGCAGAGCGGACTCCCTATCAGCCTCAACATCGCATCCCTTGCAAAGGACGGCCTGATACTTAACGCCGCACGCGACTGCGCGGAAGCTATTCTAAAGGAAGACCCGACCCTTTCTTCAGACCGCAACCAGCTGCTGCGTAAGGAACTGAGAAAGGACAAATATCAGATAAAGGACTATAGCAAAATCAGTTAGGCCTATGGTAACGGAACTGTTGAAGAAATATCTATGGCTGGTACAGACCTTCATCCGCGCAGGAGAGAGAGGTCTCAGCCTTGACGAGATCACATACCGCTGGGAGGACAGGTTCGGCACTGACTATTCGCGCCGCACGTTCAACAACCACAGGGAGGCTGTGTTCGACGTCTTCGGAATCGACATAAAATGCAACAGGAGCACGAACCGCTACTTCATCGAATACTCCGACGATGTGGCTGATGAGAACGCAGAGACCGCCTGGCTCATAAACACTTTCACCGTCAACAGCATGCTCTCGATGGGAAAGGAAAGGCTTTCCGGAAGAATCTCTGTGGAGGACATCCCGTCGGGCCACAGGCACCTTACCAGCATAATGGAGGCGATGACCGAAAACTGCGAGATGGTCATCGGATACCGCAAATACACCAGCGAGGAGACTGGCACATACACTTTGCGTCCTTACGCTGTCAAGGAGTTCGCGAAGAGATGGTATCTTGTCGGATACTGCATCGAACGCGACGCGATGAGGATCTACGGACTGGACCGAATCATGAGTCTGGATATCACAGGAAACAGGTTCAAGATGCCGAAGGACTTCGATGTGGACCGGATTTTCGCGACGAGCTTCGGTCCGTACATACCCGAATCGAAGGGGCAGACGGTCGTGTTCCGCACGACGCGGAAGGAGGCGAACTTCCTTCGCGACCTGCCGGTCCACGACAGCCAGAAGGAGCTGTCGGCGGCAGAAGCACGGAAGCATGTGCCGGGGCTGACTCCGCTGGATGAAAGAGTCTATTTCGAGATATTCGTTTGCCCGAACGACTCTCTGGTCATGGAGTTCTGCAAGCATGGAGGCAGGCTGGAGGTCATCTCTCCGGCGAGCGTACGCGAAGCGGTCGCCGGCGAGCTCCGCAAAGCCGCCGTACAATATTACGATCCAGAACCCTAAAATATAATATACTAACACTCAGCACCTTACAAGAAATGCGTGCCGCCAAGAGGGAGCACGCACATCATATAAAAGAAACAACGACAGATAATATGAAAGGTAAAGTTTTAAGGCTGGCTTTATTGGCAGCAATCGTAATCGGATTATTTATTTTTATGAAAAAGGACAGACAGGCAATCAGCAGCGAAGGCTTCATAGGCAGAAGCACGATCGCCGTCGAAGACGGCAAGATGGGTCCGGAGGCACTCCTGGCCTTCGGCCGAGTGTCGGACCCGCAGGTCTCCCCTGACGGAAAGCATATCATATATGGTGTAAGCTACACGTCTGTGGAAGAGAACCGCAGCGTACGCAACCTTTACATCTGCAGTCTGGACGGCTCAGACAACCAGTTGCTCACCACTGCCGGCAAAAGCATCTCCAACGCACGATGGAGCAATGACGGCAAGAAGCTGGCGTTCCTCTACGGAGGCCAGATCTGGACGGCGGGCATCAGGCATGGGAAGAAGGGCTGGAGCCTTAAGAACCTGAAGAAGATCAGCGATGTGGCCAACGGAATCGGCGAGTTCAAGATATCTCCTGACGGAAAGAAGGTAATGTACATCAGCTACATAAAGAGCGCTGTAAAGTCCCCTACCGACTGTTACAGCGACCTGGACAAGGCGACCGCCTACACGACCGACGACCTGATGTACCGCCATTGGGACCATACCGTGATGGAGATTCCCCACACCTTCGTAGCAGATCTCGACCTTGACGGAGGCAGCATAGGCGCTCCGAAGGATATCCTCGATGGTGAGAATGAACTGTACGAGCTTCCTACAGAGCCTTTCAGCGGTCTGGAGCAGCTTTCATGGAGTCCTGACAGCAGATACATAGCATATTCATGCCGCAAGCTGGCAGGAAAGAAGTACGCCTTCTCGACCAACACGGAGATATACATATATGATGTAGAGACCGGCCAGACAGAGATGATCGAGATGGGCGGAGGATACGATACAGATCCTGTATGGAGCCCGGACGGAAAGAAGCTGTGCTGGATAAGCATGGAGAGGGACGGCTATGAGGCCGACAAGCAGAGGCTTATCGTCGCCGAAATGACAGCCGAAGAAGGACAGATGCCGAAGGCGGAGAAAATCCAGGACGTCACCGTGGACTTCAAATACAACGCCTCGTCGCCGGTATGGGCCGAGGATTCGAAGAGCATATGGTTCGCGAGTCTCGCCGAAGGCCTTCAGGGGATCTTCAGGGCATACGAGGACGCAGAAAGCTGGGATATCGAGCGCATTACCGGAGACGACCTCTGGTACGACTTCGGCTCTCCATTCTTCGTATCGGAGAACGGAGACGGAGGAAAGACGCTCTACACCACATGGTGCAGCATGGACTTCCCTACCGAACTGGTGGCCGTAAACATCAACGGCAAGGAACTGTCATGCGATCAGATAACCGACGAGAACGGCCATATCCTCAGCCAGCTGGCCGAGCACAAGACAGAGGCACGATATGTCAAGACCGTGGACGGCAAGGACATGCTGACATGGGTGCTCTATCCGGCTCAATTCGATCCTTCGAAGGAGTATCCTTCGATCCTGATCTGCCTCGGCGGTCCGCAGGGTACATTGAGCCAGGGATGGTCATACCGGTGGAACTACCGTCTGATGGCATCGCAGGGTTATGTGGTCGTGCTTCCTAACCGTCGCGGAACAACGGCGTTCGGCCAGGAATGGACGGAGCAGATCTCGGGCGACTACCCGGGCCTCAACATGCAGGACTATCTGGCCGCAGCCCGCGAGCTGAAGGCAGAGCCGTATGTGGGCAAGATGGCGGCGTGCGGAGCAAGTTACGGCGGCTATTCGGTATACTACCTCTGCGGCACACATGAGAACACATTCGACGCATTCATCGCGCATGCGGGAATATTCAATGTGGAGCATATGTACATGACCACAGAAGAGATGTGGTTCCCTAACTTCGACAACGGAGGTCTGCACGAGACCGTAATCGACCCGAGGGTCGGAACACCGGATGGACCGGTCGGACCTGCGGGAGACGGAGTGACTTTCGGAGGAATAAAGCAGGGCGGATCGCCATGGAGCAATGATCCGAAGGCTGTACGCCATTACGCTTTGTCTCCGCACAAGCTCGTGACGAAGTGGCATACGCCGCTGATGGTGATACACGGAGGAATGGACTACAGGGTTCCGGTAGACGAAGGTATGGCGGCATACAACGCCGCACAGATGATGGGAGTTCCGTCAAGACTTCTGATCTTCCCGGACGAGAACCACTGGATACTGAAGCCGCAGAACGCGATGCTGTGGCACAGGGAGTATTTCAGATGGCTGAATGAATGGCTGTAAAGACAGAAGGCGTCACTACATGTGACGCTTTTTTTCGTCCACTACCTCAGGAAGTTCGTCAGAAGCCATGACTCCTACAGCGAAGCATATTCCCATGGTAAAGAAATGACGCCAAAGACCAAGCAAAGCAACAACAAGGAAAACAAATCCCGCAAGGAAGCATATCGAAGCCAGCACCTTCTCCAGAGTAATGCGGATCGGCTTGTTTCTGATATTGATAGTCTTAGCCATAACACTAATATTTACACTTTATGTATACTTTTTGCTCTATTTTCGGGGGAATATTCACAAAATGTGTTATATTTGCACCCAGTTGCAAAAGAGTTATGCAAACATAACACCAAATCCGTAAACTCACAACACTTTTGTGAATTTTTATACACATTTTTTGTAAAGTACATCACTAAGTATGTTAAACGCACTGGAAATAGGCAAAAAAATCAAGGAGTATTTCTCCGAGGCCGGAATCTCCCAGACAGATGTGGCCAAGATGCTTGACGTCCAGCCTGCGGCCGTGAGCAATCAGCTTAACGGCCGCCCCTTCGGAAAGAACTCCGCAGCAAAATGGAGCAATGCATTCGGGTTCAGATCTAACTGGCTACTGACAGGAGAAGGCCCTATGTTCGATCCGCAGGAAATGCCCCATACCGACGGCATGCTTGACGACCATCCTGAACTTAACCATGAAGATGACATCCCTGTAGTTCCCGCAAGACTTTTCAGAGCACCTGATATCAATATTTACGATTATGTGGTCACATCGTCTTCTGTAGACAGGCTGCCGCCTGTTCCGCACTTCCAGAAGCACGACATGTTCGCGACCTGCCCGGGCGACGCAATGGCCCCAAGAATCTGCAGAGGCTATCTTGTAGCCCTCAGAAGAATGCCTAAGGGATCTACAATCATCAACGGAGAGATCTACGTAGTGGACACCAAGTCCAGCGGAATGTTCCTCCGAAGGATTGTGGACAACGGTCCGGAAGCCGGAACCTTGACATTCATAGCAGAGAACCATCAGGACTTCCCTGACTTCGAACTCCCATACAGCGACATCATCAATGTCTTCCGTGTGGTCGGAGTCCTCATCACGAACATCTAGCACACGACAAAATTCCAGCAGCCTGCTGTTTCCGGCGATCCTCCCCACTCCGTGGGTCCCCTCCCTTTTCGGGAGACAATGTCGCTCAAAAACAGCAGGCTGCTGGAATTTGTATAAGGACTATCCGATAATCAGGACAGCCGCATCATTCTTTGCTACGGAAACCTTCTTCGAAGCCTTGACAGATGACTCGACAGGCTCATTGCCTCCGTCAATCAGACGTACAGGAACATCCTCAACTCCAAGCTTCTCAAGGATATCCCTTACCTTGAATTCAACCGGTCTGTCGACAGCATTTACTGCCGCAACATACCATTTGTCGCCGTTCCTGCGCGCCACTACGACATTCTCTCCCGGGAAACCTGCGATGTAACGCGTCTCATCCCATGTAGTAGGAACTTCCTTTATGAAGTCCAGACAAAGCTGAGGCGCGTCTGTCAGGTTGTTAGGGGCGATCGCCAGCATCTGAACTGCGTTCTGATAGAGGACGAGAGTCGAGATCTGGAATACATCTGTAGTCCTGCGTGTGGTACCGCGGTTATTGCCGCGGCTTAGACGCTCATTGAGGAAACAGCCTCCGAACTCCATGGATCCGACAGTATTGCGGATGAAAGGATGCAGGCAGGCCGCCTGTGCCTCCTGGTCACATTCATACTGAGAGAATACGAGGTTTTCAGAAGCGCGTACCGCCTCGCTTCCCACATAGTTAGGATAAAGCTTCTCCCAACCGCGAGGAAGGGTCGCTCCATGGAAGATACACATAAGACCGTTGTCGTCTGCGTCGCTGAGAATCGACTCATAATAAAGCATGGTCTCCTGCTTGTCGCCTCCGAAGAAGTCCACCTTGATACCCTTCACACCGATCTCCTTCATCCAGCGCATGTCCCTCTTGCGGAGGATGGGGTTGCTCATCACGTTGTACGGTCCCTGGACTATGTCGTTCCACCATCCGCTCGAGCTGTACCACAGGAAGAGGTCGACATTCTTTGACTTCGCATATGCAGCAAGCTCCTCGATGCCTTCGTAGCCGAGGTTCTGGTCCCAGAGGGCGTCTACAAGCAGATAAGGTAGTCCCATCTCCGAGGCCATATCCACATATGTCTTCTGGTCCTGCATGTTCATGCTGGCATCCTGCCATACGATCCAGCTCCATGCCGACTTGCCGAACTGATAGTTCTTGTCGGTCTTGTAGAGAGGCTCGATATGGTCCCACGCGACTGTCGTCTCCACTATCGGAGCCAGAGTCTCACCCAAAGTTATTGTCCTCCAAGGCGTTCCGCCAGGGATTGCGATTCCGGGCTCGGATGTTCCATTGCCGTTGTTCTCTTCCGCCATAGGATATTCGATCTTGTACGAAGCGCCGACACAGCCCTGGAAGTTTCCAGAAGTCTGATAATGCTCGCTCAGCCTTGAACCGCAGAAACGTCCGTCCACTCCTGTCTCGCTGACAAGCACCCATCCGTTTCCACCTAGCTGGAAAAGAGCCGGGAACGTATAGCCGTGGCCATAACCGCTCGGCGCTGTCACAGGCTTTCCTATGCCATAATACTCCTCATAACTAGGCTTCGTACGCTTCCAGCCGATCAGAGCGTGGCTCTGAGGGGTAAGATATGTCTTCAGAAAGTCATGTTCCGGCGTATCATTGAAGCTGAACTCGGTAAGCTCTTCAAGGATCCTGACGCTTCCTGTCTCCCCTTCCTTCGGAATGAAGTAACGGAAAGCGACATCATTGCTCCCTACCCTGAACTCTACCTGAAGAGTCTTGCCTTCCTTATTCCTGAATGTACAAACAGCCTTTGTAACATCATACGACATCTCCGAAGCCTTGCTCCTGTCCATCTGATATGTACCGCTGATGTGTTCCTTGTCCATTGAGACAAATTCAAGTTCGGAAAAATCAAAGGCATTCGTACGAAGGCCAAGGCGTGAAGTGGAAATAAAGGGATCACTATGATGCTCAACCTGATAATAGGCTTTGCCGTCCTGTGTAAAGACCAAGACTGTGGTCTCTCCGCGCGGACTGGCGATATAAGCATCGTATTGACCCGCTTTCAGCACGATGGCCGCGGAGAAACTCACCACGGCCACCAATATTGTAGAAATCAATCTTTTCATAGTTTCAGAAAATGCTAGAACATAGCCTTTACCTGATTGTAGACATTCTGAGCAGTGAAGCCAAGCTTCTCGTCAAGCACCTTGTAAGGAGCTGAGAAGCCGAAGCTTTCAAGACCGAATACCTTTCCGTTACATCCTACGAGACCTTCGAGGTTCACAGGAAGACCTGCCGTAAGACCGAAGATCTTCGCTCCGCAAGGGAGGACTGCCTGCTGGTACTCCTTAGGCTGGGTGCGGAAGAGTCCTTCTGAAGGGCAACTTACGATGCGCACCTTGAGGCCGTCTTCACGGAGAAGGGCTGCGCCTGCCACGAGGGTAGCGACCTCAGAGCCAGATGCCACGAGGATGACGTCAGGATTCTCCTCTGAACCGGCAACGATGTATGCACCCTTTTCTGCCTGGGCATAGTCGTTTCCTTCAGGAAGCTGCTCGATGTTCTGGCGTGAGAAGATGAGGGCAGTAGGAGTGTCTACATTCTCCATCGCCATCTTCCAGCACTGCGTTGTCTCGATTGAGTCTGCAGGACGGAGCACGAGAACAGAGTTCTTTCCATGGTGGTTCTTGAGCTTCTCCATGAGGCGGATCTGCGCCTCCTGCTCTACAGGCTCGTGAGTAGGGCCGTCTTCACCTACGCGGAATGCGTCATGTGTCCAGATGAACTTCACTGGGAGCTCCATGAGGGCAGCCATACGAACCGCCGGCTTCATGTAGTCAGAGAATACGAAGAATGTACCGCAAGCCGCGATCACACCGCCGTGGAGAGCCATACCGATGCAGCAGCATGCCATTGTAAGCTCTGCGACACCTGCCTGGAAGAATGCTCCGCTGAAGTCACCAGATGTGAATGCCTTGGTCTCCTTGAGGAAGCCGTCGGTCTTGTCTGAGTTAGAGAGGTCAGCTGATGCGCAGACCATGTTAGGAACCTGCTTTGCGAGCTGGCTGAGAACGGCTGCAGATGCGTTTCTTGTAGCATCGCCGGCCTTCTGCTGTACTGCAGACCAGTCTACCTTAGGAGCAGCTCCGCTGAACCACTCTGCCTGTGCGGCAGCCTTTTCAGGATTTGCCTCTGCCCATGCCTTCTCCTCTGCATAACGCTCTGCAACCACTGCCTTGAGCTCTTCAGCACGCTTTGCATAGAGAGCCTTCACTTCGTCGAAGATCACGAATGGATTCTCAGGATCGCCGCCGAGGTTCGCCACTGTATTCTTGAAAGCGTCGCCGCCGAGAGGTGCGCCGTGGGTCTTGCAGTTGCGCTCGTATGACGAGCCGTCTGCCTTGAGGGCTCCCTTGCCCATCACGCACTTTCCGATGATGAGGACAGGACGGTCGTTCACTGTCTTTGCCTCGTCGAGGGCTGCACGGATCTGGTCGCAGTCGTTACCGTTGATGGTGATGACATGCCATCCCCATGCGCGGTACTTCATCTCTGTGTCTTCGGTCATCACTTCACCGCACTCTGTAGAGAGCTGGATGTCATTCGAGTCGTAGAACATCACGAGGTTGCCGAGGCCGAGGTGGCCTGCGATGCGGCCGGCTCCCTGAGAGATCTCTTCCTGGACGCCGCCGTCAGAAATATATGCATAGATTGTCTCCTTTGCGAAGGTAGGGTTTCCTGTGCGGGCTGCAAGGAACTTGGCAGCGATCGCCGCTCCCACTGCGAATACATGACCCTGTCCGAGAGGACCTGATGTATTCTCGATTCCGCGCATGATGTCCACTTCAGGATGGCCCGGAGTCGGAGACTCCCACTGGCGGAGCTGCTGGAGCTCTTCAAGAGAGAACTTACCTGCGAGAGCAAGCTGCGAATAAAGCATCGGTGCCATATGGCCCGGATCCAGGAAGAAACGGTCACGACCTTCCCACTTAGGGTTTTCAGGGTCATACTGGAGATACTCCGAATAGAGCACGTTGATGAAGTCGGCTCCTCCCATGGCTCCGCCAGGATGGCCTGACTTTGCTTTTTCCACCATTGAAGCTGCGAGAATCCTGATATTGTCCGCAGCCATGTTCATAACTTTCTTGTCGTTCATGTTATTATAATTAGGATTAGTTTAGTTACATGTATTTTAAAAATCGAATAAAGATAAGCATTTTCTTCGACTTTGTAAACAGAAACCGTCACAGAAGGGTCAAATGTTACGATATTGATATAAATTGAAATCAATCTTATCAGACTTACAAATAAAAATACATAACTTTGTATGAAGAAGAATATAATAGCTAAAACTAAATACCATGGCACAGAACAACAATGCAAATGAAGCTAAAGGCTTCTACAAGCTTTCATGGATTCAGCGCATCGGCTTCGGCAGCGGAGACATGGCGCAGAACCTCATCTACCAGACAGTCAGCATCTGGCTTCTGTTCTTCTACACAAATGTCTTCGGTCTTTCTCCAGGCGCAGCAGCGCTCATGTTCCTCATCGTCCGTCTGGTTGATGTACTCTGGGACCCTATCGTAGGAGCATTCGTCGACAAGGGAAATCCTAAGTGGGGAAAATACCGTTCATGGCTTATCCTCGGCGGTATTCCGCTCGCAGGCCTCGCGATCCTCTGCTTCTGGAACCAGTTCAACGGCTCGCTTCTTTATGCATACATCACATATGTCGGCATGAGCATGTGCTACACTTTGGTCAACGTACCTTACGGCGCACTCAACTCATCTCTCACACGTGATACAGAGGAAATCACAATCCTCACTTCGACACGTATGTTCATGGCCAACCTCGGAGCCCTCATCGTGAAGTCACTTCCGATGGTCATCGCCATCTTCGCTCCGATCGCAGCTGACGGCACTGCAATCACAGACAAGCCTGAGTCTGCACCGGCATGGTTCATCACAATGACCATCTTCGGCATCGCAGGCCTCGCCCTCCTGATCTTCTGTTTCTCACAGTGCAAGGAAAGAGTCGTGATGGATGCCAAGGAGTCTGAGAATGTGAAGGTAAGCGACCTCTGGATGGAGTTCCTCCGCAACCGTCCTTTGAGAGTCCTCGCATTCTTCTTCATCACTGCATTCGCCATGATGAGCGTAGGAAATGCAGCAGATGCATATTTCATGACATATAATGTAGGTGCGACTCCGATGATGACCACAGCATTCATGTGGCTCGGAACAATCCCGGCATTCATCTTCATGCCGCTCGTCCCTGCAATCAAGCGCAAGATCGGAAAGAAGGGAATGTTCTACCTCTTCCTCGGCACAGCCGTAGTCGGCATGGCGATGATGTACATATTCGTACAGGTAGAGGCTCTCAAGCAGTTCTGGCTCCTCTGCATCGCTCAGTTCGTCAAGAGTACAGGTATCATCGTGGCTACAGGCTACATGTGGGCCCTCGTTCCTGAGGTCGTTTCATACGGCGAGTACACATCAGGAAGACGTATCGCAGGTATCGTGAACGCTCTTACAGGTATCTTCTTCAAGGCCGGCATGGCCCTCGGTGGTGTAGTTCCTGGCCTCGTGCTTGCAGTCGTAGGCTTTGACGCAGCCCTTCCTCAGCAGACAGCCCTTGCAGAGCAGGGTATTCTCTGGCTTGTATGCGTAATTCCTGCAGCCCTTCTCTTCCTTGCAATGTTCATCATCTCGAAGTATGAGCTTGAGGACGACGTGATCGACAAGATCAACCTTGAGATCGAAGCAAGAGCAAAGAACGCATAAAGATCAGACCTGACTATGAAAAGGATTTCAATAATCGCAGCACTTGCTGCCGTAATATCATGCGGCGCCCCTGAAGAAAAGGCGCTGAAGGACACCTTCGCTGACAAGTTCTACATCGGAGCTGCTATCAACGAGGCTGAGATCCGCGGAACTGACGTGGAGGGAGTGGAACTTCTGAAGAAGCATTTCAGCTCTATCGTGGCTGAGAACTGCATGAAGTCGGAAGAGATCCATCCTGAAGAGAACGTATACAACTTCGAACTTGCCGACAAGTTCGTGGAGTTCGGTGAGGCGAACGACATGTTCATCATCGGTCACTGTCTCATCTGGCACTCGCAGCTCGCACCTTGGTTCGTATACGACGAAAAAGGTGATTTCGTGACCTCAGAAGTCCTCAAGCAGAGGATGAAGGACCATATCACCACCATCGTGACCCGTTACAAGGGCCGTGTAAACGGATGGGACGTGGTGAACGAGGCGATTGTGGAGGACGGCTCATACAGGAACAGCCCGTTCTACCAGATCCTCGGCGAGGAGTTCATCCCTCTCGCATTCCAGTATGCACACGAGGCTGACCCTGATGCAGAGCTTTATCTGAACGACTACGGTCAGAATGTAAAGGGCAGACGCGAAACATATGTAAAGATCATCAAGGACCTCCAGGCACGCGGTCTCCGCATCGACGGAATCGGAATGCAGGCCCATATGGGTATGGACTATCCTGACTTCGGAGAGTTCGAGGAAAGCCTTCTCGCATTTGCCGGCACAGGCGTCAACGTGATGATCACAGAGTGGGACATGTCTGCAATTCCGACTGTCAACACAGGTGCCAACGTTGCTGACACAGAGGAGTACAAGAAGGCTCTTGACCCTTACGCAGAAGGTCTTCCTGCAGAGGTTTCAGCAGAGTGGAACGCACGTATGAAGACTTCGATGGACCTCTTCCTCAAGCATGCTGACAAGATCACACGCGTGACCGCATGGGGCGTGAGCGACGGCGACTCATGGAAGAACGACTGGCCTGTCGAGGGACGTACAGACTACCCTCTCCTCTTCGACCGCAACCTCGAAATGAAACCTTTCCTTAAAGAATATTAATCGTTAATCACATAAAACATGAAAACTGAAAAAAGATATCTTTGTCCTTGGGACTATATGGCAGACCCTTCCGTACACGTATGGGACGGTAAGCTTTACATCTACCCTTCACACGACTGGGAACCAGCTGACTTCGTAGAGAACGACAACGGAGACCACTTCAACATGAAGGACTACCACGTACTCAGCCTTAACGGTGATGATCCAATGACATCCGAGGTAGTTGACCATGGCAAGGTACTCGACGTTGCTGACATTCCATGGGCAGGACGCCAGCTCTGGGACTGCGACGTAGCAAGAAAGAACGGCAAGTACTACATGTACTACCCTCTTAAGGACAGAAACGACATCTTCCGTCTCGGAGTTGCCATCAGCGACAAGCCTGAAGGACCTTTCATCCCTCAGCCAGATCCTGTAAGAGGCAGCTACAGCATCGACTTCGCCGTATTCGAAGAGGATGGCGAATACTATATGTACTTCGGCGGTCTCTGGGGCGGACAGCTTCAGCGTTACAAGGACAACAAGGCTCTCGAGAGCGCATACCTTCCTGAAGGAAAGGAGCCTGCGCTTCCTAGCAGGGTCGTACGTCTGAGCGAGGACATGCTCGGCTTTGCTGAAGAGCCAAAGCCTGTTCAGATCCTTGACGAGGAGGGACAGCCACTTACAGCTGACAACCCATACAGATTCTTCGAGGCATCATGGATGCATAAGTACAACGGCAAGTACTATCTGTCATACTCGACAGGTGACACCCACTACCTTTGCTACGCGGTAGGTGACAACCCTTACGGACCTTTCACTTACAAGGGCGTGATCATGACTCCTGTTGTAGGATGGACAACCCACCACTCTATCGTCGAGTTCGGCGGAAAATGGTGGCTCTTCCACCACGACAGCGTTCCTTCAGGCGGAAAGACATGGCTCAGGAGCCTCAAGGTCTGCGAGCTCCAGTATGACGAGAACGGCAACATCCTGCCTATCGAAGGTCTTGACGAGTAGTCTGCACCGATTATAAAACAAGCCGGTATTGATTACAGTGACCCCCTCCTGCCTGCGGCAGGGTCCCCCTAGCCGGGGGTGGCATGTCACTTACATCAATACCGGCTTGTTTTATTTATACTATCTACTGATAGAAACCGGTCAGGCGGTATGGAAGATTGAGCTCGCGGTCGACTGTGGCGAGGATGCCCTGGACCTGGGCCATTGCGAACATTCTGCCGAGGAAGGAATAGCCTGCGTTATAGCCTTTGTCGCCGTCTCCGAGCATGGTCATTCCATGGTCTACACGCATCGGAAGGGCCGGATTCTCTTTTTCGAAGATGCGGACAAGCTCGATGATGTCAGCGCGTCCGCCGAGATGGCTGGCTTCAGTGAAGTCTCCGTTTTCGAAGATATGGCATGAGCGCAGATGGACGAAATGGGTGCGCGAAGCGTATTTGCGGGCCATTTCCACGACATTGTTCTGTGCGCCGGCAGACAATGATCCTGCGCAGAAGGTCAGACCGTTATGAGGATTGTCGACTGCTCCCAGGAACCATTCGATGTCCTCGTCCGATGTCACGATGCGCGGAAGGCCGAGCACAGGGAACGGAGGGTCGTCAGGATGGACGCACATGTTCATTCCGCATTCCTCGCAGACCGGCATGATGGCCGAGAGGAAGTAGCGCATGTTCTCGCGAAGCTGGTCTTTCGTGATGCCGTCGTATAGGGAGAGAAGCTGGCGGAAGAGCTCGATCGGATGCTCGTCGTCTTCGCGGATATTGCCGCTGACGAAGCCCTGGGTCTTCACGATGATGTTCTCGACGAGCTTGTGCTCCCCTTCCGGAGTCATCTTCGCGCGGAGTTCCTCGACCTCTGCAAGGATATCGCGCTCTACTTCCAGACCGGGAACCTTGAACGACGCCCATTCTTCCTTTGCGCCTTCCCTACCTACGATATATATGTCGAAATAGGCGAATTCAGAGTAGGAGAAGTAGAGGTTTGTCGTGCCGTTCGGGTTAGGGTGATCAAGGTCTGTACGGGCCCAGTCCAGCACCGGCATGAAGTTATAGCAGATAGTATGTATGCCTTCGGCAGACAGGTTGCGGAGGCTCTGCTTGTAGTTCTCTATCAGCTGGTCGCGGTCTGCTCCGCCGTATTTGATGCTTTCGCATACCGGAAGGCTTTCCACAACCGACCACCTCATACCGTAGCTCTCTATGTATTCGCGCAGGTCACGTATCCTTTCGCGTGTCCACACTTCACCGTTAGGAACATCGTGCAGTGCGGTTACTATGCCTTCGACTCCGATTTCCCTTAACATGGCAAGAGTGATCTTATCCTTCTTGCCGAACCATCTCCATGTTCTTTCCATATTGTACGATTAATCTCCCCAAAATTACAAGTTTTTTATTAAATTTGTATGATTTAACGGAAGATTAACACTGAAACTGATACATACAATGAAAAGAATCATCACAATCATCCTCCTTGCCTGCATGTGCATGGCTGCGGAGGCAAAGCTTACCCTTTCAAGCTTATGCAGCGACGGAATGGTGCTCCAGCAGAAGACTGAGGCCGCAATCTGGGGATTTGCAACGCCTGGCGCACAGGTCAGCGTGACCCCGTCATGGGACGGAAAGACCTATCGTGCGAAGGCTGACGCTGACGGAAGATGGACAGCAAAAGTCGCGACTCCGGCAGCAAGCTACAAGCCGTATACAGTCGCTGTAAAGGGCGACGGTTCGAGCCTCAAGATAAACGACGTTCTCGTCGGAGAAGTATGGCTTGCTTCCGGACAGAGCAACATGGAGATGCCGATGAAAGGCTTCTACAACTGCCCTGTCGAGAATGCCCAGGCATACATCTGCGCCCCTGCTGCAAAGGAGAAGATCAGGATGTTCACCATACGCCCTACCCAGTCTTACGAGCCTCTTGACAATGCAGAGAACTGCAGATGGGAAGGTGCGGAGCCATCTACCATTCAGTGGATGAGCGCGACTGCATATTTCTTTGCGCACCAGCTGAACAGAATGCTTGACGTCCCTGTAGGCATCGTTTCAATCGCTTATGGCGGAGCACGTGTCGAAAGCTGGACTCCGAAGGAGATTCTCGAGACATATCCGGACGAAAACCTTGACAAGGCTCACATCGAGTCGCTCACACATTACGTAAGGCCATATCTGGCATACAACGCGATGCTGAATCCGGTAAAGGGCTATACCATCAAGGGATTCATCTGGTACCAGGGATGCTCTAACGTGAGCTTCCACGAGCAGTTCGTAGAGCGCATGGGCAATATGGTGAACCATTGGAGAGAATGCTGGAACGATACAGAAGCAGAGCTTCCGTTCTATATGGTGGAGATTGCTCCATACCGCTATAAACCAGAAACTGCAGTCAGCTACGCTTCCCTGCTCCGTCAGGCGCAGCACGATGCCGCGAAGGCTATTCCTAACAGCGCAATCGTCGTGACGAACGACCTCGTGGAGAGTTATGAGAAGGACAACATCCACCCTGCGAAGAAGTTCGAGGTGGGCGACAGGCTTGCGCGCCTTGCCCTCAACCGTGACTACGGATTCGATGCAGTCGCATGCTACAGCCCTGAAGCCGTGAAATGCTACAACTACAGAGACCTGCCGAACGAGCTCGCTGTGGAGTTCACGAACATGGAAAACGGCACCAGCAGATGGATGGAGATCGAGGGACTCGAGGTAGCAGGCAGCGAAGGCATCTTCTATCCAGTCACTTACGCATATTTCGAATATGAACCTAAAGTATTGAGAATCAGATGCGAAAAAGTGTGGGATCCTTGCGAGGTCCGTTACGGATGGGGAGACTTCAACCCTGGCAACCTCAAGAACTCTGACGGCATGCCGGTCGCACCATTCTGGGTAAAGTTGGACAAATAAATGAAACAGACATATGAACAAGCTTTTTGACATTAGAGGAAAAGTCGTTGTAATCACCGGAGGTACAGGTATCCTCGGTAAGGCAATCGCAAAGTATCTGGCGCTCGAAGGTGCCAAAGTGGTTATTCTCGGCCGCAGGGCTGAGGCTGGCGAAGCTATCGTAGCTGACATCAAGGCTGAAGGCGGAGAGGCAATGTTCCTCAAGACTGATGTGATGAACCAGGAGGTTCTCAAGCAGAATCTTGCGGACATCGTTGCAGCTTACGGCCGCGTGGATTCGCTCCTCAACGCCGCAGGCGGAAACATGCCGGGAGCGACAATTGCTCCGACCGGAACATTCTTCGACCTCAAGCCGGAGGAATTCCAGAAGGTGCTTGACCTCAACCTGACAGGAACCGTGATCCCTTCACAGGTGTTCCTGAAGCAGATGGTGGAGCAGGGAGAAGGAACGATAGTGAACTTCTCAAGCATGGCGGCTTTCCGTCCTATGACGCGCGTGGCAGGCTATGCAGCAGCCAAGGCCGGCATCAGCAACTTCACAGCATTCCTCGCTACAGAGGTTGCGAAGAAATTCGGAGAGAAGATCCGCGTGAATGCGATCGCTCCGGGATTCTTCCTCACCGAGCAGAACCGCACCCTTCTCACAAACCCTGACGGTTCATGGACTCAGAGAGGCGCTGACGTGATCCGCCAGACTCCGTTCGGACGCATGGGTGAGCCGGAGGAACTTTGCGGAACCATCCATTATCTTATCAGCGACGCTTCGAAGTTCGTAACAGGAACCGTCGCTGTCGTGGACGGAGGATTCAATACATTTGCAATGTAGCCTGACATGAAAGGAGTTTATATTTTTCTTGCCGACGGTTTCGAAGTTTCGGAGGCACTTACTACAGTGAACATGCTTCGCAGGGGCGGAGTCAATGTAAAGACGGTTTCCATCTATGACGACAGGATCGTTACAAGTTCAAACAGGATTCCTGTTGTGGCCGACATGGCTTTCGGGGAATTCAGAGCTTCGACTTCCTTCGGTCCATGCCTTCCTTCGGATGTGATGATATTTCCGGGGGGAATGCCGGGTTCATCGAACCTTGCGGCATTCGGCAAGCTGATGGACATCATGCAGCAGCATTACACCGAAGGCGGAACGGTTGCTGCGATCTGCGCAGCTCCTAGCGTCGTATTGAGCCTTCTCCATGACCTTCAGGGCAAGAGGATGACATGCTACGACGGCTTTGAAGAGGCTCTGACCGCCAAGGGAGCTGAGTATGTCAAGGAAGGCGTAGTCGTTGACGGACAGATCATTACAGGACGTGGTCCCGGCTGGGCCGTCGATTTCGGCCTGGCGATCCTGGCCAAACTCAAGGGCCAGGAAGTCGCCGACAAAGTCAAGGCAGGTCTGATGCTGTAACCGTAATTCTGTTTCAGAACAATAAAAAACGGAAAAAAGAATAAAAAAAAGAAAAATGTGACGAAAATCGGCAACGCTTTCCGTCACATTTTCCTTTTTTGACCTACCTTTATAAATGGATAGTGAAATGATTTTTAAACCCTAAAAATCATTTTGCTATGAAACATTCAATCAGAATCAGCGACATCAGCCAGTGGCTGCCCGCAATCACAAAAATCATCACAGCAGATTTTTCCGCCAACGATGAAGTACAGATCGACTTCAAAGAGATTCCGTACGAACAGTTTACTCCTATCCACATCTCATCAATCGCATGTGTGAAGTGCTTTCTGGAAAAGCGAGGGATCAAATGCAGTTGTCAGCATGTGCCTAGGCCGACTTTGAGTATTTCAAAAGGTTTTAACTTATGGCAACTGGACAAAGCATATCTGGAAACATATTCACACAACATATGTAGGATTCTTAAACAAAGTTTTTATCCGGATAAGGATCTCTCTGCGGTCAAAGGATGTCTTAATGAGGCACTATACAACGTATTTGATCATGCAGAAGCAAAAGACATTGCATTCATATGTTTATCATTAGATCCGATTACTGACAGGCTCTGTGTTGCAGTATGCGACCTTGGATTGGGCATAGCGAAGAAAATCAGAAGCCATTTCCCTGAAATACTGAACGACACAAAGGCTGTGGCCATGGCAGTAGAAAACAGTTTCACGACCAAATCAAGAAAGCATAACAGAGGATACGGTCTGGACAACATATTGTCATGCTGCAACGATGATGATACGTTCAAAATAATTTCAAATGGAGCATCATATATTGCTGTAAACGATAAAATCAGTACTTTTGCACTTGACTACGATTTTCCGGGCACGCTTTTATATTTTGAAATTTCAATATACATGCTGCCGGAGGACGAAGACATATTTGAAGAAATATAGTATTATGTGCATTATCAGATTGGAAGATATAATGAAGCGGCACCAGCACTATCCTGATGCCGGCACCGCATTATACGCTGAAATCGTCAGTAATCTTCAAGATGAACAGATTATCATTGATTCAGAGAACGTAAGAGGTATTCCCACACTTATGCTGAACACATCCATAGGAAGACTTATCGATGAATTCGGCTACAGCAGGATAAAAGGCAAAATCTGTTTCAAGCATATGGGCAAGACAGACGCAGAGACCCTGAGGAAATACATCAGTCATTATATATCTAAGACTGTCTGATGAAGAGGATGGCCATCAGCGGAAGCGCTATGATGGCCATCGTTGCGCTTATAGGGAGGTAAATCCCGAAATTCACATGGGTCGCCACAAGATAGGTTATCAGCAGCAGGCCCACGCCCATGGCGCTGGATATCAGGTAATGTTTCCTGATATCGGTGCTCTTGCAGAGGATGCGGCTGAGGTTCGGCACGCCAAGGGATATGAATCCTATCGGACCGCAGATCGATACGGAGCTGGTCACGAGGAACATGATGGCCAGCAGTAAAAGTGCCTTGCGCATGCGGCTGAGCTCGATTTCCCCCTTCATATGTCTGGTCAGTTCTCCGGCTGTCCAAAGGGCCGCCGCAAGGCCGGCGGCAAAGAGGACAAGCGAGAACACTATGTCTCCCGCTGTGACTCCTTCAAGATTGAAGTTGGCTGCTCCCCACAGATAATACTGCTTCAGGAGGTCTCCGTTCGGAGCGTTGGTCACGACTATGGTTCCAAGGGAGCCTATGAAGGTTCCGAAGAGGATTCCGAATGTGATGAGGTTCAGTGTACTGACTTTCAGAGTCACGAAAAAGCAGACAGCCGTACAGATGAGGGTACATATGAAACTTCCCACGGTAAGGGAGCACCAGCCTGACATCGTGGCAGCGGCTGCCCCAAGGCAGGCGGCGCTGCCGAGACCCAGGCTGTAGACGTCTCCTAGCTGGTTTCTCCAGAGATACTGCATCTGCACTCCGCCTATCGGCAGGGCAATGCCGGAAATAAGAACATATAAAAAACTGAGCATAATCTAGAATTTGAATTCGACACCTGCAATGAAATTTCTGCCCGGCATAGGATAGCCGCTGACTGTCTCATACCTGCAGTCCAGAAGGTTGCGAGCAGAAGCTTTAAGCAATACATTGCCATACTTCTTGAGAGAGAATGACCTGGCAAGGGTCAGGTCCAATGTATTCCAGTCCGGAAGTTCTCCTGTTCCGTCGCTTCTGCCTGCCCTCATCTGCCACACAGAATCAAGGGTCCATCCCTTCCATGCTACGTCTAGGTTCACGACGATGACATGGCGGGCAATATAAGGAATCTGCTGTCCGTATGAATATGAATCCGGGGTCTTGTCTATAGCTGACAGGTATGAGTATTTCAGATCGAGCGAGTAGCCCCACTCCCCTTCATGGGCAAGGCCGGCGGCGGCATCAATGCCCGCCGAACGCACCTTGCCGATATTGTATGGAGCCCATACTGCAGGATCTTCAGGAGTCGGCGCAGAGGTTATCTTGTCTGTCAGAAGATTCAGGAATCCGTCGAGCCTTGCCTTGAGAGACCATGAATCTCCAAATGAGCGTACATAGTCTACGGCAATATCGGTCAGCCATGCATCTTCAGGCTTCAAATCCGGATTCCCGTAGCCTACATAATACAGTTCGTTGAATGTCGGAACGCGATAGGCGCGGCGCGCGAATGCGACAAGATCAAGCCCGTCGGACAGGTTCAGGCGGAGGTTAGCTGACGGAGAGAATGCATGGCGCGAGAGGGCGCCGCGGTCGAATGCTCCGTTATATTCCAATGCAACATCAGCCGAGAACCTTCCTGCACTGAAAGATGAGGCAAGGGCCGAAAAAGCCGTCAGGCGCGAGGCCTCATAGTTCGTGGATTTAAGCCCATCCCACTGAAGGTCGGCTGCAAGGGAAAGCTTCCACCAGCGCCTGATCCGGAAGTCGTGGGCGGAGTTCAGCTGGAACTCTGTCTGGCCGTATCTGCTGTCTCCCCATGCGCTTGAATAGAATATGTCGTCATACGAAGCCTTTCCGCTCAGATGGAGTGTATAGAGATGGGAGAAATTCTTGCGCAGGACACCTTGGACAAAGGCGTTGCGGTCGGCCTGGCGGTCTTCTGATGGCCAGGCGGTCGAGCCCGGCGTTCCGCGCTCGACCCCGTTGAAATATGCCTTTACATGATAATCACCGCCGGTGAGCGTCCCAAAGAGGTCTATGCCGGCGCGTACCTGACTCACGTCATTGTTCTGACGCACTGCTCCTTCTCCATACCGGAAATCACCTTTGCTGAATACTCCGGAGGTGTTTGCTGAAAGAGAGAGCCTGTCAGACAGACGGAAGTCAAGTCTTGCATATGGAAGCCATGTACCGAAAGAACCTCCCGACATACGGACATGGGCGGCTACCGGCCCGTCCGCAAAGACCGGACGCGCTGTGTTGAAGGAAACGCTGTTCTGGGCGTAGTCCACGACGACAGAACCAAGATTGTCAGACATGACCATTCCAAGGTCATTCTGTCCGGACTGGACATTGCCGACACGAAGTCCGTCGACATAGACGGCAGTGTGGGCACTTCCGAGGCCTCTGAGGCTCACGGTCTTCAGACCGGCAGAGCCTCCGTTGTCACCGACATGAAAGCCGGAGCTCTGAAGCAGGATGTCTGATACTGAAAATGAATTGCCGACCTTGAGCGTATCTGTCCTCGAAACAGTAAGACCTTTGTCGGCTGTGACCGTGACCGCATGAAGCGAGTCAAGGACCGGTTCTTCAAAACCGGCAGGCAGATCCGAAACCAGCAGACCTGCGGAAAGAAGAATTGTTGATAACATTATATAACGCCTTCACGGAAACCTGTCCCCGGGCTTCACCTGTTTGACTTATCCTGGCAGGTATTCGGACTCGTTTCCGCTATCGCGTTGCAGAACTTACCGTTGCGGGCACAGCTCCGGGCTTTCACCGGATTCCCCTGTCCCAGGATCCCGGGACAAAGATAGCAAAAGATTCTGACAAGCTTCCTCCAGAAGGTCCAGGACATGTGAAAATCCTTCAGCTCCCATATAATATGGATCAGGAATATATGAAATCTTATGGGTGGTAAGATAATCTGCCATCCTCCTGATCTTGCGCGAGTCTTCTACCGAAGGAGCCAGCTGCATGAGGTCTTCATAATTCTGGTCGTCCATGGCTATGACAAGGTCAAAGTCAGGAAAGTCCATGGCACGGACCTGACGGGCGATATGGGTCACCGCAAAGCCTCTGTAGAGGGCTGCGGTGCGCATGCGGCGGTCGGGCGGGTTACCCCTGTGCCCGCCGTAGATGCCGGCTGAGTCCGCCTGAATCCGGTCCTGCAGACCGGCTTCGCGGACATAATGCTCAAAGACAGCCTGAGCCGCAGGAGACCTGCAGATATTCCCCAGGCACACGAAAAGGACTTTGTATCTGCTGTTTGCTTTTTCCATCATTTTACGACAATGCGCTCGATGCGGCGTGGGACGGAGGTGAGGATCTCGTATGGGATGGTACCGAGGATGTCGGCAAGCTCGGAGATGGTCGGATCTTCACCGAAGATGGTCACGGTGTCCCCTACCTTTACATCTAGGCCGGTCACATCGAGCATCGACATGTCCATGCAGATGTTTCCTATGGTCGGTACGCGGCGGCCGTTTATCGAGAAGCATGCCTTGCCGCAGCTCAGATGCCTGTCCACTCCGTCAGCATAACCTACCGGTATCGTTGCTATTACCGTGCCTTCAGGAGCAATCTTTCCATGACGGCCGTAGCCGATGGTTCCGTCTCCTGGGGCGAGGTTCTTGACCTGAAGCACCTTGCACTTGAATGACGCAACCGGAGAGAGATGATTGCCAGGGATGGCGCTCACTCCGTAGATGCCGATTCCCAGACGTACCATGTCGAACTGATACTGCGGAAACCGCTCTATGCCGGCAGAATTGAGGATATGGTACATCGGCCTGTAGCCTAAAGTCTCTGAAAGCGAATCCGCATTCTTCTTGAAAAGTTCTATCTGGCCAAGGGTGAAGTCATCACAAGAAGGATCGTCCGCCGCTGCGAGGTGCGAGTAGATGGATTTAACCTTGACATATTGACAGTCCTTCAGGAAATCTTCCAGTTCCTTGAGTTCCTCTGTCACGAATCCGAGACGGTGCATTCCCGAATCGAGCTTGATATGCACCGGAAAATCACGCATTCCCCTTTTTTCGAGCACGGAGCATAGCTCCTTGAGCGAAAAAAGGTTAGGGATGCCCGGTTCGAGTCCGTAATTCACAATCTGCTCGAACGAATCAGTACCGGCGGTAAGAACTATGATAGGCGACTTGATGCCTGCCTGGCGCAGCTCTATGCCCTCTACGGGATAGGCGACCGCCAGATAATCTGCACCCGCATCTTCCATGAGGGTGGCGAACTCGACGGCTCCATGGCCATAGGCGTTGGCCTTTACCAGGACAAGGAGCTTAGTCCTGTCCTCGAGCTTCGAGCGGAAGTATCTATAATTGTCAAGGCAGCCTTTGAGACTGATCTCAAGCCTTGAGAAGTCACTGTTGATATACATGTCGCAAATATACGGAATAAATTTTGCATATATATGCGCCGGCAAAATAATTACTGCTTTCGGACATTTTGTCAGTTATTAAGACTATATTTACAGATTATTAACAATAAAACCGTTTTTAAACATGAACATCTGGTTTATATTGATAGCCATAACGGTGCTGAGCTTTATCGTGCAGCAGATGCTCCAGAGCCGTTTCAACAAGTACTCGAAGGTCGGTCTTCCAAGCGGAATGACAGGAGCGGAAGTCGCTCAGAAGATGCTCCATGACCATGGCATATACAATGTGAAGGTCGTTCCTACAAGAGGTATGCTCACCGACCATTTCAACCCTCAGACAATGACAGTAGCCCTCAGCGAGGGCGTCTACTCGAGCAGGAGCGTTGCGGCTGCTGCGGTTGCCGCACATGAGTGCGGCCATGCCGTGCAGCATGCAATGGGCTATGCCCCGTTGAGGATGCGTTCGGCGCTCGTTCCAGTGGTGAACTTCGCGTCGAACATCGTGCAGTGGGTTCTCCTTCTCGGAGTAATACTCATGAACGTGTTCCCAGGCCTCCTTTGGTTCGGAATCATCCTGTTCGCCACCACTACCCTCTTCAGCTTCGTGACCCTTCCGGTCGAGATCAACGCCAGCAGCAGGGCCATAACATGGCTCGCGCAGACAGGAATCACCGACGGCCAGACACGTCCGATGGCGATCGACGCACTGAAATGGGCGGCTTACACATATGTGATCGCCGCACTCGGCTCTCTCGCCACCCTACTATATTACATAGGTATCGCCCGCCGCGACTAATTCACGCCCTCGAACCATGTGATATGTTGACTGAAAATACATTAACAACTAAATGTCAGATAATATGAAACGAATCTTACTTCTGGCAGCAGGAGCCATGATGCTTCTGCTCGCTTCATGTTCACAGTACAAGTATGAGACTGTGAAAGGTGATCCTCTTGGAACGAAGATCTACACGCTCGACAACGGCCTCAAGGTCTACATGAGCGTAAACAAGGAGACTCCCCGCATCCAGACCTACATCGCGGTAAAGGTCGGAGGAAAGAACGACCCATCAGAGACAACAGGTCTCGCCCACTATTTCGAGCACCTGATGTTCAAGGGCTCGCAGAAATTCGGAACGACCGACTATGCAGCGGAGAAACCGCTTCTCGACGAGATCGAAGCCCTCTTCGAAGTATACCGTAACACTACGGATGAAGCAGAAAGGGCAGCGATCTACCACAAGATCGACTCAATCAGCTATGTGGCTTCAGGCTATGCGATTCCTAACGAATACGACAAGCTCATGTCTGTGATCGGAGCGAACGGCACAAATGCCTACACTTCTACCGACATGACCGTCTATGTAGAGGACATCCCTTCTAACCAGATCGAGAACTGGGCACGCGTAGAGGCGGACAGGTTCATGAATCCTGTCATCAGAGGCTTCCACACAGAGCTCGAAACAGTATATGAGGAGAAGAACATGTCCCTCACAAGAGATTTCAGAAAGGCTCTGGAAGCTATGGACGGAATGCTCTTCCCTGACCATCCTTATGGAACACAGACTGTCCTCGGAACCCAGGAGCATCTAAAGAATCCTTCAATCACGAACATCAAGAACTACCACAAGACATACTATGTGCCTAACAACATGGCGATCTGCCTCAGCGGCGACTTCGATCCTGATGAAATGGTAGGCATCATAGAGAAGTACTTCGGCCAGATGGAGCCTAACAAGGACCTCCCTCAGCTGAAGCTTGAGACAAAGAGCGTAATCGAGACTCCGCAGGAGAAGGAAGTATACGGCCTTGATGCAGAGACCCTCATGATGGGCTGGAAGTATCCGGGCGCAGGCACTGACGACGCACTTGTCGCATCTGTCGTTTCTTATATCCTCTACAACGGATCGGCAGGTCTGATCGACCTCGACCTGAACCAGCAGCAGAAGGTGCTTGGAGCACAGTCGGAGGCATATACAAGACCTGATGCAGGAGAATTCATCCTCATGGCAAACCCTAAGCAGGGACAGACTCTGGAAGAGGTCCGCGATCTTCTTCTTGCAGAAGTGGCCAAGCTCCGCAACGGCGAATTTGACGAGGCTGTGATGGAAGGTACCATCAACAACCTCAAGCTTGGCCAGATGTACCAGCTGGAGGACAATTCAAGCAGAGCTGACATGTTCGTTCAGTCATTCATCAACGGTACAGACTGGGCTGACGAAGTAGCATGGATCGATAACCTGAGCAAGGTCACTAAGCAGGATGTGATCGACTGGGCGAACAAGTATCTCGGCGAGAACAGCTATGCTGTCGTGTACAAGCGCATGGGCGAAGACAAGAACGTCCAGAAAGTCAGCGCTCCGAAGATCACTCCGATCAAGGCAAACCGTGACGCACAGAGCGCCTTCCTGGCTGAGATCAAGGCTTCGGAAGTAGAACCTATCGAACCCGTATTCGTTGATTATGAGAAGGACATGAAGAAATTCCAGGCAAACGGCCTCGAAGTCCTTTATGCAGAAAACACAGTGAACGACATTGCAAGCCTTACTTACCGTTTCAACACAGGTACAGAAAAGGACCCTGCCCTTAATCTGGCCTTCACTTACCTCAGCTACCTCGGAACTCCGGACATGTCGGCTGAAGAGATCGCACAGAGGATGTATCAGATTGCTTGCTCGTTCAGCCTCCGCGCAGGAAGCTCCGTTACAAACATTTCCCTCAGCGGTCTGAACGAGAATCTTCCTGAAGCGATGAAGATCGTAGAGGACCTCGCATACAATGCTGTTCCTGACGAGGACATCCTGGCAGCTCTTAAGGACGACATGCTCAAGTCACGCGCAGATGCGAAGCTGAACCAGTCAAGCTGCTTCAACGCACTCCAGAGGTATGTGTTCTACGGTCCGGAGTTCATCCAGAAGATCAATCTTTCAGACGATGAGCTTCTTGCCCTGACCTCAGAAGAGCTTCTCGGCAAGGTGCGCGAGCTTCTCGGATGCCAACATGAAGTGATATATTATGGTCCTGACAACACTGCGGAAGTGACTGAACTTCTCGCTGCCGGTCATAAGACCGCTGCAGAGCTGAAGCCTCTCGAGCCATTCAACTCAAAGTTCGTCGAGACACCTGAAAGCAAGGTATACCTCGTACAGTATGACGCAAAGCAGCTCTATTACATCCAGAATTCGAACAGAGGAGAGAAGTTCGATGTAGCTGCCGATCCATACATCGCTATGTACAACGAGTATTTCGGAGGAGGAATGAACGCCATCGTATTCCAGGAGATGCGTGAGGCACGCGGTCTTGCATATTCGTCACAGGCCATCCTCAGGAATCCGTATTATGAAGACCATCCTTATACATTCTTCGCTTTCATCGCTACACAGAACGACAAGATGAAGACCGCCATCGAGGCGTTCGACGAGATCATCAACGACATGCCTGAGTCACAGGCGGCGTTCGAAGTGGCGAAGGACGCCCTCATCGCACGTATGCGTACTGCACGCACTACAGGCGAGAATGTGATCTATGCATATCTCGACGATCGCGACATGGGGCTTACCGAGACCCGTGACAGGAATATCTATGAGACCGTTCAGACGCTTACCCTCGAAGATGTGAAGGCAACCCAGGAGAAGTGGGTGAAGGACCGCACATATGTATATGGAATCCTTGGTGACATCAAGGACCTTGATACGAAGTATCTCAGGACTTTGGGTCCTGTTCAAGTTCTGACGCTTGAAGAGATCTTCGGATATTAACAAAAAATGCCGTCCGGTCGTCGACCGGACGGCATTTTTCATATAATAGCCATATTACTTCTTCTTGGCTGGAGAGATGAGGTAGAGGTCGGCAAGCGGGATAAGGACCATAAGGTCGAAGAACGCAAGCATTGCGACCGCTCCGTAGGCTCCGATTGTAAGGGCCATTGCAAGGGCATAATAGAACGAGAACGCATGGAGAAGGACAAGTCCTATCGAGATCACCAGCCATGCCTTCATCGAGGTCATATGATACAGGATCATCGCTACCGTTGCAAACGCCAGCGGGATGAGGAACATCAGGTTCTCGCCTATGGCGATAAGAAGAGCCACATTCAGCACAAGCATAAGCGCCAGAGTACCATAGAGCACATTGTAGGCATGTTTTGAAGCAGCATTCACAGCTGCGCTTGCCCTCATGGAGCCTGACACCTGACGGACTGCCTTCTTCCTGTTTGCCCAATACACGAGTACAGATACAGCAGCCATAACGACAGTCGTCGCAATCATCGCCACATTGTCAAAAGTGATTCCCTGAACGATGCCGAACGGCTTGAACTTCGCTCCGGCAATCAGAGAGCAGAGGTATGCCACCAGCTCGCCGAAGGCAAGGATGCCTATGCCGACAAGCAATACAGACAAGGAGTTCTTGAACACTTTCGATGCCTTTATCCTGCCTCTTACGCCTTCAAGGCCGAAGAGGATGAGGAACAGCAGGCAGATGACTGCATTGAGAATCACATACTGGATCTTGGTGAAGTTAAACAGGCCGAGGGCAGGAATGCTGAAGTTTGTAGCATCGCTGTCTGCCCTGAAGTAATCCTTGTCCGAATACTCCGCTGTCGTAAGATACTTCATCGCAACAGGAAGAACCTGTGCGCCATAATGCTGGATGGACTTCGGATTCACGTTGCTGAAGTTGTCCAGATCGGTGTGGTAATGGTTCACATCTGCGATCGTAGAGAAGTTCAAGCCGGGAATCTCATCCTTTATGATGGTGAAGTCTGTGAAGTTAGGCATGAATCCGTATACTACGGTAGTAAGGGAATATGTATATTTATACTTCGCAGCGTCTGCATACAGCTTCATCACCTTTTCATTGCCCGGACATGCCTCGAAAAGGAGTGCAGGTCCGAAAGGTCCGCGCGCTTCGATGTTGATAGCCAGACCTACATTGTCGAAGACTTCCCTGTCGTTCTCCCAGATGGCCTTCATTCCCATCATTCCGACCTCTTCAGCATCGGTGAAGAGCACCTTCACACCCTGATGCCAATGCTCGCGCTGCTTGAGCAGCTGCGATACAGTCTCAAGAGTCACTCCGACACCATATCCGTCGTCGGCTGCGCCGTATGACCATACGGTATCCTTCGGCATTATCTGGGCATATCTCGAATCATAATGGGCTATGAACATGAGGTATGTATCATCTTCCGACGGATTCAACGGAGGGAACTCAGCGAGCACGTCCACAGCATCGAAAGTATAGACGAACGGTCTGTTCGACGGGCTGACGAGGGAGTCATATTCGAAAAGACGGACAGAATCCGCTCCAAGTCCTTCAAGCCTCTGAACAAGATACTCCCTTACGCGGGTACGCTCTTCAGGGTGGGCTACTGAATGGTTTTCCTTTGAGATGACTTCAATGTCATTCACCACGCGCGCCGCTGAAAACCCTTGGGCATCAGCAGGCTGCGGCTTCGGCTGCGTCCAGAGGCCGTAGGCCAGCAAGGCCGCAACAACTGCCACGAACGCAAGAATCAATGGTCTGAATCTATTCATATCTGTAGGTTTTAGCGCGCAAATATAGCGAATTTATCTGACTTCGCTGATAATTGCCAGGGCATCGCGGCAGAGGGCGGTTATTGCAGCCCAGTCCTTGGCAGCTATCGCTTCCTTAGGGAAGAGGTTGCTTCCCATGCCGACGCAGGTCACTCCGGCCTTGAACCAGCCTTCAAGATTCTCCTTGGTAGGCTTCACTCCTCCTGTCACCATGATCTGGCTCCAAGGCATAGGAGCCTTGAGTCCTTTCACGAATGCAGGTCCGAGGACATCTCCAGGAAAGACCTTGCATAGGTCGCATCCCAGTTCCTGAGCCTTTCCTACTTCCGATACGGTTCCGCATCCAGGGCAGTAAGGCACCAGACGACGGTTGCAGACAGGAGCGATGTCAGGATTGAAGAGAGGTCCTACAACGAAGTTTGCTCCGAGCTGAAGGTAAAGCGCAGCCGTTGGAGCGTCGACAACGGAACCGATGCCCAGAATCATTCCAGGAAGCTCCTTGTTCGCATACTTCACGAGCTCGCCGAACACTTCATGGGCGAAATCTCCGCGGTTTGTGAATTCGAAGGCACGTACGCCGCCTTCATAGCAAGCCTTTACTACCGCCTTTGCGGTCTCAAGGTCGGCATTGTAGAAGACAGGAACCATTCCTGTCTCCTTCATTGCCGCTATCACCTGTTGTTTATTGTACTTTGCCATTTCCAATGCATATTAGATCCCCGATATCATGTCGGGGATGACGTTAACGTGATACACGTCCCGATCCGTCACCCTTCATGAGGTTCTCCACCTCGGCAACGGTAACCTGATTGAAATCTCCGAAAATCGTATGCTTGAGGCATGATGCCGCAACAGCGAAATTGAGTGCCTTCTGGTCGTCATCTGTGTAAGTAAGAAGACCGTAAATGAGACCGCCCATGAACGAATCGCCGCCGCCTACGCGGTCAACGATATGGGTGATGTCATAACGAGGCGACTGATAAAGAGTTCCGTTACTGTAGAGGACGCCTCCCCATGTATTGTGGTTCGCGTTGATCGAGCCGCGCAGGGTGATGATCACCTTCTTTGCACGTGGGAACTTCGCCATGAGCTGGGTGCATACGCTTTCGAACTCAGCTGCATTTACCTCGCCCTTTGTCGCAGTAACATCGAATCCTTCAGGCTTGATTCCGAACACCTTTTCTGCATCTTCCTCATTTCCAAGGATCACATCGCAGCCTGCCACGAGTTCCGGCATCACTTCAGATGCTGTCTTGCCGTACTTCCAGAGGTTCTTGCGATAGTTAAGGTCGCATGAAACGGTGATTCCGAGCCTGTTGGCAGCCTGAATCGCCTCAAGACATACGTCTGCGGCGCCCTGGCTGATTGCAGGGGTGATTCCTGTCCAATGGAACCAGTCTGCTCCTTCGAAGACCTTCTCCCAATCGATCATGCCCTTCTCGATCTGGGCGATGGACGAATGTGCGCGGTCATAAACGACCTTGCTCGGACGTGCTACCGCTCCAGTCTCAAGGAAGTAGATTCCGAGACGGTCACCGCCGAACACGCAATGCTTCGTGCCTACGCCATAGCTGTGGAGGTCCTTGATGCAGCTCTGTGCTATGTCGTTCTTCGGGAATCTGGTCACGAATTCAGTCTCTATGCCATAGTTTGCAAGAGATACGGCCACGTTTGCCTCTCCGCCGCCGAAAGTCGCTTCGAACTGTTTTGCCTGATTGAATCGGAGATAGCCAGGAGTCGAAAGCCTGAGCATGATCTCACCGAATGTAATGACTTTTGCCATGATTATGTGTTTTTTATTATCTCATTTCAGTGTATGGAATCTCGTCCTTGTCACCATAGTTAAGGTTCTCGCCACCCATTCCCCAGATGAACATGTAGTTGCTGGTTCCTGCCGCAGCATGGATGGACCATTCAGGAGAAGTGATGGCCTGCTCATTCTGCATCCATACGAGACGCTGCTGCTTAGGCTCGCCCATGAGGTGGCAGATTGCGTTGCCCGGAGTCACGTTGAAGTAGAAGTATGCCTCCATACGGCGGGTGTGGGTGTGTGCAGGCATTGTGTTCCATACTGAACCCGGCTTGAGCTCTGTGAGGCCCATCTGGAGCTGGTTTGTTCCGCCGCCCTTCACCTTGCTGAGCACAGAGCTTACGATGAGCTGGTTAACGACGCGGTCGTTGCTGTCCTCCATCTTTCCGTACTTGTCCGACTGAGCGATCGCATACTTCTTCGGATCGGCGTTCTTGTCTGTAGTGATGAGCTGGGTCACATACTCCTTGTATGCTGGAGTCGAGTTGATGTAGAACTTTGCAGGGTTTGCAGGATCAACGCTTCTGAAAGTAACCTCTTTCTTACCGCAACCCACATAAAGTCCTTCCTTGAAGATCATAGGATACTCCTTGCCGTCCACTGTAACGACGCCCGGGCCGCCTACATTGATGACTCCCAGCTCACGCCTGTCAAGGAAATGCTCAGCCTTCAGTTCGTCGAATGCCTCGAGCACGAGGGTCTTGGTCACAGGCATCACGCCACCATATATAAGACGGTCGTAAAGGGTATATGTAAGGTTGATCTCGTCAGGAGACATGACTTTCTCCATAAGGAAGGCGCTGCGGAGGCGCTCCGTGTCGTAATGCTTCACGTCATCAGGATGACATGCTGTCTGAACGGTGTAGTTCAGCTGTGCGTTTGCTGCAAGAGTCATAAGTGTCATTGCTGTCAGTAAAACTATTTTTTTCATATGTTGGTATTTTGTTTCTGATATCTGATGATTGCACGGCGATTGAGGATTGCAAGTCCCATTGTAAGGAGGACCAGAATTCCTGCACCGATCCACTTGAGCGAGTACGAGAGGTGGAATATCACCCATGCAAGAGGACTGGATGCGAAATCAAGAGATCCGCCTTCGAATCCTGCAGGTATGGCCACAGCTGCATCACCGGTCTTTGCGAACACATCCTGGGCTGCCTGTGTGAAGAACGGAGCCAGGTCAGTAACGAAGTAAAGTCCGATCAGGATCACAACCAGTCCCACGATGAATGTCTTGACTACATTTCCCTTGGTTATAGGAAGGACCAAAGGGAAGATGTAGAACATTCCGGCAAGGGATGCCAGAGGGAGGAATTCATTGCCCGGCAGGATGACCGCAAGAATGAGGGTCACCGGAATCAGCAGGAGCGAAACCACGAGGGTCGCAGGATGGCCGATCACAAGAGCCGGGCTCATTCCGATGTTCAGACCCTTTGCTCCCTTGAACTTTCTGTCGATCATATCGCGGGTTGCCTCCGAAATAGGCTTCAGACCCTCGATGAAAAGGGATGTGATGCGAGGAATGAGCTCCATGACCGCACCCATCTTGATGCCGACGCCGAGGATGTAAGGAATCTTGTCCACCACTTCCTTCCATGACTCGCATGAGAGGGAGCCGATGATGATTCCGACGAGGATTCCGAGGAAGAGAGGTTCGCCAAGAAGGCCGAACTTCTTCTTCATTCCTTCCGCATCGATTTCCAGCTTGTCCATGCCGGGGATCTTGTCGAGACCCTTGTTGATGACCTCTGCAAAAGGCACGAAACCAGCGCAGAAAGGCTGCGGGATGGATATTCCTTCCATTCCGTCATAGAACTTCTGGAACCTGTCGGCCGTATAGTCGGCAAGAATAAGGGTAAGGATATAGCAGATGATTGCCGCGAAGAAGCCCCACCATATATTGTCTGCCGCAAAATATACGACTGCACCTATGAATGCGAAATGCCAGTAGTTCCAGAGGTCGATGTTCACTGTCCTTGTCGTCTTCGTGACGAGCATGAGAATGTTCACTCCCAGACATACCGGGATGATGAGGGCTCCGACAGATGTGTTGTATGCGACTGATGCGGCCGCAGGCCATCCCATGTCGAATACCTTGAGCTGAAGCCCGTAGATCTCAACGACCTTGCTCAATGCAGGTCCGAGGGTGCTGGTAAGAAGCGATGTGACGACAGAAAGGCCGACGAAGCCGACGCCTACAAGAAGTCCGCTCTTGAGGGCCTTGCTGAACCTGATGCCGATGCAGACGCCGAGGATGGTGAAGATGATAGGCATCATCACCGCGGCGCCCAGACCGATTATGTATCCGAATACCTGTTCCATATTACTTTGGCTGCTTTCCGATATATGCAAGGATACCTCCGTCCACATAAAGGACATGGCCGTTCACGAAGTCAGAAGCATTTGAAGCGAGGAACACTACAGGTCCCATGAGGTCTTCAGGGGTACCCCAGCGCTCTGCAGGAGTCTTTGCGACGATGAACGAGTCGAAAGGATGACGGCTTCCGTCAGCCTGAGGCTCGCGAAGCGGAGCTGTCTGAGGTGTCGCGATATAACCGGGACCGATACCGTTGCACTGGATGTTGTACTGGCCGTACTCGGATGCGATGTTCCTTGTCAGCATCTTGAGTCCGCCCTTCGCAGCAGCGTAAGCCGAAACGGTCTCACGTCCAAGCTCGGACATCATGGAGCATACATTGATGATCTTTCCCGCCTTCTTTTCCATCATGCCTGGAAGGACTGCCTTTGCGCAGATGTATGGTGCGATGAGGTCGATGTCCACGACCTGGCGGAACTCTTCCGCTGCCATTTCATGCATAGGGATGCGCTTGATGATACCTGCATTGTTGACCAGGATGTCCACAGGGCCGAGGGTCCTGGCGATGTCTTCGACCATCGCCTTCACTCCGGCCTCGTCAGTACAGTCGCAGATATAGCCTCTTGCATCAATACCGATGGCTTTGTATGCCTCCATGGCTTTGTCCATGTTAGCCTGCGTGCGGCAGTTGAACGCTATCTTTGCGCCGGCCTCGGCAAGTGCCTGGGCCATGGCGAATCCTATTCCGTAAGCTGCTCCGGTTACAAGAGCAACCTTACCTTCAAGTGAAAAATTGACCATTGTACTTATATATTTGAAAAGCGGAGCAGCAGCTTCGCTGCCACTGCTCCGCAAAGTTATGATTGAAATTGGTAATTTCCTAATTCGAATGGTATTCGATCTTGTAGAAACGGAGTCCGTTTCCGGTAGGATAGATCTTCACGACACCAGGAGTGATGTTGAAGTCTACAGCTACAGGGCCGTTCGAGCTCGAATATCCTCCAGGGAGAGACTCCGGCTCACCATCGCCGACCTTTACTGTCACCATACGGGTCAGGTCTTCTGAACTTCCGGTATTAGATGCGTAGACAGTGAGTTTTCCAGCCACGTCCGCTGTGAACTCGAAGTAACGTGTCGTACCATCGCTCTTTCCGCCTGGCTGCCAGTAGTATACGTCTCCGGACTTGTTCCACTTGATGGATCCGCCACCTGAAACCACCTTGAGACCATCTACCTCAAGATTCCAGTTGGAGTCGTTGGTATTCGCTGCAATTCCGCTGTTGTTCATTGCATCTACCCACGCTGTCGATGAGAAATCCCATACCTTGTTCACAGGCTCTGCAGCAGATCCTTCGATCGCATCATATCTGATACCGTAGAAGTTGATTCCGTTGTTAAGGATTACCTGAACGTCGCCAGCCTTCACGTCTACAACCACGAATGGGAATGCGCCAGTATCGAACTTGTCAGCATCTTTGATTACTGTCTCTTCGAATACAACCTTCTCTCCCTGCATAAGCTTCATCGTACGATCGATAGCAGTACTGTTTGCCGAACGCGCCGCAATATAAAGTTTTCCGTCGTTAGGGACAGTAATGGTCATTGTCTTGCTATCAGAGGTCTTACCACCCTTTAGACGGCTTGTGTAAGCTACTGGCTCAGCATCTGTTGCAGACACAGCAAATTTCTGTGAATTCTTATCATACTTCCATTCACCGGTAGTACTTACATAGAAACCTTCATTATTCTCACATACGAATTTTGCGTCAGTAACCTTCTGTTCAGCATCAGGGGTCGGGAATACAAGGTCATATGTAACGATCTTGACACCTGGTTCCTCAGGAACATCATTCACATGGAATGAAAGCTCTGCTGGCTGTGACTCTACGCGTGTATAGTCATCCTTTGCAGGAACGGCTGTCACCTGAACTGCGAAGTCTGCTCCAGCCTCTTCAACGACGAAGGCTGCTGTGTTGATGACATATGTCGTCTCGGTAACATTCTTAACCTTTCCGTCAACTGTCACGTTGTATGAACCTGCATAGTCGATCGCATCCCATGTAAGGGTGATGGCATCCTCTGCCCTTTCGTTTACAGTCTTCTTGTCCATCTTCACGACAGGAGTTGCAAGAACCTTGTCAAGCACCTCGATGTCTGATGTCCACTGGAGGAATGTCATGGTTGCAGGGTGGCAGCCATAGATGTAGATCATGCTTTCCTGTGCGATTGAAGCGAATGTAACCTTCTGGTACTCGGCGCCAGCAGCAACTGATGCAGAAACCTTTCCGTCAAGGCTGACAGTAAGGTTCGAATGACCTGCAGCCTCAGCAACAGAGATGATGATCGAACCAGGTTCATTCACCTTGATTCCGATGGCTCCGTCTGTAGGGACACCGTCTGTTCCGAGGGTAGCCTCGCCAGAGAACTCGAATCCTTCCTTGGTGAAGTTGATAGGAGTATTCTTCACATAGAAGCGGATGCCGTCACGTACCATATCCTTGTCAGCGAGCTTCTTGAATGTCTGTCCGTCAGTAAGATCCCACTCCTTGCCTGTTGCGGTAACGCCCTGGGTAAGGTCTTCAGGAATCTCAACATATGCCGCATACCAGCGTGGGTCACCGGCCTGTGCCTCAAGGACAGCCTTGTCAGTGACGTTGAGCTTGTCGCGTACGCTGTCGACGCATGGGTCGTTATCAAGCACGGCGCTTCCATTAACTACGATAAGAGCCTTTCCATCTTCTACTGCTTTCTTGAAGTCGTCACCTGAAAGCGACGAACCGTCCTTCTGAGGAATGAAGAATCTGTCATAGCAGTTGAAGAAGAAGTTGTCAGCGATCTCTGAAGGGAAGGCTGAAGTAGAGTTCTTCGCGATGAGGCAGCATCTCTTGTTTTCGTCGTTCATGTTGAGGAATACGTTCTTCTTGAGGACGAAAGCAGGAGCTGCACCTGCAGCATTCAGAGCACGGATATTGAAGATACCGTTGTTGTTTCCGTTGTTTGCAAAGCAAAGGTTATTGAATGTACAGTTTGTCATCGAGATGGACTCGAGGACAGTCTTCGCGTCGATACGGAAATATGTACGTGCACCGCCATTGAGTGTACAGTTCGTGAACGAGATGCTGTTTACAGTAGCTGAACCACGGAAGTCGAAGCAGTCGCCACCGTCTCCGCCTACATTGTTTACTACAACATCATCATATACGATGTTTCCTACCTTTGGTCCCTTGCTGTTCTCATACATGATGCCGCGGAGGTAGTTGTTGAGAGTACAGTTGACAACTGTGATGCTCTCAACTTCAGCAGCCGCATCGAATGTGAGGTTGTGAGGATAATCTGCCATAGAGGCTCCCTCGAATGTGATGGCCTCAAGGTGTACCTTGGTCACACCGGCACCGATCTTGAGTCCGCCCTGGATCACAGGCTGTGCACCCTGTGCGGTAGCGTCACCGTAGATTTCTACCGGTCCGCCGAGAACGACGCTTCCGATTACATACGGAGCCTCTGAATAAGCGACCTTGATCACAGCCGCCTTGTCAGCGATTGCCTGTGTAAGAGCTTCTGCTGTAGAGACTTCAGTAGCACCCTGAATCGAAGGACGTGTCCATGCAGCGACAGTACCTCTCTGCGCGCTCTTGAAATGAACCGCGAGGGTATACTTCACTGAAGGGTTAAGACCTGTAACCTCAACCTGTGCTGCAGCCGCAGCGTCAGCAGATACATCAAAACGTGTATATGCTCCGTCTTCTGCCTTGAGGGCAGGTGTGATGCGGACATGGTCTACTTCAGGATCCTTTGTCCACTTGATGGTAATGGATGACTCAGACCTGTCGACAAGCTCAGGATTGAGCGACGACTTGATCGCATATGTATTGAGACCTTCCTCGAAGACAGCCCAGTTTGATTCCTGAAGGCCGTTTTCGCTCTGGTCGATTGCCTTTACACGTGCATAATATGTCATGTCAGCCTCGAGATCCCATTTGTATGGTACCTGGTCGGCAGGGATTGTTGCAGTCTCCTCCAATGCGGTCATGGCCTCATCAGAATAGAGTTCGAGAACGAAGTCTGTCGCTCCCTTCGACTTTGTCCAGTCGAATTCAATGATCTCTCCGTTGATGATCTTGGCAGAGAGTTCAGTCGGAGTGAGGCATCTTCCAAGGGCGATCTCGTCCTGGATCATTATCTCCTCCGGAGTACAGCCTGTAAAGACGGCTCCGAAAGCGATAAGCGCTACTCCTAAGATTGCTGAAAATATTCTTTTCATATTTTTTCTTTTGTCTTGTTAAGATTAGAAGCCGTAGTCATTTACGAGGGTACCCTGGCTGTTTGTAAGGGTTGCCTCAGGAATAGGCCACCACTGACGGGTATTAGGATCATTGTCATAGAACGAGTTGAGTTTCTTTGTCGCAGACTCGCTCATTACAGTCTCGCCAGTCTCCTTGTCCTCGCTTGTGAACTTGAAATAGTCGATATCGCAGATCCAGCCGTCGCCTGCAGGAGCGGCATCTACTGAAGTCTTAGCATCATATCCGTAGAACTGGATGCTGCCGTCAGCATTTGTCCTGTACCAGATCGAAGGACCGAAATCAGCATACTTGTCAGTTCTCTCAAGATACTTCTTGAGTTCTGCCTGAGACTCGTCCATCTTGGTCTTGAGGAGGTTCCAGCGGATAAGGTCGTTCTTACGGAGCATCTCGCCCACGAACTCGAGGGCACGCTCGTCAACGATTGCATTGAATACCGCATCCTGTCCTGAAAGACCGTTCACGTAAGCTGTAGCAAGACCTTCGTTGCCCTTGTAAGCTCTCTTACGTACTTCGAGAAGACACTTCTTCGCAAAATCCTCGTCACGTGAACCGCAGGCAGGGTCGTTGGCGATTTCAGCAGCCATGAGAAGGATGTCAGCATATCTCATGTATACAGGCTTGATACCGTCGTCATTACCTCCGTTGTATGGAGACTTGGTCTGCCACTCGAGACGGAACTTTCCGAAATACCAGTCGTTAGGTCCAGCGAGTTCGGCAACGTTCGCACCGTCACCCTTGACCCACTTCCAGTTGACGCAGCTCATGTCGCGGCGAACGTCCTCCTTGCCATATTTCCAGTAGAGGGTAGGAACAGGGCCTGCAGTACCTCCACGCGATGATGTAGGGCCCTGTGACCATGCAGGGTTACCTTCTGTCCTGATGGCGAATGTATAGTTCCAGCGTCCGCGGGTATCAGATGAAGGGATCACATAGATGACTTCCTTGCCTGCAGCTGTGTCCATATTGTTGAACTCTCTCCAAAGAGTCTCATAATCCATGAGGGAAAGACCTGCATTGTTGATGACGTCCTTAAGCGCAGCAAGTGCCTTAGGATAGAGTACATCCTTCTGGAGATCAGGATCGCTTGAAAGTCTTACTGTACCAGGATCACCGGTTCCGACGAGTCCTTCGCCAGGACGGAGGGAGTAGCCGGATGCCATGAGGGCAAGACGTGCATAAAGTCCCTTCGCAAAAGCAAGGCTTGGACGGTCGGTAGTCGCTGTCTGCTTGCTCTGACCTGGCCAGCTCATGTAGCCGAAAGCCTCTTCAAGGTCAGCGAGAAGCTGCTTGTAGATCACGTCCTTGTCAGACTTATTGATATATATGGTCTCAGGAGAAATAGGCTCGAAACGTGCAGGGACCTCTCCGTAAGCCTTGAGGAGCTCAGTATAAAGGAGAGCGCGTGCACAGAGAGCCTCACCCAGAAGGGCTGCCATCTCAGGATTGCCTTCAGGGTTTCCGTACTGGCGGATGCCGCGGATTGAAAGGTTTGCCCTTTCGATACCGCCCATGAGTTCGTTGTACGGACCGTTGGCAAGATTCAGCTGGCCGTTTGTCACTGTCATCGAATATCTCGGAATCTGTGACTTTTCATCCACATTGGTATTGTTGTAGAGCTCGATGTCGGTATTGAAGCCGTACCAAGGCAGGTAGCGTCCACGATGGCAGTTCGTGTGTCCGAACACCTCGTAGATTCCGAATACATTGTATTCAGCAAGGGTGTAGTTTGAGAAGACCACAGACTCGTCGAAAGAAGACTGGGTCGGAGTAGTGAGGCCGTCCTCGCATGAAGTCAGAGACGCAGCCGCTAACATTCCTACACCAAGAAGTATTTTATTTATCAGTTTCATATGATTCCTGTATTAGAGATTAGAATGTCACGTTTACTCCGACAACGAATCCTGTGCTCTTCGGATAAGCCGAGCAGTCTACACCTGGAGTAAGAGGAGTCTTACGTCTTGTGTCGACTTCAGGGTCGTAGCCTGAATACTTGGTCAGGCAGAAGAGGTTTGTACCGGTCACATAGACGCGGAGCTTCTGCATCTTTATCTTCATGGTCAGCTTCTCAGGAAGGGTGTAACCAATTGTAGCAGACTGAAGTCTGAGGAACGAGCCGTCCTCGACAGCCCAGTCAGAGAAGATCGCCTTGTTTACGCCAGGGTTCCACATTGTGGTACCTGCATTGACCTGCTTGAGGACTTCAGGATCAGTGATTTCCTCACCTGTCTCCCAGTCGATGTTGGTCCAGCGGTTCTCTACGTTTGCTGTTGTAAGGAGGTTACGGTTTGAATACTTCCTCGAGTGGTTGAACTCGATCTTGTTGGCATTGTAGATATTGTTGCCGAACACATAGTTGAAGTTTGCAGAGAAGTCGAAGCCGTAGAGGTATCCTGAAAGGTTGAAACCGCCTACGCCGAGAGGCTGTGCATTACCGATGATCACCTTGTCGTCCACAGTGATCTTGCCGTCACCGTTCTGGTCCTTGAGTTTCATAGCACCCGGACGGAAGAATTCCTTTCCGAGGATGTCTGAAGCATCTACAGTTCCTTCGTTTGCAACCCATGATGTTCCGTCGTGAGTGAATTCATCAACTGAATAGCGTCCGTCAGACTCATAGCCGTACATGTCGCCGAGAGGACGGCCTACAGTCACGATATAGTCAGGTCCGATCTCGGTAGAAGCCCACTCTGAAGCAGCCTCGATCTTGTCGAGTCCTCCAAGGCTTGTAACCTTGTTCTCGTTCAAGCTGATGTTTCCGCCGATTGTGAGTCCGAAGTTCTTCTTCTCGAATACCACGAAGTTCACTGTTGCCTCGAAACCGCGGTTCTGTACCGATCCGAGGTTGCGGTACTGGTAGTCATATCCTGAACCGGCAACAGGGAACTGGATGAGGAGGTCGTTTGTTGTATTGTGGTAAACCTCGAACGATCCGTTGATGCGGCTTCTGAGGAATGCATAGTCGAGACCTATATTATGAGAAACCGTTGTCTCCCATGTAAGGTCAGGGTTAGGCATGATGGACTTTCCGCCTACTGTTGTAGGTCCCCACCATGTGTTGCCCATCGAGATCCACTGGGTCTGGTTCGCCTGGAAAAGAAGCGATGCCACATTTGAAGGAATGTTGTTGTTACCTGCAGTACCGTAGCTGTAGCGGAGCTTCAGGTTGTCGAGCCATGAAGCATCCTCGAGGAAGCCCTCGTTCGAGATGGTCCAAGATGCTGCAGCTGATGGGAAGATGCCCCACTGGTTGCCCTTTACAAACTTTGAAGAACCGTCGGCACGTACTGTAGCCGATACAGCATAGCGTCCGTCGTACTCGTAGTTTGCTCTTCCGAAGAATGAAAGGAGGCGCTCATCAGGATTGTAGAAGTTGTTTGATGCAACAGGTGTTCCTGAAGCCATGAAGTTCCATGCCATCTGAGAGTCGAAGAACACAGGGAATCCCTCGATTGTAGAAGAAAGGGTGTTCGACTTCGTGATGATGTACTCCTGTCCGAGAAGGACATCAAGCTTATGCTTTTCGTCCAGAAGATTCTCGAAGTTGTAGTTGATGGTATTTGTGTTACGGTACTTTGTGCGGAAAGCATTCTTGTACTGAGTTGCAGGCTGGCCCTTGATGGTTGCGCTGTTGCCTACATAGTATGTCGTAAGTCCATAGTAACGGTTGTCTTCCTGAGAATAGTCATCCATACCGCCCTCTACCTTGAGATTGAGGTTGTCGATGATATGCCATGTAACCGCACCGTTGAGGGTCCAGTTCTTACGGATCCTCTTGTTGTCGTTGTCTGCTACAGACTTGAGAGGCGGAGCGTTGTCGCCATAGTCCTCTGCAAGGTCAGAATCAGTCGCCACACCTGTGATAGGGAACGGAGTATACTGAACCGAATGCTTGAGACGGCCGTTGCTTGAAGTCGATCCGCCGTCATTCATCGAGTTTGCGCCTGCTCCAAGGACTTCAGTGCGTGAATATCTCGCATTGATGTCCACAGTGATCTGCTTGATAGGCTTGTACTGTGTCTTGAAGGTAAGGTTGTCTCTCTTGAAGTCAGAGCCGAGCATGATCGCGTCATCGCCTACATGCGCATAGCTCGCTGTCCACTTCACCTTGTCCGAACCGCCTGAAACAGAGAGGTTATGGCTGAATGTAGAACCTACATTGCCGAATACCTTCTGCACCCAGTCGTTCTTCTGTACGTTCTTGTAGAGATCCATGTCTTCGAACACGCCGAATGTAGGGATATAGTTATCCTCGAGCTCGTCGCGAAGTACAGAAAGCTCGTACTGGTTACGTACGAAGTCGTATGGAGAGCCTGTCTGGATTGCATCTGCATTGGCCATCTTCTTCTGGCCCCAGTATGCGTTGTAGCTTACGGAGATCTTTCCGGATGCACCAGACTTTGTAGTCACGAGAACTACACCGTTCGCACCACGTGAACCGTAGATAGCTGTCGAGAAGGCATCCTTGAGGACGTCTATCGACTGGATGTCGGATGCCGGAATATCCGAAATGCTTGCAACAGGGAAACCGTCCACGATGTAGAGAGGAGAGGCATCCTGCGTGATCGAGCCGCCACCGCGGACGCGGATCTTGATCTCGGCATCAGGGTCACCCTCAGTTGTGGTAACCTGCACACCCGCCATCTTACCGGCAAGTGCTTCGCCTACGCTTGCAACAGGAACCTGGGTCAGCGCTTCGTTTCCTACCGAAGTCACAGAACCCATGAGGTCGCGGCGCTTTACAGAAGCATAACCGATGACGACAGTCTCATCAAGGAAGTTCGAATCCTCTTCAAGAGTCACATTGATGGTTGTAGTGTTTCCGATGGTCACCCTCTTCTCAGAGAGTCCGATCATCGAAAATACGAGGGTCTTTCCTTTTGCGGAAGGAATGTCGATGACATAATCGCCGTCAACACCTGTCGCAGTACCCAAAGTAGTGCCATCCACGAAAACGGACACGCCTATCAGAGGCTCTCCGTTGACGTCTGACACGACACCTCTGATCTCCTGTGCGTTCACAGCAGCTGCCGCAAACAGACCTAAGATCAGCAGAGAAATCTTGTACGTCAGATTTTTCATAAAAGATTGTTTTGGTTATTATTTAGTTGTTAACAATAATTTCATAATGCGAAAATACCAAATCATCATCAAGTATGCATGGATATTTTATCGCTTTGCATGTATTTTTTAACACCGTCACACTACAGAAGCATGTTTACTGCAGGTTAACATATCGTCCTCCCGCATTCTGAGCATCTACTATGTCACGGACGAGATAGTGGAGATACATTTCCAGATTGGTATATCGTCCATAGGAATCAAGGTTCTTCTTATTCCCGTCGTCCGCCTTAGAAGCATCCAGGGAGTACTTATCTTCAAACCAGTCAGGCATTCCGTCGCCGTCGGTATCCTTCACCTTGGAAAGTTCATCTGCCGACGCCTCGTATGAAGGCCAGCCTCCCGCAGCAGTCTGGGTGTCGATGATTCCGTTCTTAGAGCCGTTACCTCCGTCCGTGACGGTAGCCGTTCCGTTCTTCGCATCGGAGCACGCTCTCTCATCCACTGAGTCACGGGACAGGGATGCTCCACCGACTTCACAGATGCGTGCAAAAGCATCCGCAGCAGAGTGGGTGGTCGTATAGATATCGCCGCCTGCAGGACCTTCCAACATCAATGGAGAAGACAGGGTAAGATTGTAGTTGCCGTATGATGAGCCGTTATGCCAATAGATCGTCGAAGCGTCGTTGGCAGCTCCAAGTTCAGGATACTTCTCATGCACGTTGCCGCTGAGGTACATCTCGGCATAGCTGTCGGCATATGTAACCCCATCCTTCACATATGAGCCGTATGCATCGACGAAATACTTCCTGTCCGAAGATGCAGGACCTGGCTTATAGTAGTTATTCACGATGTTGAACCAGCCGTCTTCTCCTCCATATGTATGGTTCGATCCCCAGTTATACACGGCATTGCACCTGTAGTCGACGTTTCCTCGGTGTGTAGTCACATAGTCGCCATATATCTGAGGATGGTCTATCCTCGGATTGCGGCTGTCATGGCATGAAAGAAGGTTATGATGGAAGGAAGCGTTCTTTCCGCCCCAGATTCCGCCATATCCGTGCTTGCCCTTGCCATGGACAGAGTTGCGCAGACTTTCGGTCAGTATGCACCACTGCATCGTGAAGAATTCATTGGCATAAAAAGAAGAGCATTCATCGGTAGACCATGACATCGAGCAGTGGTCAAGGATGATGTTCCTGTGATATCTGCCCCAGATCGCGTCGTTTTCCTGCTTCGCTTCATCTCCCATACGGAACCTGACGAAACGTATCACCACATTGTCGGCATTGATTACCGTAGAGTAATTCTTGAGGCAGATACCGTCCCCGGGAGCAGTCTGACCGGCGATGGTCACATCTCCGTTCTTGATGTTCAGTGTGCTCTTGAGCTCGATTACGCCGGCGACATCGAAGACGATTGTCCTTGGGCCGGACTCTGAAAGAGCTGCCCTAAGGGACCCGCTGCCGCTGTCGGCAAGGGTCGTCACATGAATGACCTTGCCGTCTCGACCGCCGGTTGTATACATTCCGCCGCCTTCAGCGCCTGGAAAGGCCAGAGGAAGCATGTGCTCATCTTCCACCGCCGGTATCTTGAATTCAGCATACGACTCGGACGGTTCCGGCTTCGGAGTCGTGCCCGGGCCGGGACCAGGTCCTTCGTTCTCCGTCGTTACGGCATCCAGGGGCTCGGAAAAAGGAGAATCAACGCCGCCTGCCCGGACTCTTACCTTGAACTTATATGCGGCATCCGCCTGAAGTCCGCTGAAGCCGATAGTCGTTTCCTTTGTGGTCGTCTGTCCGCCGGGGACAAGGTCTCCCGCGGATGTCTCAAGACGCGCGACATAATACTCCGCATCCTTGACTTCATCCCATGAGAATACCAGCGAAGTTCCGTCAGAAGACACGAGTCTGACTCCAGACGGAGCGTCAAGGTCTTCCGGGAGGACCACAGGCTCGTCCTGGCCGCATCCTGCAAGAATCAGGAATGCGCCCAGGATCAAAGGCAGAAATCTGTCTGAGTGCAGCTTCATTATCCGATCTTCTTATATTCAGGTACCAGAGCCTTCATGATTGTCCATGCCAGGATATAAGCCACTGCACAGAAGCAGAATACGATCATATATCCTGCTTCCTTGCCTTCGAATCCGAGGAATGTGAAGGCTGCGCCTGCATTTTCAGAATAGGTGAAAAGGACACCGGCTCCCTTGTTGATGAGGAAAGAGCTGATGCCTCCCGCCATTCCGCCGATACCTGTAATGGTAGCGATCGCTGATTTAGGGAACATGTCGCCGACAGTAGAGAACAGGTTCGCAGACCATGCCTGATGTCCCGCACCGGCAAGACCGATGATTATTGCAGGCCACCATGCAGAATACTGGCCCATAGGCTGTGCGAAGAGGGCGAAAAGAGGGAAGAATGCGAAGATGAGCATCGCAAGCATCCTTCCTTTGTACGGATGCATACCCTTCTGCTCCACGAAAAGCTTCGGCAGATAGCCTCCGAAGATGGAGATTACGGTCACTATGGCGTAAAGGGTGATGATGAGCATCATTCCTGTGCCGGAAGAAGCCTTATAGCCGAACTGATCCTGGAAGTATGCCGGTGCCCAGAACAGGTAGAACCACCATACTCCGTCGGTAAAGAACTTTCCGACGATGAATGACCATGTCTGACGGTATGTGAAGCACTTCAGGAACGGGATGCTGCTCTTCTCTTCTGCAGCCTCATCTGTCACGACCTGCTCGTCCTCATCCTGACGGATGTAGGCGAGCTCCGCCTCGTTCACATGCTTCGAGTTCTGCGGCTTGTCATACATGAACACCCAGAAAGCCATCCAGAGGAAGCCGAGGGCACCGATGATGATGAACGCCATCTCCCATCCGAGCCATGCGGCGAGCGGCGGGATGGTCGCAGGAGCGACGAGGGCACCTACAGACGCACCGGCATTGAAGATTGAAGTAGCGAACGCACGGTCCTTCTTAGGGAAGTACTCGGCTGTAGTCTTGATCGCTGCAGGGAAGTTTCCGGCTTCACCAAGGGCAAGGATGCCTCGCGCAGCCAGGAAGAGCCATACGCTTACGGATGCGATTGCAAGAGCGGCGCCTGTGCCGGCCTCGACAGCCTTCATGGCCTCGATGGACTCATAGCCCTCGATATGCATCGTCGCCCAACCGCAGATTGCATGCGCACATGCTCCGAACGACCATATTCCGATAGCCCAGAGATAGCCCTTCTTCGTGCCCATCCAGTCCACGAACTTGCCTGCGAAAAGCATTGCAAATGCATAGAAGAGGGAGAACACGGCTGTGATTGTACCGTAATCGCTGTCTGTCCAGTGGAATTCAGGAGCGATGAACTCTTTCCAAGTGAGGGAAAGGACCTGGCGGTCCATGTAGTTGACTGTAGTCGCTACAAAAAGCAGCACCACCATCCACCAGCGCCAATTGGTCATGAGTTGTTGATTAGTGTCTTTTTTCATTGGTATAAAAATTATTTAAGTTATTTCAGTACATCTTCTTCATGGTCGATTATGCCCGGATAGCCGGTCACGGAACCTTTGTATGTCGCTGTTCCTTTCTTCGCTTCCCTTATGATCCTCTTGTCGACCGGATCACGTTTTTTTGAAGCCCCGGCATGCTTGAGTACCGCCTTGTAAGCATCCTTGGCACTCTGAGCCATGGATTCAAGCGGTACGCTCACGGCAAACGGATCCTCCTGACAGGCTTCAGCATAATACTCTTCCATGGAGGCTATCTTATCCATGTCAGGTTTCCTGTCTTCGTATCCGCCGTCTTCAACGGCGCTTATGTCATATACGTTCCCGTATGCACAGAAGTTTCCCGGAATCAAGGAAGTCGTCTTTGAAGTGCTGATTTCAAGCCATTCTCCATCAAGACTGCGAGTTGCCGGACCTGGGCGGAAACAGTTGCCTATCAGGTTGTACCAGCCTTCTTCTCCGCCGTATATCGCCTTCATTCCCCAGTTATACACCACATTATTCACGAATTCGACCGTGCCACGGCCGGTCAGCAGTTCCTGGCCGCTGTAGATGCGCGGATGGTCGAAACGTGGGTTGCGGCTGTTGTTGTGGGCGAAGAGATTGTGGTGGTAAGAGACATTCCTTCCTCCCCAGATGCCGCCATATCCATGGTTTCCCTTATGATGGACAGAAGAATTGAGGGCTTCCGAAATGATGCACCACTGTACTGTGGCATCGTTTATATTATAGAAGGAAGCATTCTCATCCACAGCCCAGCTGATCGAGCAGTGGTCTATGATGATATTCGAGCATCTCTTGGCTCCCAATGCATCCGCTTCCACGCCGGCCGAAGATCCGAGACGTATGCGCAGATAACGCATGACCACATGGTCGGCCTCGATGAAGACGTTATGGTCACGAAGGGTAATCCCTTTTCCCGGGGCGGTCTCGCCCAAGATCGAGAGATAAGGATTCTCGATGTTCAACGGGGCGGTAAGATGGATGTCTCCGCTCACGGCGAACTTCACGATGCGGGGGCCTTCTGCCTCAACGGCGTGGCGGAGGGTGCCTTCCGAACCGTCATCAACGAGGGAGGTAACAAAATATTCCTTTCCTCCCCTGCCGCCGATGGAATATTTACCACAGCCTTCTGCGCCTTCAAAAGCTACAGGACGGCCTTCCCTGTCGGGATGCCAGTCGATGTTATGCCGGGCTTCCCATTCCAGCGATGCCCAGATGAAAGGGCCTACGCCCTTGCAGTCGTTCTCAATTATCGGTTCGCTGAGATAGTACTCGAAATCGCCCTTCCTCATCTGCTTGCCGCCGAGTCCGCCGACAGCGCAGCAGTCTGTCATCGAAATGGTTCCGTCAGGATTCTCCCTGATGAAACGGTCTATGAACTTCGGATAAAGGCCCAGAATGTAATCCTCATGCGACCTGTCGATATAACCCATGCGGAGTCCCTTGAGGAATGCGTAGGTGAACATTATCGAGCATGTGGCTTCGAGATAGTTTCCTTCTCTGCCAGGGCAGTCAAGGACCTGGTACCACATACCGGTCTGCGGGTCAGCCCATTTCGGCAGGACCTCCAGGAAATAGTTCAGCTGGTCGACAAGGACGTCATGTCCGGGATGCGACTTCGGAAGATAGTCCAGCACCTCGACCAGAGCAACGGCATACCAGCCGTTCGCACGGCCCCAGGCATGCTCGGAAAGACCCGTCTGAGGGTCGCACCAGAACATGGACTTCGACTCGTCCCACGCATGGCGGAAGAGTCCGGTCTTCGGATCCAATGTATTCTGCGCACCTGCGGTAAACTGATGGACGATGTCTGCGAACAGAGAGTCCTTCTGCTCTTTCGGAGCATATCTTTTCGTATATTCCGCATAGAAAGGAAGAGCCATATAGAAGCCGTCGAGCCATACCTGATGCGGATAAATCTGCTTGTGCCAGAATTCTCCCGACTCGGTACGCGGATGGGTGTCAAGCTGCTCTCGGATCATGCGGGTCACCCGGCGATAGCGCTTGTCCTGGTCTCCGTACATGTCGTGGAGGTCGAAATATATTCTCGCCGGGCAGATATGGTCGACGTTATAGTTAGATCTCTTGTACTTGTATACCTCGCCTTTCTCCGTAGCCATCGTATCAGCCCAGGCACGGACATAATCCACGACTTCCGGAAGTTCATACCTGCGCGATGCGTCAAGGAATGACTTGAGTTCAAGTCCTGTGGTATAGTTCCACTTGCGCTCGCCCTTACGCCCGTCAAGCCAGGTTGCATCAGGGTTCCTCTGCATCTCCGAACGTATCATGCGCACGGAATAAGGATCCTGACCGTATACTGTAAGGGCAGACAAGACTGCCATAAGCGCTATTAGCCTCTTCATATTCATAGCATTCGTTTTATTGTTCATGTTCCTCTGCACGGCAGTGCTTAATGTAATCGGCAGGAGACATTCCGAAATGCTTCTTGAATGTCCTGCTGAAATAACCCGGATCCGAGAATCCGACCTTGTAGGAAGTTTCAGACACAGACAGCTGGCCACTCTTAAGATAAGACGCAGCCTTCTTCATCCTGAACTCCTGTATAAGTTCCACCGGGGATTTTCCTGTCAGTCCCTTTATCTTGTTGTACATGGAGGTTCGTCCCATGCCGACATGGACAGCAAGCTGGTCCACAGTTACATCAGCATTCGAGACATTATCCTCCAGCCATGCCATCACTTTCTTTATAAGGTTCTCGTCCCTGTCGGTGATGACGATCTCTTCAGGCACGATATCAACCTTTCCTTTCTCTGCTGGACGGCTCTCAGAAAGCATGGACATAAGCTTGCGTCTTCTTTCCAGCATGCTGTCTATCCTTGCATTGAGAAGCTCCATCGTAAACGGCTTGGCTATATATCCGTCAGCACCGTATTTCAAGGCCTTCACCTGGGTATCGTCCTCATGCTTTGCCGTTATCATCACGATCGGTATATGGCTGGTAGTAAAATCATTACGTAAGTTGTCAATCAGCTCCATTCCATCCATCTGAGGCATCATCAGGTCAGTCACGACCATATCCGGCATCCAGCCATCCTTTATTATCTGCAGGGCCTCCTTGCCGTTCGATGCATCACGCACCTCATATCTTTCGACAAGATTGTTGTACATGTATATCCTGAGCTCGGCGTTGTCCTCCACGACAAGGACCTTAAGGGCACCTTCCGGATGGGATGCTTCCGCCTTATATTTGCTCAATCCGTAAGATTCGGTCTGAGGTGCGGTCTCATCCACTTCCATTACAGGAAGACGAACAAAGAACTTGGATCCGCTCTTTCCGTCGCTTTCCACCCAGATCTCACCTCCGTGGATGTCTGCGATATCCTTGCAGAAGGCAAGACCGATACCGTTGCTTGCCATTCCCTTGAATGCCGATGTTGTGCCTTTGGTAAAAGGCTCGAAGATAGCCTTCTGATTCTCCTTGGCCACACCTATACCATTGTCCTTGACCATGATGCGGTACTCCGGATCTCCTGCACGGTACAGGACTCCGACCTCGATCTTTCCTCCGTCGGAAGTATATTTGAATGCATTGGACAGAAGATTGTAAACAAGAGCTTCCAGACGCATCGCATCGCCTCCGACCATAAGCGAGTCAACGGAACGTATGATACGCATCTCCATCTGGCGCTCACGCGAGACATCCCTGAAATCATCATATACATCCTGGACGAGCTTCACTACGTCGAAGCTGGTCACATTCAGACGCATCTTTCCATCCGCGATGGACCTCGTATCAAGAAGCTGGTTCACAAGCGTCAGCATCCTTCGCGCATTCTTCTGCACGATATTCACGCTATACTCGTTAGGTGATTCTTCCGGCATCCTGCGGCGTATCTCGTCAATACCGCCGAGAATAAGAGTAAGAGGAGTCCTGAGTTCATGCGAAACATTGGTAAAGAACCTTGACTTGATCACATTCAGGTCCTTTTCAAGCCTGATGTTCGCGCGAAGCTTCATCGAAGTCACGAGCATCCTGACAAGAAGCGCCACAATGCTGAGTCCCAGTACAATATATATCAGGACAGCTGCAGTCGAGGTCCATGCAGAAGGGCGTACCCTTATATCTATGCTTGCTTCTCTGCCCTCAACGGAACCGACAGGGAAAGAATCAGTCACTTTGAACACGTAATTACCGGCAGGAATACGCGAATATGTTGCGCTGCTTCCCGATCCGGAAATCCAGTTCTTGTCATAGCCTTCCAGCTTGTATGAGAATGTCCGGGTCCCGCTTACGCTGAAGTCGAGAGCTGAGAAATCTATCCTGAAGAACGAATAGTCGGCCGGAATGGTCATCTTTCCATTGAATGGAGTTCTCACTCCGTCGATATAAAGTCCGGAAAACTCTATGCGGCCGCCATTGGCTCTTTCCGCAAATCTTTCCGGCAGTATACGATAAATGTTGTCATATGTGCCGAACAGCAGGCTTCCGTCATATGCCCTGGCGCATGTAGCTTCGCTGTACGATGTCGGAGTGACGCCGTCATATCTTGTCAAGTTGCGTACGATCCCGGTCTTGGGGTCGTACACGGACAGTCCTGCCTCGGTGGATATCCATATGGTTCCGTCCTTTGCTTCTACTGCCGAGTGGACGATATTGCTGACCATGCCGTGTTCGGTGCTTATCACTTCAAAACGCGGCTGACTGTTCTCGAAGTAGAGTCGGTTGAGACCTCCGCCGAAAGTGCTGAGCCATGTATTGCCGGCGCTGTCGGTAAAGATATGGATTATGTCATTATTTCCCAGTGAACCTATGTCACCCGGTATCTTCCTCACAAGATTGAACACAGTGAGTTCCGGATTGTCCGACGGGTCAAATACTATGAGTCCACCTACCGTGCCTACAAGCATGCGTCCGTCCGGCATGCAATGGAGGTATCGGACTCTGTCGCACAGTTCCTGCGGATAGTCCGGGAAGCTGTTGCCGACTGTAATGAACTCCTCGCTGTCGGGATCACGAAGCATGGAGAGAGAACCTCCGTATGTTCCTATCCATATCCTTCCGTCATGGTCCTGCGCTATCGAGTATATATTATTGGAACTTAATGAATTGCGGTCTCCCGGATTATGTCTGAAATGCTTCCAGTCCCATCCGTCGCCGTCAGGGGTCATGCGTATCAGGCCGTCACCTTTGGTCCCAAGCCATATGTTTCCGTCGGAATCCTCGAATATTGAATATATTACACCCACATCGATTCCGGAATCATCAGGAAAGCGGACGCATGAGCTCAGATCCGGCGAATATCGGAAAAGTTCGCGGCTCTTGGCTGCGACCCACAGGTTTCCTTTGCTGTCTCTGAGCATGGCTCTTACCTCCGATGAGGACATCGAATCTTCTGACCTTGAAGGCGGTACGATGACATCCACCTTGGAGTCGATGATGGTGACACGCTCGAGGCCTCGGCCTACGGTCGACATCCACAGCACGCCGGTATCATCGACATGGAAACATGCGACTCCGTTCATGAAGCGGCAGTCCGGCAGTTCCTTCACATTGTCGAGAGGTACGATTTCGTCAGCATTGCGGTCGTAATATCCGAAGCCGTAGTTGTTCATCTTTATCCAAAGCCTTCCTTCGTGTTCGGTAACATTCGCCAAAGTATCGACATAATACGACATCACATTGCTGCTGTGCTCATAATGCCTGAACGCATCCTTGCGGCTGTCATATGACCATATTCCTGTCTTTTCTGTCGCAATCCACAAGAGACCTTCCGGATCCGGGAAAAGATACCTTACACGTCCCATCCTTGTGCTCTTCAATCTTGGCTGAAGGGTTTCCGGATCAAATGAAGCTACCGCATTGTCCTTGAAGCCCACATATAGCGTTTCTTCAGGACCGGTAAGGGTCATCGTCACAGCTTCTCCTACGCCCAATCCGACAAAGTCAACCTTCCTCTGTTCCCTTGTAGCCATATCTACAGAGAGAAGCTGGTCACGGCAGGCAAAGAGAAGATGTCCGTCCTTTTCCGCAAAGGAAACGACATCGACATTTCTTGCCAGCAGGGAAGATGCTTCACCGCTGATCATCGTCAGGCCGACTTCTGATGCGACATAGATGTTTCCCTCAGAGTCTTCGTACACTCCGGCAACTTCGCCTCCCACATTGCTTATCGAATTGTTCAGGAATGTATGGAACGACAGGTCCTCATCGAAACGGACGAGTCCCGCTCCGGAAAGCGCGACCCAGACCCTTCCTGCAGAATCGCAGAACACATGGCTTACCTTCGAGTTGCCGAAAGGGAGATCCTTCAGGACATCAGACACGTCGATGAAGACCTCTTCATCGACGTCGAACCTGTACAGATGCATATCGTAGGTGGTTACCCACAGATAACCGGATGAATCTTCATCTATGGACAGTATCCTGTTGTGCGAAAGGTTCGAATAGTCTCCCGGACGCATGGTATAGTTGACGAAACTTCTTCCGTCATAACGGCTCAGTCCGTACCATGTACAAAGCCAGAGATAGCCCCTGCTGTCCTGATGGATGTCGCATATGGAATTATGCGGCAAGCCTTCATCTGACGAGTAATGCTCGAAGATGAATTCAAGAGGTTCTGCCTTGGCATGGCTGAAAGCCGATGCCAAGGCAAGAAGCAACAGTACATATGTCAGGCGCAATATCCTCATTAAAAGACTTTAAAATACCATACTGTCCTTACATCCTTTCCGTTCTTGTCCTGCTCCGTGCCACATCTGAGCACGTTTGCAGGAGTATACTTCTTGATGTCCTTCTCCTTTATGACATGTGACCATTTCACACGCTCTCCGGCAGCTCCCGGTCCCTTGCTGCCGTACTCAGCATAGAAGGTGGTCTTCTCCGCATACGGCTTGCTCCAGTTATGCCATCCTTCAGGAAGGATATGGTCTCCAAGTTCACAGCCGATGAAGACGGTCTTTGCATATGACCTCCACGGGCGGCCGAGATATACCTTCTGCGCATCCTCATTATGGATGAGGCGGCAATTCATGAAGACATATCCGAACTCCTCATTCTCAGGAGTAGACGCAGCCGTCACATAGCTGTTCTTCTTGCTGAGTATCGTGCAGTCCTCGAACCAGCAGGTTGATGCTCCGAAGATGAAGTCGGTGGTTCCTTCTATCCAGCAGTTCCTGAAATACTGCCTCTGGCCCTTTCCATATGTATAGATGGTATCCTGGTTTGCCACGAAACGGCAGTTTATGAATGCCACCCTGTCTCCGTCGACTGTAATCGCGCACGCCTGGCCTATGTCATGTCCTTCGCCTGACGAGTTCTCGATGGTAAGATTCTCTGCAAGGAAATCCGATGCATAAAGGAAGACTGTCGAGGTCGCAGAAGTTCCCATCTCATATCCTGTAGGTCCGATCTTCTTTGCATAATCGTCCCATGTGATCACGGTATTTTCCGCAGACTGGCCGATCAGATGGAGCCTCTGCTTGTTTACAGGTATCGTAACCTTCTCCTTATAGACTCCGTCCTTAATATAAATCGTGGTTTCATCGTGCTTGCAATAGTCCGGTGCGGCATTTATGGCCTCCTGGACGGTAAAGAAATCTCCGCTTCCGTCCTTCGCCACTACGAAATCATAGTCAACGACATGAGCCGCCAGTTCAGGGATGGTCTTCACTATAGCCGGAAGGAGGAGGTTCACGATCTGGCGTGCTCCTGCCACATTCGTATGGGTATTGTCCTGAAGTCCCTTCGGATGCTTCGGGTTCGTACCTTCCTCAAGCCACATGTAATACTTTCTGGTAGCCTCGTCGCCAAGGGAGATAAGCCATTCCTGTGTTATCGCATTGGCATCGATGAGCGGGAGACCGTATTCTTCCGCCACCTGCTTTACTGCTGCAGGGTAGTCTCCGTGGCAGTTCGTCTTGAGGTTTCCTTCGCTGTCAAACCACCTGCGCGACACCGGAGTAAACAGTATCGGCTTGGCTCCTACGCTCAGTGCATGGTCGACGAAGAGGCGGATATTATCCTGATATGCTCCGAAGGCGGCAGCATATCTTGTCGTATCGGACTCTTTAGAGTCGTTATGGCCGAACTGGATGAAAAGGTACTCCCCTTTCTTCAGATCCTTCTTGACCCTGTCCCATATGCCGAGGGTCTGCACGCTCTTGGTGCTGCGGCCGTTCTGGGCATAATTCGCCACAACGACATTCGTGTCAACATGTGATTTCAACCTCTGACCCCATCCTCTTTCGGGATTTTCATATGAGAGGTCCTTGTCGGCCATCGTCGAATCTCCCATAAGGCGCAGGACAATCTTGTCCTGTGCAGCAGATGAGATACAGATAAGAAGGGCTGCTGCCCATAATGCAAGTCTTTTCATCAGTCGATTACAAGATTATGTGAATTATATTCAAATACTTCCGGAAGCTTGCCTCCAGCAGCGTCAGTGCAGTCATCGATCACGACATTGTTGCAGTTCGCTACAGAATATCCTGCGCCTTCCGCCTGATTTATCCGGACGTTTCTGAGCACTACATTCGTAGAATAGCGGAGATCGGCTCCCTTGTCGGATACGATATGGCAGTCTTCCACTACGATGTTCTCAATATTCTTTTCAGGTATGCCGTTGAAATACATCGCCCTGGCAGCTCCCGAACACTTTACGTCCTTGATATGGATATCCTTGAACTGAGGGGTGGTCTCGTCTGCAGGAACATATTCCACATCATATGGAGATGCTCCTTCAGCAGCAGCCTCTACAGCAGACTTTCCGCCATAATGGAGGTCAAAGAGCAGAGGTTCAGTAGGGATGTTCATCATCACGATGTCCTCGATGTATATGTTCTCGACGACTCCGCCTCTTCCACGGCAGCTCTTGAAGCGCAGGCCCACGTCTGTTCCGAGGAAACGGCAGTCTGTCACCTTGATGTTCTGCACGCCGCCCGACATTTCACTGCCTACCACGAATCCGCCATGTCCATGGAAGACGATGCAGTTGTCGACGATAAGGTTGCGGCAAGGCCTTGCCCTTCTGCGGCCGTCCTCGTTCTTTCCGGACTTGATGCAGATCGCATCGTCGCCGACATCAAAGCTGGAGTTGATAACAAGCACATTCTCGCATGAGTCCACATCCAGACCGTCTCCGTTCTGCGAATACCAAGGGTTACGCACAGTGACATTATTGATTATCACGTTCTTACACATCAGCGGATGGATATTCCAGCATGGAGAATTCTGGAAAAGGCAGTCTTCGAGGAGTACATTCTCACACTCCTTGAAACTTATCATCACAGGACGCAGATATGTCTTCACGCTGTTCCATTCCTCTTCAGTAGAAAGGCCCTGCGGCACATTGAACGCGTCGCTTACAACCGCTCCCCTGAATGAAGAGGAATCCGGATACCAGAGGTCTCCCTTCGCATTGGTGAATCCGCCGCTCTTGAGGAGTTCCTTCCACTGCGAAGGAGCTATCTTCGATTTCTTTACCTGACGCCATGAATCTCCGTTGCCGTCTATGGTACCGCCACCGGTGATGGCGATATTCTTCGCTCCCACAGCATTGATCGGAGAGATGCATCGCTTTGTGTCCAGACCTTCGAACACTGTCTCGACGATAGGATACAGGTCGCGGTCAGTAGAGAAAAGCAGGATCGCATCCGGCCTGACATGCAGGTCGATATTGTCCTTCATTGTTATCGGACCGGTAAGCCATACGCCTGTAGGCACGACAAGGCGTCCTCCGCCGAGGCCGCTCAATGTCTCAATCGCCTTGGCGAATGCATCGGAATTCAAGGTCACGCCGTCACCAACGCCACCGAAGTCGCGGATATCGACTTCGCGCGCAGGTATCTGAGGACGTTCCACCTTTTCCATTTCGAAAGGAAGGTCTTCATAGAGATATGCAAACTCGTAGTCCGAGCCGCATGAGGCGATCATGATAGCTGAAAAGGCCAGCATCGCCAATCTGTAAAGTCTGGTCATAGTAATGTCATTATTATGTTTCTGCCTAAAGCGTCACGCCTGATTTGAATATGGCTATCTCGCTGTATCCCGACTTCTCATTGCATACATGGACTCCGGAAGCCACTCCGATTACGAAGTCTATGAAAGCCTGATCAACTTCCGCGGCAGGTGTTCCGTCAACTATAGCGCCGGCATTGAAGTCTATCCAAAGAGGCTTGTTGGAAGCCAGGGTGCTGTTGGTAGAGATCTTAGCAGTAGGCACAAAGGTTCCGAACGGAGTTCCGCGTCCTGTAGTGAAAAGCACTATCTGACAGCCTGAGGCTGCAAGAGCGGTAGAGGCCACCAGGTCATTTCCGGGGGCACTGAGCAGATTGAGACCCTTGGTCTTCAGCCTCTCTCCGTAATGAAGGACATCACGGACAATGGAGTTGCCGGACTTCTGGGTGCATCCGAGAGACTTTTCCTCAAGGGTCGAGATGCCACCGGCCTTGTTTCCAGGTGAAGGATTCTCGTAGACCGGCTGGTCGTTCTTCATGAAATATGCCTTGAAGTCATTTATCAGACGGACGGTCTTACCGAATGTCTCCTCATCCTGGCAGCGGGCCATCAGTATGGTCTCTGCACCGAACATTTCAGGAACTTCTGTAAGGACAGTAGTGCCTCCCTGAGATACGATCCAGTCAGAGAAGCGTCCCAGAAGAGGATTTGCAGTTATGCCGGAGAAGCCGTCAGAGCCTCCGCACTTGAGGCCTACCTTCAGTTCGCTCACAGGGACGTCCTCGCGTCTGTCGTCTTTCGCAGCCTGAGCGATCTCACGAATCAGGTTCAGTCCGTACTCAACCTCGTCCCCAGCAATCTTCTGCGACTCCATGAACTTCACCCTTGACTCGTCAACCTCGCCGACAAGTTCCCTGAAGGCTCCAAGCTGGTTGTTTTCACATCCGAGGGCAACGACAAGCACGCCTGCCGCATTCGGATGATGAACCATATCCGCAAGGATGTTCCTTGTGTTCTCATGGTCTCCTCCCAGCTGCGAACAGCCGTAGTTATGAGGGAATGCGATAACCTTTTCGATTGAAGGGTAGTTATGAAGTTCCTTTTCGAAAAGCTTCTGAATGCCCTGCGCGACTCCGTTCACACACCCCACAGTCGGGATGATCCAGAGTTCGTTGCGTACACCAGCCCTGCCGTCCTTCCTTCTGTATCCCTTGAAGAAAGCCTTTTCAGCCGCAGGAGCGATTTCCGCCAGATCTGGCTGATAGGTATAGTCAAGAAGGCCTTCGAGGTTGGTCTTTATATTGGTATGGTCTACCAGCCCTCCTTCGGCAACGGGTGAAAGCATATGGCCTATCGGAAATCCGTACTTGACCACATTCTCCCCTTCCGCCAGATTCCTCAGGGCCATCTTATGGCCTGCCGGAATCCTTGTCAGGGCTGTCACCTGTACACCATCGATGTCGAAGCCCGTTCCGGCCTCGACATCGTGGATGGCTACCGCTACATTGTCAGCGGCATTTATCTTTATGAAATCTGCCATAGTTATTCTATTACAGTACGTACTGCTGCGCGCATGCCTTCCTTCTGGATAAGGTCGAGATATCCTGCAACCATATCAGTAAGGCCAGGCACATTGTTCAGGTCTTCGCCCCAGATGAATTCAGCAGCGAGAACGCCTTCTGCAACCTTGCGCACGTCACCTGACATCCAGAGTTCCTTGAGAAGGCCCATGATTGCGGCATCGTCGTTAGGAACGATCTCCACATCGCCTCTCTTTCCGCCCTTGTAATAGGTAATGATCGCAGCAAGACCGAGAACCAGACCCATAGGAAGCTCTCCCTTGCGCTCAAGATATGTCTTGAGTCCAGGAAGGTCACGTGTCTTGTATTTAGGGAACGAGTTCAGCATGATGCTGGTCACGAAATGCTTCACATATGGATTCACGAAGCGTTCCACAACAGAATCGGCGAATGCTTCAAGCTCCGGCTTAGGAAGATTGAGGGTCTCGAGAAGTTCCTCGTACATCACCTTGCGGACGAAGCGTCCCACTTCAGGGTCTTCCACGCATTCCTTAACTGTGTCAAGTCCTGAAAGATAGCCTACTGGAGAAAGCACCGTGTGAGGGCCGTTCAGGAGGGTTACCTTCCTTTCGTGGTAAGGAGCCTCGCTTGGAACGAAGAGCACGTTCAGGCCTGCCTTGTCTGCAGGGAACTCCGCAGCCACAGACTCAGGAGCCTCGATCACCCAGAGATGGAAGATCTCGCCCTTTACTACAAGACTATCCTTGTAGCCGATGCGCTCATGAATCTGGTCGATCGTATCCTTCGGATATCCAGGCACGATGCGGTCAACGAGCGTGCAGTACACTCCGCATGCCTGCTCGAACCATGTCTTGAAACCTTCTCCGAGATTCCAGAGGTCGATGTACTGATATATGCACTTCTTGAGTTCCTTTCCGTTAAGGAAGATCAGTTCGCAAGGAAGGATGATGAATCCCTTCGACATGTCGCCACCGAAATGCTGGTATCTGCGGTAGAGAAGCTGGGTCAGCTTGCCCGGATATGAGGAAGCCGGTCTGTCTTCAAGCTTGCATGAAGGGTCGAATGCGATGCCGGCCTCAGTCGTGTTGGAAATCACGAAACGGATGTCCGGATTCTCTGCGAGAGCCATATACTGGTCGAATTCGGCATATGGGTTCAGTCCCCTGGTGATCACATCGATCATCTGGATCGAGTCCACAGGCTCGCCCTTGTCGATTCCCTGAAGGTTCACATGATAGAGACCGTCCTGGGAGTTGAGCATGTCTACCATTCCCCTGTCGATAGGCTGTACGACTACAACGCCTGCGTTGAAGTCGGTCTTCTGGTTTGTATTCCAAATGATCCAGTCTACAAATGCCCTCAAGAAGTTTCCTTCTCCGAACTGGATTACCTTTTCCTTGTACAGAGCGGCAGAGGCCGTCTTTCTGTTTAGTGCTTCCATATTATTCTGTTATTTTATGTGATTATCCTGCGGTTCTATAATGATACAAATATAATAAATTTCCAGGTGCGCTTCGAGGGAAAATTCGTACATTTGTCAACGAATGATAATTTTTCACAGATTTTTGGAAATAATTACACATTCGGGACAATGCATACATGCTAATTTTGCATGAAACAACACTAAAACATAAAGACATGGATTTCTTATCAAAAGTAAAGGAAAACATTGACGGTCTCATGAGCGAAAAGCCGTTCATCAATGACGACTTCATGCTGACCAACGATTACGCCCGCGAGCTGTATCATGAGAGCGCAGAAAAGATGCCTATCATCGACTACCACTGCCACCTCGTTCCAAAGATGATCGCGGATAACTACCAGTTCAAGGATCTTACAGAAGTATGGCTTGGCGGGGACCACTACAAGTGGAGAGCAATGAGAGGCAACGGAGTGCCTGAAGAATTCATCACAGGCCCGCGAGGCAGTTACGAGAAATTCGAGAAGTGGGCAGAGACTGTTCCTTACACAATGAGGAATCCTCTTTACCACTGGACCCACCTTGAGCTCGCAAGGATCTTCGGCGTATATGACCTCCTCAACCCGAATACAGCAAGAGCCATCTACGACGAGTGCAGCGCCAAGCTCCAGACCGAAGAGTTCAGAGGCCAGGCCCTCATGAGAAGGTTCGACGTAAGGGTTGTATGCACTACCGACGACCCTGCCGACTCCCTCGAATATCACAAGCAGATAAAGGATAATCCTTTCGGAACAAAGGTGCTCCCTACATGGCGCCCGGACAAGGCTATGGTAGTCGAGAAACCTGAGCAGTACAAGGAATACATAAAGAAGCTCGCCTGGGCTGCAGGAATGGAGATCAATTCATATCAGGACCTCCTTGACGCCCTCCGCAAGCGCCACGACTTCTTCCACGAGATGGGCTGCCGCATTTCAGACCACGGTCTCGAGAACTTCTATGCAGAGGATTTCGAAATGGAAGAGATCGACAGGATATTCCGCAACGCCCTCAAGGGCAAGAAGCCAAGCCATGAGGAAGTGCTCAAGTTCCGCAGCGCGATTCTTCTTGACTTTGCGCGTATGGACCATGAGAAAGGATGGGCGCAGCAGTTCCATATCGGAGCGATCCGCGACAACAACACAAGGATGTTCGACATCCTCGGACCTGATACCGGATACGATGCGATTCACGACGTATCATGCGCAGCTGCAGGACACAAGTTCCTCAACACCCTCGCAATGGAGGACAAGCTCACAAAGACCATCCTCTACAACCTCAACCCTAAGGACAACGAGGTCCTTGCGACCATGGCATACACATTCAACGACGGAACATGCCCTGGCAAGATACAGCTCGGTTCCGGATGGTGGTTCCTCGATCAGGAAGACGGCATGAAGAGGCAGATGACCGCACTTTCGTCCCTCGGTCTGCTCAGCCGTTTCGTAGGCATGCTCACAGACTCACGCAGCTTCCTTTCATATCCACGCCACGAGTATTTCCGCAGAATCCTCTGCAACCTGCTCGGAGAAGACCTCAAGAACGGAAAGCTTCCTAAGAGCGAGATGGACTTCATCCACCAGATGGTGAAGGATATCTCTTACAACAATGCCGAAAGATACTTCAATTTCTAATCGGAAATCCTGAACCAGTCCACCTCCATCCATCCGGAATCGTTCTTCGAGTAGTGGCGGTTGCAATAGAGTCCGACCTTGGCGCCGATCCAGCGCCCTGGTCGGACTTCAAGCATATACTTCTTTCCTTCGTCCTTGACAGCCTTCCAGCTGCGTCCGTCCAGGCTGTATGAGAACGAGCACTGCGAGAGAGGGAAATCACCCTCTCGAGGAGTGCTCTTCACCTGTGCGCGGACATAGATGACACATTCAGCATATGGAAGCGGAGCGACAGGAGGTACAGTCGTCGACATATAGACATTCGAGAACGGTTCAGGAAGAGGAACTGACTGAAGAAGCTGTTCGAACACCACACGTTCCTGAGTTCCTTTCGGTGCATCAAGGCATTCAACCATCTGGAGTTTCATTCCATCCGGAGTATCTGCAAGCCTGAGGCTTGCATAGTCTTCTCCCATCACCACAAGACCGCAGTTCTCCCCTTTCTGCTTGAGCTGTGGATTCGGGGTGAAGCTAAGTCTGGCTGTCACTGTAAAATCGTCTGCCGGGAATTTCTGCATAAGGAGATTAGGAGTATCCCATAGATTGCGCCAACCGGACGCCTGCTGGACAGAATACAGCTTCAGGCATCCTTGAGCGGCATCATTGTGGTACCAGTATGGAGAAGGAACCGCCGCCCACTGCCATTGAAGTCCAAGGGATGGGGAATCGAACTCATCGCTTTCAAGGGGCTGGAACTCGCCTGAAGAAGGCAAGGCCGGCTTTCTGTATGTCGTCACAGGAGAACCCACGCCATCACCGTCCTTATCCTCTCCAATGACAGGCCATCCGTCCTTCCACGTCATCGGCTGAAGGTGGACTACCCTTCCATGGGCATCCTTGTCCTGGAAATGCATGAACCAGAACTCGCCGTTCTGAGTCTCTACCCATCCTCCCTGATGAGGACCGTTCACATGGGCATCGCCCTGAGCCATCACGACCTTCTCCTCATACGGGCCGTAAGGATCCGAGGCCCTGAGCACGGTCTGCCAGCCAGTCTTTACGCCGCCTGCCGGAGAGAAGATATAGTAATATCCGTCATGCTCATAATATTTCGTGCCTTCTATCGTAGGCTGGGTCTTGTGGCCGTCATATATGATGCGGCTGCGGTCAAGCAGCCTGGTTCCATCTTCAGACATCGGAGCGATGAAGAGGACGGACTTTACGCCTGCGCGCGACCCGGCGCAGCCATGGGTCAGCCAGGCACGTCCCTGTGAATCCCACAGAGGACATGGGTCTATGTAACCCTTTGCCTTGACAAGCCATACAGGGTCGTCCCATTTACCTCTCGGATCGGCTGTCTTGACCATGAAGATCCCCCTGTCCGGATCTCCGCAATAGATATAGAATTCCCCGTCATGGTATCTTATCGCCGGAGCCCACACACCGCATCCGTGCTGAGGCACGGTACGCCATTCGTGCGCTCCGGGCACTTCCTTTTCATCCGGATCAAGGCCTGGCGAAAGGACATCCCATGGCCGGGAATCTTCCCAAAGCGGACCCGGATAATCAGTCAATGCCGCTCCTATCAGCTCCCAGTTGACCAGGTCTGTCGAATGGAGTATCTGAAGGCCAGGGAAATGGTTGAATGAAGAAGAGGTCATATAATAGTCATTCCCCACTCTGCATATGTCGGGATCGGAATAATCCGCATTCATTATCGGATTCATGTAAGTGGCGCCTCGGTCCGGATTCCATGATTCAGACTTCTGCTGGGCAGAAAGGCACATGCACAGCAGGAATAACAACGATGATATGACTGATTTCTTCATTTTGATAATGTTATTTCAGATTTGCATCAAGATATCTGCATATTTCCGCCTGCACCTGCCTGCCGCAATGGTGGCCGCCCTCGAAGAAGACGGTCTGAAGCTGCTGCGGGCAGCCGGAATAATGGTTCTGAAGGATTTCATAGGCTTTCTGCACTTTCTCCTTCGGGAAAAGATGGTCGGAATCGCCGCTCAGGAAAAGCATGGGTTTAGGAGACAGATACATGCCGATATCGCCGAAGTCCATCTGCTCGCGCATAGGCATGACAGCCATAGAATAATCGGACGCCTTCATCCGCTCCTCACGGTCAAGGGTAGTCATCCAGGACAATGCGACGCCGCACTTGATGTCCTTGCAGAAGGCTGCCAGCATCCAGCACCTGTGAGCTCCCATCGAAAAGCCGAAGGCACCGATATTGTCCGCATCAACATATGGAAGCGACTTCAGAAGACGCGCCGATGCGATATCGTCCCGAAGCATCTTTTCAGCCCAGATCACATCCCTCTCATACAGGCTGTCATACAGGAGTTCCTGTCCGTCATACACCCTGTTCTTCAGAGCCTTTATGGTATCCTTTCTGGCTTTTGTATCCATAGTCCTGTCTGATTCCATTGACAGATGTGGCAGATCGCCATAATTGAGTTCCGACCAGCGCTGTGCATCCGCTGACGACCTTTCGCCCCAGTAAAGGGCGTCGGCCACAAGCACGACATAGCCCAGCCTGGCAAGGGAATCCGCGAGGTAGACCCCGTCGAAATTCTTGTCTATCCATTGCTGCGACGACCGCATTATATGGTCATCCGCACCATACTGGAGCACTTCCTCCATCGGTCTGACAAGCTTTTCCTTACCGATATCGAAACGTGCCCCATGATCATGGAGCATGAGAACCGCTGGCCGTCTGTTCCTTCTTGAAGCTCCGTCAGGAACAAGCAGATATGCCCTTACGCGATCGCCCCTTTCTACGGAAAACTCCACATAACGGCATTCATATCCGTCCCTTGATCCGGCTGCAATCTCCGTCATCTGCGGACGGACCGGTCTGCCGGCATCAGGAACATAAGGCTTCCCCATAAGGATGAGGAAGCCCAGCAATGTCATTATGCTCCAACGGATCATTCTGCCATCAGTTTCTTGTACTTGAAGCGCTTAGGTTCTTCGTTTCCGAGACGGCGCTTCTTGTTTTCCTCATATTCCGAATATGTTCCTTCGAAGAAATATACCTGGGAATCTCCCTCGAACGCAAGGATGTGGGTCGCGATTCGATCGAGGAACCAGCGATCATGGGAGATCACCACAGCACATCCGGCAAAGTTCTCAAGACCTTCTTCAAGGGCACGGATGGTGTTCACATCCACATCGTTGGTCGGCTCGTCGAGCAGAAGCACATTTCCTTCGTCCTTCAGGGTGAGGGCAAGGTGGAGACGGTTTCTCTCACCGCCTGAAAGGATGCCGCAGAGCTTTTCCTGATCTGCGCCGGAGAAGTTGAAGCGTGAGACGTATGCCCTGGCGTTCACTTCCCTCTTGCCGAGCTTCACGAACTCGGAGTTCTCGGCGATGGTCTCATATACCGTCTTGTCAGGATCGATGCTCCTGTGCTGCTGGTCCACATATGCGAGCTTTACAGTCTCACCTATAGTGATCTCTCCGGTATCAGGAGTATCCAGCCCCATGATCAGACGGAAAAGAGTCGTCTTTCCGGCACCGTTAGGACCGATCACGCCTACGATTCCAGCAGGAGGGAGGACGAAGTTCAGGTTCTCATAAAGGAGCTTGTCTCCATATCCCTTCGAGACATTCTTGAACTCGATGACCTTGTTGCCGAGACGCGGGCCGTTAGGAATGAAGATTTCCAGAGCAGCCTCCTTCTCACGGCCGTCGTCGGCAGCGAGCTTCTCGTATGCTCCCAGACGGGCCTTAGACTTGGCATGGCGGGCCTTCGGCGCCATGCGCACCCACTCGAGCTCTCTTTCGAGAGCCTTGCGGCGCTTGCTCTCCTGCTTCTCTTCCTGGGCAAGGCGGGTGCTCTTCTGATCGAGCCATGAAGAATAGTTGCCCTTCCATGGTATGCCCTCTCCACGGTCAAGCTCAAGGATCCAGCCTGCAACGTTGTCAAGGAAGTAACGGTCATGGGTTACTGCGATCACGGTACCCTTGTACTGCTGGAGATGGGCCTCGAGCCACTGTATGCTCTCTGTATCGAGGTGGTTGGTAGGCTCGTCAAGGAGGAGGACGTCCGGCTGACGGAGAAGAAGACGGCAGAGAGCGACACGGCGGCGCTCACCACCGCTCAAAGTCGAAACCTTTGCATCCGAAGGCGGACACTGAAGGGCATCCATCGCTCTTTCAAGCTTCGAATCAATCTCCCATCCGCCGCAATTCTCGATCTTCTCGGTAAGCTCTCCCTGACGCTCGATAAGAGCTGTCATCTCATCATCAGACATCGGCTCGCAGAACTTCATGTTCACCTCCTCATATTCCCTGAGGATGTCCATCACTTCCTGCACACCTTCCTGCACCACTTCCATAACGGTCTTGTCCGGATCCATCTGAGGCTCCTGCTCAAGATATCCCACAGAATAACCGGGAGCCCATACGACTTCTCCCTGATACCCCTTCTCGATGCCGGCGATGATCTTCATGAGCGTAGACTTTCCCGCTCCGTTAAGACCTACTATGCCGATCTTGGCACCATAAAAGAATGAGAGGTAGATGTCCTTGAGGATTACCCTGTTGTTATGGGGAAGGATCTTGCCCACCCCGTTCATCGAAAAAATGATCTTCTCGTCTGCCATATGTCAACTTGTTTTAAATTCCACAATATCACCAAAATGCAAATATAATCATTTTTTCGGCTTTAGAATCTTCGAACGCTCTTTACGGCACCATTCGCTAGGGGTCTCATTCATAAACAGCCTGAAAGCCATCGTGTAAGAGACCACGGTATTGAATCCGCTCTTTTCCGCCAGTTCAGTGACCTTCATCTCCAGATTGGAACGGAAAAGGTCCATCGAATACATTATCCTGTGATAATTGACGAACTGACGGAAGTTTCTCCCTGTATAATGGCATATCGCCTTGGATATATACACTTTGTTGGAATACACAACCTTCACGACATCGCTTATGGTAAGGGCTCCGTCAAGATAGGGCTTGGACATCTCGAAATAAAGGACTATGCGTTCATAGAGTTCCTTATACGTATCGTCATCCTTGGAGCCGGAAGATGCTGACATGTCCATGTGCGGAAGCTTCATCGACTCCACGATGACCCTCTCATGCTCATGCAGTATGACGAAAGCGGAATCATATGAGACCTTGAACGTCACTGCCGCCACCTCAAGAAACATCAGCAGGACGGCGACAGCCAGACTGGCTGTCAGGCCCGCCGGAAAGACGGAATATACTATATATACGGCAGATATCAGCATCAGAGGGAAGAACACGTATATGATATCGGTACAAAGCGTCACGAACGACCATACGTTTCCGGACTTCATGACCGACTTGATGTCACGCAGCCTCTTCCATATCATCCATATGAACATTCCGGCAAAAGCCAGCGCAACCATTGCTGCGAAGGCAAGGAAGTACTTCGGCTCGGGGACATCCAGCAGACCGGCTGCGCATACGATATAGTACAGAGCCATTGCAGGGACAATCGCCGGAAGGGAAAAGAAGCGGAATGGAGGACGGGCCGAAGGGCGGACAGAGACCACCATTACAGATGCGGACATGACGGCTATCACACTGTCTGACAAGGTACGGAAGATATTATAGCCGGAGCACAGCATATCACAGGAAACCATCAATGCCAGGGCCGCCAGCAGCCGCGGCATGATTTCGGACTTCACATCTACATAACCGGAGTTTCTCTTGTTTTTCAGAGCCTGAAAGGCTGAGAGCGAAAGGAGCGTGATCAGTATTGTCACAGATAGAATTGTCATCATAATCATAAGCTTATATTCACAAAAATAAATAATGTCGCCCGTCCTTATATTGCCGGACGGGCGACATATGTCACATTTTTCTTTTTTTTATTGTTTTTTCTTTTTCTTATTGTCTGTCTGTCGGTTTTGAAACATTTTTCTTGTTAGTCTTGACCTTGATTGTATCAAAACCCTGACCGTATACTCCCATTACAGTCGAGACAGACAGGAAGGCATCGGGGTCGATGCTCTTCACATAACGAAGCAGAAGATTGAGGTCAGTCTTCCTGGTGACCACCATAAGGACATTCCTGTCTTCCTTCGAGTACCAGCCCTTGGCCGGAATCACGGTCACTCCTCTTTTCATGTCAAACGCGATGGCATCCGCCATTTCCTCCACCTTCTTCGTAAAGATGAAAGCCTGCACAGACTGCTTGGAGCCAGACAGATAAAGGTCTATCGCATAGCCGCTTACCGTCACCTGGATAAGACCGTACACAACAACTGCGAGCTTGTCTGTAAACGGAAGAAGAGCTCCGTTTTCCGTATAGGAAGGGAAAAGGAGCGATGAAAGGATTATTCCGACATCTATTATGAGTATGACCCTGCCCGGTGAAGCCGGATAGAACTTGCACCATACCAGCGCCACGATATCCGTTCCGCCGGTACTGCCTCCTTGCGAAATGGAGAGTCCGATACCGAATCCCGCTATTATACCTCCGAGGAATGTACATATCAGCTTTCCGTTTGACAGGGCGAATTCATGTATGAAGTCAGACGGAATCACCTTAGGCACGACACTCAACAGGAGAGAAGTCATGAAGATGGCATAGATAGTCTTTCCTCCAAAACCGGTTCCAAGAATCTTGGTGCCTATTATAAGAAGGAGTACATTGATGACGAAGTAGGTCACTCCCATCGGAAGACCTGTCGCATAATAAAGGATTGAAGCGAATCCCGATACTCCTCCGCCAATGAGATTGTTCGGAAGAAGGAATATGGTCCATCCAAGTGCGTAAGCCAGAACGCCAATGGTTACAAGACCATACTCCTTGAGCGTAGTCGCAAAAGAGCGGTTCAATACCTTACTGTCCATCGTCTCCCTCCTTATTCTTAAGTTTCTTCACATTCAATCCGGTCTTGACTTCTTCAAAGCCTTCTCCGAATACGCTCATCGCTGTAGAGACTGAAATGAAAGCCTGCTTGTCGATGCGCTTTATCTCATTGACCACTTCGTTCATCTGATACTTTCGGGCGATTATCAGAAGCACCTTGCTTTCCTTCTGCGAATACCATCCTACAGACTGCAGCGCGGTCACACCCCTGTGCACTTCGTGTATCATATGGTCAGCAATCTCCTGATACTTCGAAGAGAATACAAGAATCTGGACAGAGGACTTGTTTCCCAGCAGGACGAAGTCCACGCCGAACGAGAATCCGAGCATCACGACAAATGCATAGATCAGATCCACCAGTCCCTTGTCTGGCACGAAGAGAAGGCATGATATGATGAACAGGTCCGTATACAGGTATACCCTTCCCGGAGAAACCGGCCAGTACTTGTTTATCATCATGGCGATGATGTCCGTACCACCCGTACTTCCTCCCCGGAGAAGGACAAGTCCAATACCTATTGACTCGAGGCTGGCTCCTACCAGGGCGACAAGGAACTTCTCGTCCATCAGGACTTCAAGCTGCGGGAACTTCGGAAGAAGGTCGAACAGGAGCGAAGTCAATGCGATGACATATATGGTCTTGAAGCCGAAAGCCTTGCCGAGGGAAATGAATCCCAGTATCAGGAGGGCCACATTGATGACCGGGTATGTCAGGCCGACAGGTATGCCGGTACCATACTGGATGATGGTACAAAGTCCGGTAAGTCCTCCACTGGCAAGACCGTTCGGAATGAGGAACGAGGTCCATGCCATACAGAATATCACCGAGCCCACCGTCATCAGCAGGTAGTCCATAAAAACTGTAAGGAAGCGGCTTGTCTTCATAGGTTTGATCAGGAGTTATTTTACGACAATGTTCACAATCTTTCCAGGAACGACGATGACCTTCACGATATTGCCGCCGGCAACATACTTTGAGGTCTGGTCGAGAGAACGTACATGGGCATCCACATCCTCACGCGGCATGTCAAGAGGGAGGTCAACGGTAAATCTGGTCTTTCCGTTGAACGATACGGCATAAGTGCATGTATTCTCGACTGTATAGGCCTCCACATATTCTGGGAACTCTGCGTATGTGATGCTTTCCTTATGGCCGAGAGCCTCCCAGAGTTCCTCTGCGATATGAGGTGCGAAAGGAGACAACAGGATAGTCAGAGGCTCGAGAATCTCCTTCTTCGAACACTTGAGGTCGGTAAGGTCATTGACGGCGATCATGAAGGCACTCACTGCAGTATTGAATGAGAAGGCCTCGATGTCAGTACGGACCTTGCCGATGAGCTTATGGAGAGCCTTCAGCTCTTCAGGAGATGCCTTCTCGTCTGTCACGATGAAGCCGTCCCTGTCATAGAACATCCTCCATACCTTCCTGAGGAAGCGGTTCACGCCGTCGATTCCCTTAGTATCCCATGGCTTCGACTGCTCGAGAGGTCCGAGGAACATCTCGTAAAGCCTCAATGTATCAGCTCCATAGGTATCACAGATCATGTCAGGGTTCACCACGTTGAACATGGACTTCGACATCTTCTCGATAGCCCATCCGCAGATGTACTCTCCGTCTTCAAGGATGAACTCGGCTGTCGCGAACTCCGGCATCCATGCCTTGAAGGCTTCGATATCCAGACGGTCGTTGCGCACGATGTTCACATCGACATGGATCTCCGTAGTCTCGTACCGGTCCTTAAGACCATATGATACGAAGGTATTGGTGTTGATGATCCTGTATACGAAGTTCGAGCGGCCCTGGATCATTCCCTGGTTTATCAGTTTCCTGAAAGGTTCCTTCTCGCAGACGTATCCGAGGTCGAAGAGGAACTTGTTCCAGAAACGGGAGTAGATAAGGTGGCCTGTCGCATGCTCGGTTCCTCCGATATAGAGGTCCACATCCCTCCAGTACTCGTCAGCCTCGCGGCTTACAAGTGCCTGGTCGTTGTGAGGATCCATATAACGGAGATAGTATGCGCTGCTGCCAGCAAAGCCAGGCATTGTGCTGAGTTCTATAGGATATCCTTCATAAGTCCAGCCAGCGGCACGTCCCAGAGGCGGCTCGCCGGTCTCGGTAGGAAGGAACTTGTCCACTTCAGGAAGCTCGAGCGGAAGCTTGTCGAGAGGCATAGGAGTAGCGATGCCGTCCTTGAAGTACATAGGGAACGGCTCTCCCCAGTACCTCTGACGTGAGAAGATGGCGTCACGCAGACGGTAGTTTATCTTCCTGCGGCCGATTCCGTGCTTCTCGACATAGTCGATGGCAGCAGGAATCGCCTCCTTTACCGTCATTCCGTTGAGGAAACCGGAGTTGCACATTATGCCTTCCTTGGCATCGAAGCTGGCCTCGCTGACGTCGCATCCTTCTATGAGCGGAATTACAGGAAGGTTGAAATGCCTTGCGAATGCATAGTCACGGCTGTCATGGGCAGGAACGGCCATGATCGCACCTGTTCCATATCCTGCGAGCACATACTCCGAAATCCATACAGGCACCTTGTCTCCGGTAAGAGGATTGGTTGCATAAGAGCCTGAGAACACACCTGTAACCTTTCTGGTCTCGGTCATCCTCTCGCGCTCAGTCTTCTTCTTGGCCATCGCAAGATACTCTGCCACAGCCTCCTTCTGAGAATCTACGGTAAGTTTCTCAACCCATTCGCTCTCCGGAGCAAGAACCATGAAAGTCACTCCGAACACAGTATCCGCACGTGTGGTGAAGATGGTCATGTCGTATTCTTCAGCACCATTGGACACCTTGAATATCATCTCGGCACCCTGGCTCTTTCCGATCCAGTTGCGCTGCATGTCCTTGAGGGAATCGGTCCAGTCCAGTTCCTCGAGATCCTCGAGAAGCCTTCCTGCATATGCTGAAACGCGGAGCTGCCACTGGGTCATCTTCTTCTGCTCAACAGGGTGGCCTCCACGGACCGAATAGCCTTCCTTCACCTCGTCGTTGGCGAGTACGGTACCAAGCGCCGGGCACCAGTTCACAGCGGTCTCGCCCTGATATGCGATGCGGTACTGCATTAGGACATCGGCCTTCTGACGGTCTGTGAATCCTGCCCACTCCTGTGCTGTGAAAGGAGCGACGTCGCCGCATGCGGCATCGACCGCCGCACTTCCTCCTTCTGCGAACGCTGCCTCAAGCTCGGCTATAGGACGGGTCTTCTGCTGCACATTGTCATACCAGCTTCCGAACATCTGAAGGAAAGCCCACTGTGTCCACTTGTAGTAGCCCGGGTCGCAGGTGCGGACCTCACGCGACCAGTCGTATGAGAATCCGATCCTGTCCATCTGCTCACGATAGCGGGCGATGTTCTTCTCGGTGGTGACAGCCGGATGCTGTCCGGTCTGGATCGCATACTGCTCAGCCGGGAGACCGAATGCGTCATATCCCATCGGATGGAGGACATTGAAGCCGCAGAGACGCTTGTAGCGGCTGTAGATGTCGCTTGCAATGTATCCGAGCGGATGTCCTACATGAAGTCCCGCTCCCGAAGGATAAGGGAACATGTCGAGAACATAATATTTTGGCTTTGCATTGTCTATTTCTGCCTTGAATGTGTGGTTTGCAGCCCAATATGACTGCCATTTCCTCTCGATTTCCTTAAAGTTGTAATCCATAGGTATGTTATTTTTTATTCTTCTTCTCAAGTCTGAATTCTACAGGTACAGCAATGGATGTGCGGACCTTGTTTCCGTTCACGCGACCCGGCTTCCACTTTGGAGAGGCGCTGATGACCTTCACCGCTTCTGCATCCAGTTCATCCGATACGCCTTTGACGACCCTTACATCGGACACCTTGCCATCCTTTTCGATTATGAATTCCACCATGACCCTTCCCTGGATGCCGTTCATGACAGCCGATTCAGGGTATTTCAGGTACTGGTACACCCATTTCTCGAGGAACTGGGCAGGATCAGCACTGTTCAGGAAGGTAGGCCTCTGGTCACAGTCATAGTATGCCACCACGTCCTCATATGAAGATTCATTTCCCGATGTCTGTCCTGTCCTGAATGCCGGAGCCACATTAAGGTTCGCCAATGCGTGGACATAGTTGTATATGTATTCCAGTTCGCGTTCCATCATATCGAAATCAATGATGGACTGTGTGTCCCTGTCGGTGTTGTGCTCCGGATAACGTCCTGTCGTAAAGACTATCGACGGTATCTCCTTGGCATAGAAGGCACGATGGTCCGAAGGATATATTTCCACGGAGGTGAGTTCCGGATGGATCGGCTGGAGTTCTCCGGACAGCCGGTCAACGAGTCCGTTCATATCCACATTTGACCCCGTATAAGCATAGAATCCATTATATCCTGTGCCCAGCATGTCAAGATTGACCATCGCATCAATCTTCGCCGATTCTGGGAACGAACGTTCCAGGAAGTACCATGCTCCGGCAAAGGTCTCATTTGAAGATCCGAATGCGGCAAAGAGGACAGAGCGTCTGAACATTATGGAATTGGTCTTGACCATCCTCGCAAGTTCGACAAGCATCGCAAGTCCTGAAGCATTGCCGTTTGCCCCATAAAACACGCGTTCCACCGGCTTTCCGTCCACCGTCATCGTCATGGTTCCGATATTGTCGAGCCTCGCGGCGACAACGATATAATCATTCCTGAGGGTCTTGTCATAGCCCTCGACAAAACCGATGACATTCCTTGAGGTAAGCGTATCGCCGTTTTCCTTCTTGACACCGAAAAGGTCACCGCCGGAAGGTGTCAGCAGTTCTATTCCATATTCCTTGAACATACGCTCAACATACAGGGCAGCCTCCTTCTCGCCTTCCGATCCGGCCTTGCGGCCTTCCATGTACGCAGCGGAAAGGGTACGCACATGTGACTTGAAGGCAGCGACCGTCTCGCTGTCGTCAAGGTCCTCGTATGCAGCCCCGCTACGGAACTGGGCGGAAAGAAGCGCCGGCATCATCGCCAGAGCGCATATCATCATCAATCTTCTCATCTTTACTCGTTTACAAGTATCCAGACATCCTTCGGACAGAAGCTTTCCTTCTTCACACCGTTAAGGGCAACGTAAGCGTCAGAAAGTCTGTTCACAGGACTTACTCCTACAGCAATCAGGCCACCCTTGCCGAAACTTATCAACGCAGGCTTATATCCGGCCGCCTTCGCCACATTGAACAGCGCTTCAGCATTTGATCTTGTCCTGAACGAGCCGAGAATTATATAATATCTGGATTCAAGCTTTGTAGCGAAAAGGCCTCCCATCGCTGCCGGATTGAGGATGGAACCTCCAAGCTGGCGAATGGAATCCAAGGCATTGAGCGAGTCCTGTATCATCCTCTGCTCCACATTGCGCAGGGAGTCCAGACGAGCCTGCAGGGCGGCTTCCTCAGCACGAAGAATCTCGACCCTCTTCAACTCGACATCCTCGCTTGTAGGACGTCCGGCAAGCTTACGCATGAAGTCGCAGCCTGTAAGGCACAGCAACGAGACAACGACAAGAAGTATGCTACTCTTTTTCATAAGGATTCATTTTTGCGTATTCGTGCAAATTTAACGAATTAATGGTCTGAGACAAAATAATTCTTGATATATTTGTACTCATAACAGCTAACAGGCATTGTCGGGAGATAAACATTTCATATCAAAGGTCTTGCTTGCCGCCATTTTCCTGATCGGAATGTGCGGCCATGTTATCCATGCCCAGGAAATAAAGGTCATGCCAGACCTTGGGAAGGCACGCCCGATATTCAGGCAGGACACATTGGAAATATGCTTCATGGGAGACATGATGATGCATGCCCGACAGATAGAGACGGCGTCCCGTAAAGGGTATGACTTCAGTTCCTATTTCAGGCTTATCGAAGACAGGATAAAGAGTGCAGACATCGCGGTCGCCAACATGGAGTTCACGCTTGCAGGAGAACCGTACTCAGGATATCCGTGCTTCTGCGCCCCTGACGCTTATGCCCATTACCTTGCAGACTGCGGATTCGACGTGTTCCTGGCTGCAAACAACCACATACTGGACAAAGGAAGCGAAGGTGCGGCCAGAACTGCCGGAATCTACCGGAGGCTGGAGCAGGAAAAAGGCATAAGGTTCACCGGACTTGCGTCGGACGAAGATGAGCGTATGGGGAACTACCCTCTTTTCATACGCCGGAAAGGTATCAGCCTGGCATTGGTGAACTTCACATACGGAACCAATCTCGGCTATACCGACCATTGGCCCAAGACGAACTACATGGGGATGCGTTCCGAACTAGGAGAGGCCCTGGAGAAGGCCGGAAAGGCGGATATAGTCATCGCTCTACCCCACTGGGGACCGGAGTACACGCTGGATCATTCTGAGGCACAGGAAAAGACAGCCGTATGGCTGATAGAGAACGGGGCGGACATAATAATCGGCGCCCACCCGCACGTGGTGCAAGACACAACTGAGATCGACGGAGTGCCTGTCATATATTCCTTGGGAAACGCCGTCTCCAATATGAGCGCGGCAAACACGCAGCTCGAACTGATGGTGACCCTGAAGATTGTGCTCCACTGGAACGGCGACATCACCATGTCAGACCCCGAACTGACATGGCTATGGTGTTCAAGACCCGGCGGATTTACGGATGACTATGCCGTGATACCGGTCGAAGAATACATGGGACGGAAGGAGGAATGGATCGGAGAATGGGATTATGAAAAGATGAGGACAACATTTGAAAGAGTAAGAAAAACAGACGATAGATGAGCAGACAATCAATCAAACTTGAGGCGATCGATCCGATAGAGATCTACGGACCGGCAAACAAGAATCTGGAAGCCCTGTGCAGCTACTTCCCTGAGCTTAAGGTAGTTGCCAGAGGGAACGAGATCATCCTGGACGGAAAGGAAAAGGATGTCGAGGACTTCACGGTCAAGCTTCACATGCTTATAGAGAGAAGGAAGCACAAGATGAACATCACCCCATATGATGTAGAGGACATCTTCGACGGAGAATGCACTCCGGACAGGTTCAAGCTCTGCGGAGACTCGGTAATCGTGCACGGAAACGACGGAAAACCGATCAAGGCAAGGAACAGGACCCAGCAGGAGATGGTAAAGTCATATTTTGAAAACGACCTTCTGTTCGCCATAGGTCCTGCCGGTACCGGAAAGACCTACATAGCGATAGCTCTTGCCGTAAGGGCGCTGAAGAACCGTGAGATAAAGAGAATAATCCTGACACGTCCAGCCGTCGAGGCTGGCGAAAGGCTCGGATTCCTTCCGGGAGACCTGAAGGACAAGCTGGACCCATACCTTCAGCCTCTTTATGACGCCCTCGGGGATATGATTCCGGCCAAAAGGCTTCAGGAATTCATGGCGGAAGGCACTATACAGATTGCTCCCCTCGCATACATGAGAGGCCGGACCCTTGACAGGGCATGCGTAATACTTGATGAGGCCCAGAACACAAATCTGGGACAGCTGAAGATGTTCCTTACACGAATGGGATGCGATGCGAAGTTCATCGTGACCGGCGACGCCAGCCAGATAGACCTTCCTAACAAAAGAGATTCCGGACTCCTCAGAGGAATCGAGCTGACCAAGGGAATCAAGGGAATCAAGACCATCACGTTCCGCAACGAAGATATCGTCCGGCATCCGCTGGTAACGAAGATCGTCAAGGCATTTGAAAAAGGGGAAGCGGCCGAGTAGCCGTTTCCCCTTTTTCATTTATTGACGTTTCAGATTCCTACTGAACGTTAGCCTTTACATACTCGTTGTACTTGTTGTATCCCTGCATGTACTTGTCCTCAACTGATGAGAAACGATAGTAGATGTTCTTGAGATACTCGGCAGCATTGAGCTTCACCTGAGGATTCTGAGACACCTCGAACGCCTTTTCGAAAGGTTCGATAGCGTCAAGAAGAACCTGCTCGTACTCCTTCACGAGAGCATTGTACTTCGCATCGTCAAACTCGTTCTGAGCTTTCTCTGACAGCATTACAGCCTTGTCGTACAGAAGGGCACCCTGTCCGTGATATCCGAAATCATAGTTAGGGTCTACTGTCTCACACTCCTTGTAAGCTGCAAGAGCCTTGTCAAAGTCTCCGAGCTGCTTGTGGATGTTACCCTCGACATAGTAAAGGGACACATTCTCAGGCTCGTTCTTCTTTGCTTCGCCGATGAGCTCGAAGAGTCTGTCAGTATTCTCACCGCTCTCGATATAATAGTTGATCAGACCGATGAGGATGCTCTGGCTCTGAGGGAACTTAACGAAACCTGCCTCAAGAGTCTCAACTCCCTTCGGCTTGTCGCCAAGGTTGAAGTATACGTCACCAAGCTTTGCATATACCTCGCCATTATCATAATAGTAGTTCTCTGCAAGACATCTTTCGAAATACTTTGCAGCTGTCTCGAAATCCTTTGATGCCCAGTAGATATAACCTGCATTGTAGAGGGAAGTGGTATCCACTACTGAATTAGGAGCAGTCTCTGAAGCTGCGGCAGCCTTACCGAGGAGCTCGCCGGCCTTCTTGTAGTCACCGAGGGAATACTGATTCATACCGTCGATGAAATACTTCTGCTGGATCGCCTGGATACCAGCCACTATTTCCTTCTCCTTTGACTTCTTCACATCCACCTCGTAAGCCTTTGCATATGCATTGAGGGCGTTTGCAAGAGGATCTTCGAATACAGGAACGGTAACCTCTACAATTCTGAGGACGTCACCTCCATCGAAATAGAGGTTCTTGCTGGCATAGACTTCCTTCTTGAAAGGAGCTCCGTCAACAATCACTTCCTCTACTGAAACAGGCTTCTCGTTGCCCATCATCATCTGAAGCTGAACTCGAGGGCTGTTCACAAGAATATTTCCTACAGGAGCCTCATAAGCATCCATATAAGAAGACGCGAGCTTGAGCCAAGTAGCTACCTTGACGTTCTTCTTAGGATTCTGAGCCGCTTCCTCTGCTGCCATGACAGCCTTCTTCGCTGCCTCTGGAGACTTAACCTGTGCATCAGCCGCCTGAACTGCCAGGAGGAGTGCCAATGCGATTAAAATTCTTTTCATAATGATTTGTATTAAGTTATTTTATTCAGATACTTCGGTTGCTTCGGGCTGATCGTGCTCTTCATCAGACTTGTTCACTGCAGAGACCGCAGCAATGGCATCACCTTCCTTTATGTTGATAAGTCTTACGCCCTGGGTCGCACGGCCGGCCACCTTGATGCCGGACACGGCCATCCTTATTGTCAGGCCGGAACGGTTGATGATCATGAGGTCGTTCTCATCTGTAACGTTCTTAAGAGCCACAAGATCACCTGTCTTTTCGGTTATGTTCAATGTCTTTACACCTTTGCCTCCGCGGTTAGTCTTGCGGTATTCGTCAAAGTCGGAACGCTTGCCGTATCCATGTTCGCTGACGACGAGAACACTGTGGGCAGCGGCGTCTTCGGCAGACGGATCGTATGCTATCATACCTACAACTTCATCATCCTCATCAATATTTATGCCGCGGACGCCTGAAGCGGTCCTTCCGAGAGCTCTTGCATCAGCCTCGTCAAAGCGGCAGCAACGTCCCTTGCGGCCAGCAAGCAGGATTTCGCTGTTTCCGTTTGTCATCACAGCCTCGAGAAGTTCGTCTCCGTCACGGACGGTGATCGCGATCACTCCGTTTGCACGAGGACGTGAGTAGGCTTCAAGGGATGTCTTCTTGATGATGCCCTTCTTTGTGCCGAGAACTATATAGTTGTTGTTGATATAATCCTCGTCCTTGAGATTCTTCACGTTGAGGTATGCCTTGATCTTGTCATCGGACTCGATGTTGATGACGTTCTGGATGGCACGTCCCTTTGACGCACGCGATCCTTCCGGAATCTCGTACACCTTAAGCCAGTAGCACTTTCCGTTCTGCGTGAAGAGGAGCATCGTGCTGTGCATGTTCGCGACATAGATATGCTCTATGAAGTCCTCGTCACGGGTCGCGCTTCCCTTCATGCCGACTCCGCCTCTGTTCTGGAGACGGTATTCGGTCAGGGAGGTCCTCTTGATATATCCGAGGTGGGAGATGGTGATCACCACATCCTCGTCAGCATAGAAGTCTTCCGGATTGAACTCCTCGGCAGAGAGAGCGATCTCGGTCCTTCTCGCATCGCCGTACTTCTCCTTCATCTCGGTCGTCTCATCCTTGATGATCTGCATCTGCATGCTCTCGTTTGCAAGGACGTCCTCACAGTAGCGAATGAACTTCATCAGCTCATCATACTCGTTCTGGAGCTTCTCCCTTTCGAGGCCGGTAAGCTGGCGAAGACGCATCTCCACGATAGCGGTAGCCTGTGCCTCGCTGAAGTCGAACTGCGAGATGAGCTCGCTCTTGGCCTCGTCGACGCTCTTGGATGCCCTGATGATGTTTATTATCTGGTCGATGATGTCGAGAGCCTTGAGAAGACCTTCGAGGATATGGGCCCTCTTGCGCGCCTTCTCGAGGTCGAACCTTGTCCTGCGGAGGATTACCTCATGCCTGTGTCTTACGAAATACTTGATCAGCTGCTTCAGGTTGAGCGTCCTAGGACGTCCTCCCACAAGGGCGACATTGTTTACTGAGAAGCTCGACTGGAGCGGAGAATACTTGTAAAGCATGTTGAGTACCACGTTCGCGTTCGCATCCTTCTTGAGGCGGATCACGATACGTACTCCCTTCATTGTGGTCTCGTCATTTATGTATGCGATTCCGTCAACCTTCTTTGTCTCCACGAGCTCGGCGATCTTCTCTATCATCTCGCGCTTGTTGACCATATAAGGAATCTCTGTAACCACTATCGTCTCGCGGCCGGAGTCGCTGACCTCGATTTCGGTCTTCGACCTTATCACGACACGGCCTCGGCCGGTCTCGAACGCATCCCTGATGCCCTGACGGCCCTGTATGATTCCTCCTGTCGGGAAATCCGGGCCCTTGACATACTGCATCAGCTCCTCTATCGTGATTTCCGGATTGTCGATATATGCACAGATAGCATCACAGCACTCCGTAAGGTTATGGGGAGCCATATTGGTCGCCATACCGACGGCGATACCTGAAGATCCGTTCAGAAGAAGAAGCGGAAGCTTCGTAGGAAGCACGGTCGGCTCCTGGAGGGAGTCGTCAAAGTTGTTCTGGAAATCTACCGTATCCTTGTCGAGGTCTGCAAGGACCTCGTCTGAAAGCTTGGAAAGCTTAGCCTCGGTATAACGCATCGCAGCAACCGGGTCACCGTCCATCGAACCGAAGTTACCCTGTCCGAACACGAGAGGATATCTGAGGCTCCAGTCCTGGGCCATACGCGCCATCGCGTCATACACGCTTGAGTCACCATGCGGATGGTACTTACCCAGCACCTCGCCGACAATACGGGCAGACTTCTTGGTCTGGCTGGTCCAGTTCAATCCGAGGCCATCCATACCGAAGAGCACCCTTCTGTGCACCGGCTTGAAACCATCCCTCACATCAGGAAGAGCACGGGACACGATCACGGACATGGAGTAGTCGATGTACGCACTCCTCATCTGCTGGTCGATATTCACCTGCTCGATCCTACCTGTCTTCATCTCATTTTCCATATGATGTTTTTTATCTTTTTATACTTTTAAGCATATCTTCGCAAAGATACGATTTTTTTAGTAATTTTGTGCATCATTAGGTAAATTTATTATGGAAATCAGCATATCAGACGAACTGAATTCGATCATCAATTATTCCCGCGAAGAAGCCATGAGAACAGGCAGTTACGGGATCGCTCCCGACCACCTGTTTCTGGGCATCCTGCGCCACAGGGAAAACTCCGCCGTCGACGCTCTCATAGGTACAGGAACCGACACGGAGGAGCTGAAGCAGTTCATCGACAGCAGGATATTCACAAACGAGCATATACCATATTCGGAGATCGACAAGGTCAGCTTTTCCAGGGGCACCCAGAACGTACTGAGCTTCACGATCCTGGAAGCGACAAAGCTGAGAAGCCGTCAGGCGGCTCCCCAGCATCTTCTTCTCGCACTCATGAGGGCGAGCGGATCGTACGGCTGCTCATACCTCAACGACATGGGCATAGACTACGGGATGCTGTTCAGATACATGGACAGGAATTCAATGCTGGACAGAGGCCCGGAGAAAGAGGAGAAGGAAGGAGCGGAAGATGATGACGAGGCACCTCAGATCAGGATAAGACAGGTAACCGAAGAGGAAGAGAAAGGACCGTCACCTCTCGAAGAATTCGGATATGACATCACACAGGCGGCTCGTGAAGGCAGGCTCGACCCTCTTGTGGGCAGAGAGGACGAGATCCAGCGCGTGATACAGATACTCGGCCGCAGACGCAAGAACAACCCGATGCTGGTCGGAGATCCCGGAGTCGGAAAATCTGCCATTGTAGAGGGAATTGCGATAAAGATAGTCAACGGAGACGTTCCGCCGGTACTGGAAGGCAAGAGACTCATATCGCTCGACCTCGGCTCCATAGTCGCAGGTACAAAGTACCGTGGCGACTTCGAGAAAAGGCTCAAGAACATAATCAACGAAGTGGCCTCAAGCCCGGACGTCATCCTGTTCATTGACGAGTTCCACACGATAGTCGGAGCCGGAGGCGCGTCCGGAAGCCTGGACGCGGCGAACATGCTCAAGCCCGCCCTTGCACGCGGTGACATCCAGTGCATCGGAGCCACTACTATGGACGAATTCAAGAAGAGCGTCGAAAAGGACGGAGCCCTGGACCGCCGTTTCCAGAAGATCGTGGTGGAGCACACGGACATCCCTCATTCGATATCCATCCTCATGAAGCTCAAGACAAACTACGAGAAGCATCATAATGTCATATACTCCGACGAGGCCATCGAAGCATGCGTCAGGATGTCTGAAAGGTACATCACGGACAGATGTCTGCCCGACAAGGCGATAGACGCGATGGACGAAGCCGGCTCCAAGGTCCGCCTCAAGAATCCGAAGAAGACGGGACACGTCACGGCAGAGGATGTGGCGGAAATCATCTCCAAGATGACAGGAATCCCGTCAGGAAAAGTCGCCGAAAACGAAGGAAGCAGGCTCATGAAGATGCATGAGACGCTGAAGAAGAGGATCATAGGACAGGACGAGGCCATCGAGAAGGTAGTGAAGGCCATCCAGAGGAACAGGGCCGGCATCAAGGATCCCGGCAAGCCTATCGGGACATTCCTGTTCTTCGGCCCTACCGGAGTAGGAAAGACCCAGCTGGCGAAGTCCCTTGCCGAATATCTGTTTGATTCTGAGGACAATATGGTCAGACTCGACATGAGCGAATACATGGAGAAATTCAACGTATCAAGACTGATCGGAGCCCCTCCGGGATATGTCGGGTTCGAAGAGGGAGGGCAGCTCAGCGAACGTGTCAGACGCAAGCCGTACTGCGTGGTCCTTCTTGACGAGATCGAGAAGGCTCATCCTGACGTATTCAACATCCTGCTTCAGGTCATGGACGAGGGAAGGCTGACGGACAGCACCGGAAGGACCATAAGCTTCCGCAATACAATCGTCATCATGACATCCAATGTGGGCAGTCGCGAGCTTGAGGACTATGGAAGTGGCGTAGGATTCAGTACTTCAAGCAGAAACGTGGAAGGAAATCGGAAGTCCGTAGTAGAGAAGGCTGTAAGAAAGGCTTTCCCGCCGGAATTCATCAACCGTGTGGATGAACAGGTATTCTTCAGCCATCTGGACAAGGACGATCTGGAAAAGATAATCGACATAGAGCTCAAGGAACTCAAGGCCAGGGTAAGGGAAGCCGGATTCGAGCTGACCGTAACCTCGGCCGCCAAGAGGTTCGTAGCTCAGGCCGGATACAATCCGAGCTATGGAGCAAGACCGTTGAAAAGGGCCGTGCAGAAATATATCGAGGATCCTGTCTCCGAACAGATCATCACAGAAAGGATGTTCGGAGGGAAAAGGACATCGGGCAGACTGAAGGTCGGCTTAAGCAAGGCTGAGCCCGGTAAACTCGAGGTCCATTTCACCGATCATGTCGATCAGGGTTCTGTATGATTCTTCTGAGGAGATCATCGAACTGAGGTAAGCGAGAGTTGTGTTGTCTGTATTCATATCTCTTGTCTTTTAAGTTTGTAATGCAAAAGTAGAACAACATTGTGCCAATATAAGGCACATCAATAAAAATAATGACAAAACTTGTAATTTTTGACCTTGACGGCACCCTTCTGGACACTATGGAGGACATTGCAGGAGCATGCAACCATGCCCTTGAAGCATGCGGCTGCCCTGCAAGAAGGCTGGATGAGTACAACATGCTCGTCGGCAGAGGCATATTCAACCTTTTCAGGGGGGCTCTTCCTGAGGAAATGCGCAGCGAGGAGATGGTAGACATGATGCACAGGCATTTCGTACCGTATTACAACGAGCACATATGCGACAGGACCAGGCCATATCCGGGTATATATGAAATGCTTGACAGGCTTGCCGACAATGGCATATCATTCGCAGTCGCATCCAACAAGTATCAGGAAGGGACGGAAACACTGCTGAAAAGACTTTTCGGGAAGTACAGGTTCGTCAGCATACTGGGACAGAGGGACGGCAAGCCGATAAAGCCAGACCCTCAGATAGTCCGCGAAGCCATGGGCGCGATGGAAGGACTCGTAACCGACGAAGTCGTTTACTGCGGAGATTCGGACGTCGACATGCAGACGGGAATCAACGCCGGAGTCCGCACCATAGGCGTGACGTGGGGATTCAGGACACGCGAAGAGCTGGCATCATATTCACCATGGATGCTGGCAGAGAAGGCAGAGGACATTTCCAACGCCATTTTGGCAGAAAAATAACACACATATGGAAAACAACGGAAGATATTCGGACAAACTGGCGAAATACTTACTGGCGGCCGCCGGAGTGGCAGCAGTATGCGCAATTTGCTGGTATTTCCGCAGCGTACTGGCTTACATCCTCATAGCCGTAGTGGTATCCCTCATAGCAAAGCCTCTGATGGGGCTGTTGCAGAAGATACGCATCAAGGACAGAAAAGCCCCTGACTGGCTTCTGGCCGCCTTTTCTATCATCACGGTGCTGGCCTTCCTGCTGGCCGTGTTCATGTCGGTGATTCCGATCGTAAGCGGCATAGTCAAGGATATCTCGATGGTGAACATCGAAAGCGCCGCCCGCGGCATCGCAGCACCTCTTGCCGAATTCAATGAATTCCTGAGGAACAGTTTCCCTCAGTTGGGAAGCGACTTCAGAATAGAGGTAACGATTCTCAACGAACTGCAGAAGCTGTTTGACGTATCGGTATTCTCGTCCGTGCTCGGATCGGCAGCATCATTTGTCACGAACATGGCCATCGGACTGTTCTCGGTCGTATTCATCGGTTTCTTCTTCATAAAGGACAACGGACTGTTTACAGAGATAGTCTGCGCCCTTGTGCCGGACAGGCACGAGCAGACTACGGAGAAGGCCATCTCAGACATCGGTTATCTTCTGTCAAGATATTTCATCGGAGTCATCCTCGAGATGATGGGCGTAGCTCTGATCAACTTCCTCGGCCTGCTGCTGATCGCAAGGCTCGGATTCAACGCCGCAATCGGAATCGCGGTACTTACCGGCATACTGAACGTGATACCTTATGTGGGTCCGTTCATCGGCATAGTGCTGGGAACCGTCCTCGGCATCCTCCTCAAATATACCAGCGTCTCCCCTATCGGACTCGACGTTAACTTCTGGATATTCACGGCCATACTGATCGCCATCTACTGCTTCACCCAGCTTGTGGACAACTTCGTATATCAGCCGCTGATATACTCGACCAGCATCAAGTCAAAGCCTCTTGAAATATTCATCGTACTGCTCATAGTGGGCCATATCGGGGGTCCGCTTTCACTGATCATAGCCATACCGTGCTACACCGTGGTCAGAGTCATAGCATTCAGATTCTTCGGCCACATAAAGGCAATCAAGCGTCTTATTCCGGATGAAAAGCTCATAACAAACGAAAAATAAAACCAGATGAAAAGGATATTTGCAATAATTGCGTTTCTGACCCTTGCCGCAGCTGTCTCCGCACAGGAAGGACAGCTCTCGCCGGACGGAACATATGTATTCGAGAAAAGGGACACATGCGATCTTTTCATGGACGTATACAACCCTGCAAAAGGAAGCGAGACCACGATTGCAGGAAAGACGAAGCCGACTATAGTATTCATGTTCGGAGGAGGATTCATCACAGGAACACGCGACGACAAGAGCTATAACCCATGGTTCAGAATGCTGACTGAAAACGGCTACCGTGTCATTTCCATAGACTACAGGCTAGGCCTCAAGGGCACTTCCAAAGTAGGCATCGCCCAGGTAAACATACTTGACAAGGCCATACACATCGCCGTCGAAGACCTTTTCAGCGCGACCAACTTCATACTGGACAATGCCGAACAGCTGGGAGTTGAGCGTGACAACATCGTGATCAGCGGCTCATCAGCCGGAGCGATCACAGTCATGCAGGCTGAGTATGAACTTGCCAACAGGACTGCCTATGCTTCAGTCCTGCCGGAAGGATTCAACTATGCCGGAGTCATGTCATTCGCCGGAGCAATATTATCGCGCAAGGGAAAAGTGAAATATGAGACTGCGCCGTGCCCGACCATGATGCTTCACGGAACTGCAGACAAGATCGTGCCTTACAGGCAGATAGCCCTGTTCAACCTCGGATTCTATGGCGGAGGAAAGCTCGTGGAGCGCTTCAAGAAGTTCGGATACGACTACAACATGTATCATTTCATCGACTATGGACACGAGATCGCGGGATCAATGTACTCCACATTCGACCTTCAGCTGGACTTTCTGGAAAAGAACGTCATCCAGGGTAAGAAAAGAATCATCGAGGCCTGGATTTCAGACCCCGATGTATGGAAAGGATCGGTACTCAGATCCCGCAAGGACATTTACGGGAATTAAACATCATTCATATACCTTGATGACTTTGCCATCTGCTGCATAATGGGTTCCGCCCATTCTGTTGCCGTTGGCAAATTTTCCTTTGAACCATGTTCCGTCGCTATACGTGCATTTTCCGTTTCCGTGAGGGAATCCGTTCCTGATATCTCCCTCATATATGGTTCCATATCTGTCGACGCTCCTGCCGCGGCCGGTTATCAGGACCCCGTCCTCGAAAGTGCCTTCCATCCAGTTGCCGTCTGACATGGTGACCTTTCCGTTCTGAAGCACGTCATCCTTAAAGCTGCCCTCACATACGATCTCGATCGATGACACGCCTCTTACCATGATGTTTACACCGGCAGCCTTGACCAGACGTACCTTGCCTTTCTCGACAGGAAGATCTTCATATCTGTACACGCGTTCCTCGACATCAGGGAAATCCGGTTCATCCACATGGGTTTCAGCTTCGTCTTCCTTAAAGACTCCGTTTTCGAAAACGCCCTCAGAAACCGTACCGTCAGCATACCGGATCACTGCATTTCCGTAATGCTGTCCGTCACGGATACCACATTCCTCATATGAACCGTCCTTATACACGCGACGCATCTTTCCGTCGACAAGGCCTGAGCGGGTAAACGTCCCTTCATACCATGAACCGTCAGAATATGTCACACGTCCCTCGATAAAGGATCCCTCGTCAAAGGTACCTTCCATTACAATCACCATCGACTGAGACTTGACTGAAGGCAGCTTGACATTATTCCTTACAAAACTCCATGAACCCTCCGGGATATCCGACAACGATATGGTCATCTTGCCATGTCCATGGATCATATCCGCGAAGAACTGTCCTTCATACACATCCGATTCACGGATGCCGTTTTCCTCATCATGGATCATGCGTCTCTGCGTTCCCCGACCGAACATCTTTCCATAGGCGAAGGAACCGGAATACTCCACATTATGGCCGTTCACCCGGACGCGTCTTGTTCCTTTGCCGTCAGGTCTGCCGTCCTTAAGGGATCCGACATATTGTTCCATGAAAGGTTCATCCTTATGGACCTTGTTGAGAAGGCCGTAACCCAGACTGCCGGCCATCTTTCCACGGAACTCCCTGAGGCTGTACTTCTCATCGTCCCATACTATGTTTCCATTCACCAGTTCACCATTCCTGAATTCACCTGAGATGGTCCTTGAAAATTCGATGATCGTTCCCGGTCCTTCGAGCGCTCCGTCGACAAAGACTCCTTTGAGGCGTCTGCCAGAAGACGCGTCATACATATCGACATAACCGGCAGGCTTGCCGTCAATATACTGCATCTCGATTCCGCTTCCTTCGGCAACCGGAATCTTCTTCTGATGGCGGTCATCAGCCCAATACTGAACCTGAGGTTCCTTTCCCGGGACAGTCACCTCTATGACTCCATGTCTCTTGCCATCCTTGAAGCTTCCGCTGTATGTCACCCCTTTCTTATCAGTCAGTACGCCTTTGCCATGAGGTTTCAGGTCACGTGTCTGACCTGCATACATGCCTTTGCCGAGCGGCATCTCAGCATATGGACGGTAAAGTTCCGGAATATATTCCTCAAATGAACGGGAAAGGGACACATATTCAGAGACCGAAGTCCTGAATGCACTCTCATCGCTGACCCTGGCCTCAACCCATGAATCATAGTCCGACATGGCCATCTCGACCCCCTTACCGGCTTTCTCCAGAATCAGATAATACTTCTGTCCAAGCGGTGACGCCACAAAGACAAACATATCCTTAAGCTCATCCTTGCTTATATAATCGACGGCAGTGTATAAAAAGATGTCATATGCTTCTCCTACTACTTTATCTACGACTTTGAGAGCCCTCGGATCCGTATTCTTCTCCTTCAGCTCATCCAGAACCGTCACAGAAGACAACAATGCCTCATAATACGGTCTGCCTTCCTGTCCATAGCTTCTGTCATTCAAGGAATATGAGAATCCTGATGCAGCTCCAGCCTCGCACATGACAGCCTTGACCAGATTGGCGGCAAATGCCTTGAGAAACATGGCGGATGAGACACATCTGCAGGCCGGAGTCCTCTGAAATGCCAGTATTTCACGCAGTTCCAGATCTGTAAACTCCGCCAGATACTTCCTGGCTTCCTCCTTCATCAGTTCCGTATACGCCCAATGGATAGCCAGCTTTTCATCATCAGACAGCTGCTGGCTCTCCAGGGACATATCCAATACGGATTGCGGAATGCTTCCCACTATGACCGAATCTTCGAGTTCAGTTCTGTCCTGGGCACACAATAAGACTGCGCCGGCTAAGGCACAAAAAAGAATAGAGAACAATCTTTTCATGGTTCGGAATGTCTTACGCTTCTGCGAGTTTCTCAAGACAAAGTTCTATCAGCTTGCGCACCTGCGGCTTGTAATCCGGATTGGATGCCTTGTGGTGGCGATGGGCGATGATGCAGCAGACAGTGCCGGCATTGTGGCCTAGATGGGCTGCGATTCCGGCAATTGCAGAACCTTCCATCTCGAAGTTCGTCACCTTAAGGTCTCCGAAACGGAAACTCTCAAAGGTATCGAGCATGTCAGGCATTGCCAGAGGCATGCGGAGGACACGTCCCTGAGGTCCGTAGAAGCCAGAAGCCGCTATGGTCATGCCAGGATATGTGCAGTCACGGAATCTGGCGCTCATCTTTTCTCCTGCTTTCACGAAATATGGATCAGGAAGATGCCTGTTCCATCCTGTATGGGCCTTGAAGGCCTCTTCTATGTCAAGCATAGCTATCTTCTCACGGTCAGCATACCAGTTCAGAAGTCCGTCGCATCCTACTGAAACATGCGAGAATACAAACGCACCGAGAGGGATCTCAGGCTGGATTGCGCCTGATGTTCCGATACGCAGAATATTCAGCGTGCGATGGACCGGCTTGACCTCACGGGTCTCGAAATCGATGTTTGCAAGGGCATCAAGCTCGTTCATCACGATGTCGATATTGTCCGTTCCTATACCTGTCGAAAGGGCAGTCATACGCACTCCCTTATACTTTCCGGTAACCGACACGAACTCGCGTGAAGAATGTCTGAATTCCTTTTCGTCAAAATATTCGGCTATCATGTCCACACGGCCAGGGTCTCCGACAAGTATCACGTTGTCTGCAAGTTCTTCCGGACGGAGATGGAGGTGGAATACCGATCCGTCGCCATTGATTATAAGTTCTGATTCTGCGATTCTCATGATATACTTTCTTTAAGAGCTTCCAAATATAGTTTTTTCCTGTGAAAATTCCTACTTTTGTGCCAAAAGACTAACAGAGAGGCATTATGTGGCAAAGAATACAGACCTTATACCTGGGCATAGCGACAGCGATGATATTTTCAATGTTCTTCTGCACGTTCGCGACCATCATCGGTCCTGACAGCGCAGAAATCACGATAGCATACAGGGAGAAGCTTTCTTATCTGACACTCCTGATAATGCTGATCACCGCCCACATAGCAGCTACTGCCAGCTTCAAGGTATTCTTCCTTCAGGCACGCGTCAGCATCATCGCCGGCCTGCTTGCCTTCGGCTTCCAGATCTGGATCGGAATCGACATCATCCGCAACATGAACGAGATGTCATTCTCATTCACCGCTCTCTTCCCTCTTGCAGCAGGTGTCCTGGATTTCATGGCGGCAAAACGTTCCATGGTCGATGAGATGACCGTGATGGCAGTCAGAAGCACCAGAAAGAGCCGCAAAAAGAAAAGCCGGATCTAAGATCCGGCCATATCTCTATACAAGTGCGAATGATAGTGAACCTTTGCAGCAAAGCTTGCCTTCTACCCGAAGCTCTGCTTCGCAGAAGAACATGTTCGCACGCTTCCCGTTCAGCCGTGCAGTAATCTCGCAAAGGTCTCCCGGCCTCACCGGGTGCTTGAAACGCACGTTGTCTATTCCGCTGTATAATGTTGTCTTTCCGACAATCTCGTCCTTCACAAGCATCGCACAGCTCTGGGCCATGATCTCGCACTGGATCACTCCGGGAACCAGAGGATTATCCGGAAAATGTCCCCTGCAGAAAAACTCATCTTCACGTATGCGATAATTCGCATGCGCAACGCCCTCTGTATCTATGATTATCTCGTCCACAAGGAGCATAGGCTCCCTATGAGGCAGAAACTGCTTCAATTCTTCTCTGTCCATGATGATTCGATTTACAAATAGGGATCAGCCGTTGTATTTCCTGAAAGCCACACATCCGTTGTGTCCTCCGAATCCAAGCGAATCGGATATCGCGATGGTTAGAGGGGCTGCTACAGGGACATTCGGGGTATAGTCCAGGTCGCATTCAGGATCGATGTCGTCCAGATTGATTGTAGGAGGGACGATTCCGTTCTTCAATGCGAGCACAGATGCCACTGCCTCTACAGCTCCTGCTGCTCCAAGAAGATGGCCTGTCGAGCCCTTGGTCGAACTGACGTGAGCCTTGTAGGCATCATCCCCCAAAGCAAGCTTGAAGGCAGCTGTCTCCGCCGAGTCATTAAGCGCGGTTCCCGTGCCATGGGCATTGATATAGAGCACATCGTCAGAGGTATATCCGGCTTCATCCAGGGCCTGTCTGATGGCAGCCGCCTGGGTCATGCCGTCAGGACGGGGGGCGGTCACGTGATGGGCATCGCAAGTATTGCCATATCCGCATACCTCAGCGATTATGTCGGCGCCACGGGCCACAGCATGCTCATATTCTTCGAGCACAAGCATGGCAGCACCCTCGGCAAGCACGAATCCTCCCCTGTTCCTGTTGAACGGAAGGGATGCATACTTCGGATCCTCCGCCCTGGTCAGAGCCTTGGCGTTCGCGAACCCTGCAATAGCCAGAGGTATCACGGCTGCTTCAGTGCCTCCTGTTATTATCGCATCGGCATATCCGTGCTTTATTGCACGGTATGCCTCGCCTATGGCATGAGTCGAGGTCGCACATGCAGTCACAACAGGGAGGCATGGGCCGCATGCATTGTTGCGGATGGCGATGTTTCCGGCCGCGATGTTCGCTATCATCGTCGGAATGAACAGAGGGGAAATCCATTTAGGTCCCTCAGTAAGTATCTTCTCGGTCTCGCGGACCTGGGTCGAGAATCCTCCGATGCCGGAACCGACGTAAACACCATAACGTGCAGGGTCAATATTTCCTCCTTCTGAAGAATCGAGACCGGACTCACGCACGGCCTGCCATGCGGCAGCCACCGCAAGTACCGTAAATCTGTCCTGCTTCCTTGCGAAAGGCGGCTCGATCTCATAATCCGCCGGATTGAAGTCCTTCACTTCTCCCGCTATCTTTACAGGGAGGTCGTCAGTAGGGATGGAAGTGATGAAATCTATGCCGCAGACTCCGTCCAAAAGATTCTTCCAATATGTCTGCACATCGTTCCCAACAGGGGTGATGGCACCGGTTCCAGTCACAACTACTCTTTTATTCATATCTAAGATCTAAGTTAAAGTATCATCATTCAAATCTTGAAGCGACAGACCTCATCACCTTCTCAGCCCCCAGGATCAGGTCTTCCACAATCGTCTTAGCCGGTTCTATGCGTTTCACCATGCCGGCGCATTCACCCGCCATGTAGCTTCCGTTACGGTCACCTTCCTGTACGGCCTTGCGCAGGGCGCCGCTTCCGAATGCAAGTATATCTTCCTGCGGAGTGGCAGGATCGGACTCCATACGGGCAAAAGTCTTCGAGAAAGGAGTCTTGAGCGAACGTACAGGATGTCCGAGGGACTTGCCTGTAACGATCGTGGATATATCTGTAGCCTTAAGTATCTTCTCCTTGTATTCCGGATGGACATTGCACTCTTCTGCGGAGAGGAAACGGGTTCCGACCTGTATGGCGTCTGCACCGAGCATGAAGGCCGCCGCCGCACCACGTCCGTCACATATTCCTCCAGCCGCAATCACCGGGATATCCACTGCGTCAACCACCTGTGGAATCAGAGGCATCGTATGAAGTTCGCCTACATGTCCTCCGGATTCCGCACCTTCAGCCACAACCGCATCCGCTCCTGCCGCCTGCATCTTGAGCGCAAGCGCTACCGATGCGACTACCGGTATCACCTTGATTCCCGCCTCCTTCCACATAGGCATATACTGTGCCGGCGATCCGGCGCCAGTAGTCAGAATCTTCACACCTTCTTCCACGACCATCTGCGCAATCTCTCCCGCATTTGGAGCCTGAAGCATTATGTTCACACCTAAAGGCTTGTCTGTCAGTTCCCTGCATTTACGGATCTGGGCGCGTACCGCCTCCGTACCCGCATTTATCGAGGATATCAGTCCTAGGCCTCCGGCATTGGATACCGCTGCAGCCAGCGAGGCATCAGCCACCCAGGCCATTCCGCCTTGAAAAACAGGATACCGTATCCCGAGCATATCACAAATTCTGCTTCTGATCATAATCATTCTCCTTGTGAATTTACAAATTTAAGCATTTTTATCATAGTATCACATTTTACCATTCAAAAAGGACAGCACCGGAGACAAAGCCTGCGCCGAAGGCGCTCATGGCGATAAGGTCTCCATCCTTGAAGCGGCTGCTTCTGCGACATTCGTCCAGAAGTATCGGACAGCTTGAGCTGGATGAGTTCCCATGATCGGTGATATTGACCGGGAACTTTTCTGCCGGCTGATTCAGATAATCCTGAATAGCGGATATTATACGGACATTCGCCTGATGGAGAAGGTAGTGGTCCACTTCATCGGCATTGACACCGGCATCTTCCAGAGTCCTGGAAATATCCTTGGACGCCGCCTTCACGGCAAACTTGAACACATCCTGCCCCTTCATCTGAAGCGGAACATCCTGTTCGTCCTTTGTTATATAAGGGGTAGGATGAAGCGGCCTGTACTGCCATAGCTTGTCGGTAGCGCTTGATGCCGACAGTTTGATGCTCCTGATGTTGTTTCCCGGAGCGAGAACTACGGCACCGGCGCCGTCTCCGAAAAGTACGCAGGTCCTTCTGTCGCTCCAGTCTGTCATTCGTGTCGGCTCTTCGGCGCACACAATAAGGACGTTATTAACTCGCCCGGCCTTATGGAAAGACTCTGCTATCTCCAGGGCGTGTATGAACCCTGCACATGCACAATTGATGTCCATGCACGGACATGAGGCTCCGATGCCTCCCTGGATGATGCAACTGAGCTGAGGGGTGACATATTCATTCACCACATTAGAGCAAATAATGAAATCCAGATCTTCTGCCTTTAGCGATGCATCATCGAGAGCTTTCCTAGCTGCTTCTATTGCCAGGTCTTCAAGCTTCTCGTTCGAAATGACATGCCGGCTTTTCACTCCTGTCCTGGTCGTGATCCACTCGTCACTTGTGTCCAGAAAGTCCGTAAGCATGTCGTTCGTCACGATTTTCGTGGGAAGCGCACTTCCCGTTCCAACAATCTTCATCTTCAACAGATTTTTAATCACGGCAGCAAAATTATCCCGCTTGAAAATCTTATGAAAACATATGTGGCAGGGCATCCCAGAATTTGGCGAAACCCGATTCAGGGTTCGGAGACGGTGGCGTTTTTTTGTTATTTGTGGCAAAATTTTCTACATTTGTCCAACTGAAACCAAAAAACCGAAGATGATTCTTAACGAAAAACTTCCCAAATATCTACTGGGAAAATACCAGCTTATAGGTACGGTGACTTTCTCCGTGCTTTTTGCAGTTGTCTTCCTCAACATATACATCCCTTTTTCAGACACAGCATGGTTCGGTCTCGGAGACTCCATCATGTTCCTCTATACCGTGGTCTTCATCGCTGTATCGATCTGCATACTGATATGCAGCAGGCTGCTGATGTACAAAAGCAAGAGCATATATGAGATGACCTATATTTCATATATAATCTGGTGCCTCATGGAAATCATGGTCATATGCGGTTTCTATACATGGCTCACCACAGACATCACCCTGCCACAGAAAGGCGGCGAGTGGGCTGTATTTGCAAAGGCTCTCAGAAACGGATCGATAGCCCTCGGCATTCCGTACCTCATCTCCGGAATGTACTTCGCCATCATAGACAAGAACAACACCATCAGGCTTCTGAACTATGAGAATGTAGTGACAGACGAGCCCGTGAAGCCGGATGCGCAGAAGCATAAGATAACATTGTTTGACAACAGCGGTGCACTGAAGCTGTCCTTGAATCCGGACAACCTCTACTACATCGAATCGGACGACAACTACATCAAGGTATGGTACACAGACAACAAGGGAGATCTTAAGCAGTACATCCTCAGGTGCCGTCTAAAAACAGTAGAAGAGGACTTCAAAGGAAGCCCTCTCGTACGCTGTCATAGAAAATATATCGTGAATCTAAGCAAGGTGGCGATGCTCCGCAAGGAAAGTGAAGGATACGTCCTTGACCTTGACAACGAAGCTATTCCGCCTATTTCAGTAACAAAGACTTATACGGATTCCGTATTAAGCCATTTCACAGACCAGTCTCCGCTCCTGGAACCGATGGAAGACTAGTTCTCCTGCGGTTCTACAGGTATTTGCTCAATTCGTCCGAACACCTGGACAAAGGATTCGTCGTCCTTCGCCACCCAGACCATGCTGCTGGCGGTAAGGCTCTTCACCACATAACGATGGGCCCAGTCTCCGCTGTCGTGGTCATAGTTTCCACGGATCACGGCTCCCAGTTCCACATCCATATCGATGTAATATGATCCGCTCACAACGTGAGGCACGTCTGCAAAGCTGTCCATATTATGATACATCGCATATGTCCTGTCATTCCTGAAAATGTTCAGATATACATATGTACCGTCTGCCAGAGGGGCACCGTTCCATTCCACGAGTTCCCACTTGCCTGAAATATTGTTGGCATTCACCTCAAGCTGAGGTTCCTGCCACTCCGAACCGTCATTCTTGCTGCACGAGAGCGCGAGAAACGCCATTGCTGCAAAGGCTGCCGCCTTCATTATTCTAATCATATCCATATCACTTATATTATTCAAATCGTATCTTTACAGTTGACTTGCTTGGAGCGGTCCCAAGCCCTTTGAGGATCAGAGGGACCTCTTTCCGAGGCATTTCTCCCGACGGGTCATATGTAATGACCATCACTCCTTCTTCGCCGTGTTCCACGACCTCAGGACGTGTTTCGAACTTCAGGTCTCCCGGCAGGAACATTTCCTCACATTCGAGCTTGAGCGGCCTGCCGCTCAGATTGATGAAATTCAAGGTTTCCACCGCCCTTTCGCCGGCACGGAACAGGACTTCAGAGCTGCGAAGCCTTATACTTCCCATCTGGACCTGATAAAGTCCGGACTTATCGGATCCGCCTTCAACCGCTACCGAAAGGTTCAGGACTGCAGACGGATCATTGCCCGGCTGTGTATATATGAAGACCTTATGTTCAAATCTTCCCATATGTCCCTTGGGGTCATATCTCACAGTCAGAATCGTCTTCTCCCCAGGCATAAGCCGTGTCTTTCCTGCTGACGCAGTAACGCACGAGCATGTCGTGCTGATTCTGCGTATATCTACAGGATAGCCGCCGATGTTGGAGATATCAGTCCTGAATGTGGCTGGCGATGCGTCTTCGCGCATAGGGGCGGCCTTTATATGCCTTTCACCCAGGACCAGTGAAGACGAGTCTTTTGACAATCTAGGGGAATCCACCGCTTCAAGCGCTTCCCGCGGAAGAATCCTGATCTGTGCCCGGACATTCTCTGTAGAGATGCCCATAACCATGAACAGGAATATGACCGCAAGGACTCTCATCTTCTAAAGCCATCCGTTGCCGTTTGCGCTGTTTCTGACAGTTATGGTAAACTCGAATGATTCGCCACTGTCTGATTTTATAACAGCGCTTGTCTGGCCTTCCTTTTCTCCAAAGAAGACTATCTTGCCGCCTTCATCGCTGTATGCAGCCACATCCCCGTCAGCAATTGTCACCGAGAATGTCTTGCCGCTCTTGAAATACATTGCAGGAGCTATCCTCACCTGGCCTCCGACGGCAATATACAGGTTAGGGAAGGTCATCTCTACACCAGCACCTTCAATAGCCTTAAGGAAGGCATAGGTATCTACCTGTCCATTACCCATCTGACCTTTGTAGTCCTTGAGGTTCATGCTTGAAAGATGGACTTCGGAAAGGTCAGCGACAAACTTGTAGAAATACTTGAGAGAATTCATATTCCAGTACTGTTCGATCGGACGTGCAGTACTGTGGAGAAGGTCCTTTATTTCTTCCGCCTTCACATGCCTGTGAAGCTTCGCGGCATATGAAAGTCCCAAGGCTACGACTCCGGAAACATGAGGGCAGGCCATTGACGTTCCCTCCATGTATCCGTATCCGGCAAGCTCGCCAGCTGATCCTGTCACATTGTATGGAAGAGTAGAGAGGATACATCCTAAGGCTCCCTTGTTAGGATCTTCGCCATACTCGTAATAATAGTCCTGGTCTCCGCCCGGTGCGCTGATTGTAGTTCCTTTTCCATAGTTGGTATAGACTGCAGGAGTATAGTCGCCTGCCGTTGCCGCTACTGAAACGAATTCAGGATATGCGGCCGGATAGCTGGCGGCTGGGGCATATTCGTTTCCTGCAGCGAAGACTACGATACCTCCGTCCACGACTCCGTCAGGAGAGCCTGCGTTATGGACGAAATAGTCCAGAGCCTTGTACTCCAGAAGGTTCGACTGCTTCCACTGGTCATCATCCGAGAACTGTGGCTGCCAGTCGTATGGATTTGCCGCACCGGAGATGTATCCCCAGCTGCACTGGAGGATGACTGCTCCATTGTCGGCAGCATACTTGATGGCACGCACCTCATCCAGGACAGTTCCGGCCAATGCTCCGGAGAATATCTGGCATGACATGATCTTAACTCCCGGATTGTCCGGAGTTCCTCCGGCAATAGATGAGATTCCGATTCCGTTGTTGTTGGTCGCAGCGATGACGCCTGCCACGTGAGTGCCATGGCCCGTATCATATCGTCCGTTTGTAGAAATGATACCGCTGCCTGCGGCAAAGTTATATCCATGATAGTCTCCGGCATATCCGTTGCCGTCGTTGTCTTCATTGGAACGCCATACCTCTCCCTCGTTCACCCACATGCTTCCCTTGAGATCAGGATGCGAGAAATCCACACCTTCGTCAAGAACGGCAACGATGATCGAAGGATCGCCTGTGCAGAGGTCCCATGCCTTTGCGACATTGACGTCAGCTCCTGCTATGAACTTGGTCTTGCCAAGGTCGCCGTTGTTGACCATATGCCACTGAAGACCTAGATGAGGGTCGTTGAAGGCAGCGGTTCTGGCGGCTGTTCCCATCTGACGGATTTCAGTAGCGGTCAAAGGAAGCGCTTTAGTATCCGAAGCCCTCTTCAGGGTACGGTTATACTCTACGCGGCTTACTTCTCCCAGCTTTGCGAGATATTCAGCAACCTTTTCCACAGGATGCTCATCCGAGAAGCGCACCACATACCAAAGATGCAGTCCCTCTTCACGGACCTTATCCTCCGAACGTCTGTCCACTGGGAATACTCTCTCTATCTGATAGCCTCCGACAAGATCCAGAACCTCATCGACAGTAAGGATTCCTGAGCGGCTGGCAGGTGCCTCGCCTGACTTGGTGACAAGCCCTGCTTCATCCAGAATCTTTGCCACGTTCTGGTCGAAGCGGACAAGAAGTTCTCCGGCAACCGCATCCTCACATACCGGTGATACCTTCTGCGGCTGACGGGTTCCTTCTGTCAAAGGTTCCTCGACCGAACATGCAGAAAGTCCGGCAGCAAGAGCAATGATTGAAAAAAACGCTATATATCTATTCTTCATATTCATTATCCTCCGATTTTATGTTTGCAGGATTGTACTTCTTGTTCCTGTAATGCTCGTAATAGTAATCCATATTTGCAGGCTCATTCTCAAATCCGGCCGACTGTCCATAAGATGTCTTTCCTTCCTGCATGAAAACAAGCGATGTAGGATACCATAAATCCAGTTTCGGATGGTAGAGCAGCCAGTCTGGAATATTTCCATGCAGTCTGTTGAGGTTTATCGCAAACAGGTCTGTATCAGGAAGTACCTTCGGAAGTCCGATGAGCACGGAAGGCAAGGTATCGCATGCATTGACTTCCTCAGCAGTCCACTTAGGGAAGGCTGTATCATCAGTCAGATCAGGGATTGTTCCTTCCAGATAGTTCACTGACAGTCTGAGGGTATCAAGATTATCCCACATGAGAAGCCTCTTAGGGAATGATTTCTTTCCAGCCTCATCCACGTCAGACTCTTCGAACAATCCGCCGAAGCCTGTCTTGTTGGTATTGCTCAGGTCATATATGGTGTTACGGACACATGAATTCATTATCAGGGCCGTAAGCTTCGGGAAGTTCTCCGGTGTAAGGACTTCCGGCACCTTCTGGAAATTATTGCTGCTGATATCCAGATACTCAAGATTCCTGAGCTTCTTGAACGAATCCGGCAGAGTTGAAAGTCCGTATGCTCCGATGGTGAGCTTACGGAGATTCACCAGTTCGCATATATGCTCACCTGGATCAAGGCTCAACAGGAAGGTATTGGTATTTCCGTATATATATATTTCTTCAGCTGCATTGAGATACTTTATCTGGAAAGGGATTCCTTCCTTGGTGCCGAACATATAGAACTCTACCCTCTTGACACGACCCTTGTTCTCGCCTGACTGCCAGACCTCCACACCGTCCCAGAACTCCATCTTTTCCGATGTATCCAGTTCCGTCCAGCATCCCAACGCCTGATGTATGGCGATTATCGCGAGGGAGTCACCCTTTACACCGATCTCGATTTCATCGGCAGCATCCTGGCTGATTGTAAGGTCATCCTTGATCGATGGGGTCATCGCCGGATCGACCGGATTGAACTTCACGACGGCACTCCTGTCTTCAGGATTGAAGTTCACTCCCCATTCGAAAGGGATGGAGATATTACGAGGCCTGCCCCCTCTGTCAAGCTTGCTGTTCCACCACTCGTCAATCTTTTTCTTGTCCTTCGGATCATTCTCGTCAAGTCCCGCCAAAGGCATCTCACAGGAAAGCCATTTCTTGGAATCATCCGGAATTACCACCTTGAAAGGAACGTTTGTCCTTACCGTCACATTGAACTTACGATCAGAGAGAGAAGCATAGCTTGCCAGTGCCATAGTCTTCTCGTCAGGCACGATCTGATATTCAAATCCCTGCTGCGTCACCTTGAAGTCCTTTCTGTCTCCAGTTACCTGGTTCTCGATTCTGACAACAGCCTCTCTGGCAGTCGCAGTCAGAGCAGAATCAACAATTATACTGCACTCTACAGATCCGGAACCATTAGCGGGCGACACGGTGATCCATGGCACTTGAACAGTTGCCCTCCATCTGTCACCGGAACTGATGCCTACAATCTCTACACCTCCGTCAGGACCGACTTCTATCTGATCTGTGTCCACCTCGAAAGCAACCTTCTCCTCCTGGACACATGCAAGGGTCGAAATCAATGCTGCGCTGACAAGCGCAAATCTATATATCATATTCTTCATCATATTCTTCCTCCTTATTCAAGCATAGCATCGCAACCTCTGATGTCCTGCGTCTTGTCATAGAGCAGGAAGTATGAACCGTTCATCCAGTTGTAGCATACGTCGGATGCATCAAAGACTATATTTGGATTGTCACTGATATCCAGATAATAGATGAGATATGAAATAGTATCATCTATCTTTCCCAAATCATTGGAACCCATATAAAGAGCGCGGAGTCCTGTATGGTTATACACACCTGTCGGCCATTCCTTAAGACAGCGCTCTCCCTTTTCATTCCTCTGTCCACGGATTGCAAACATCGTCAGAGAAGCACAATCGAAAGGTTCGAAAGGGAACTCGGAGAAACGGTTGTAAGAAACATCTATTCCATAGAAATACGGCATGTGTGCCGCATGGAATTCACGCGGTATGTCAGTGAGGTGGTTGTATGAGAGGTCCAGAGACATCAGATACTTCACATTCTCACCTGTAAACGACCCTGCAGGTATCTCATCTATTCCGCAGCCGCGAAGTATTATGTAGTCTACCTTCGACTTCGTGTCTGCCAGACACTTAGGATATTTGCCGAGTCTAGGATTATTTGCCAGGGAAAGGGTCTGGATATAGACTCCCTGGAAAGTTCCGTCTTCCGCTCCTTCAAATCCGTCTATATCATTATAAGAAAAGTCTACGGAAGGGATCACGTATGTCGCATCTGCATCAAAGATATTCGGGAACTTCGTGAGCTTGTTGTATGAACATGAGAAGGTCTCTACATCCTCAATCCTGAAGAACAGCTTCTTGCCTGTGTCGCTGACATAGTGCGGGAACTCGGTGATCCGGTTATTATCCAGATAAAGCTGCACGAATGATATGTCAGGGTATGCAGACTCGATTCTGCTGATCTTGTTGCTGGCAACGCTCAGCAGACCCAGTTTCTTCATCTCGTTGATTTCCTTCGGAAGGACTGTCAGGCTGCATTCGTTCATGTAAAGGATCTGGACAGACTTACCGGCAGGGCCTGACGCCAGGGCGCGAAGTCCCTCATCAGCATCCACCCACTGCGGATTGGCGGAAAGATTTACAGAAGTAAGGGACGGCATCTGCGCTATCACTTTCGGAAAGTTCTTCATCTTGCGACAGTTGTATACCTCGAAGTCAGTCACAGACTCGAGTTCTGCCATAGAAGAAGGAAGCTCCTCTATCTCACCGTTGGCGATGAAGAATGTCTCAAGCTTCTTGAGTTTGCCGATAGATTCCGGAATGCTCCTGAGGCCGTTCGTAGGAACGCCAGGGAGCACATCTTCCATAGGCTTTATCTTCATGTCTCCGGTCTTCCTGTCGATTATCTCATCTTCAGTCATTGTCTGATAAAGGGAAATTTCAGGAATGGATATGCCATGTTCCATAAGTCCACGTGCCACCGGTTCAGAGAACTGGGTAAGGGTATGGGTGCGGCGAAGATACTCCTTATGCCTCTCCATCCTGTTTGAAGCGCTCATTCCGAACTGCACTGTCGGGTCATTATCCAGCCTGTTTGACTCGTTGTGGTTTCCAAGATAAAGTTCCACAAGCTCTGTCAACTGGCCTATTGCATCAGGAAGATCACCGCTGATACCGAAACCGGCAAGAGAGATCAACGCCACACGGCCGTTGTCATGAAGCTTGACTCCAGGTTGTGCTCCCCAGAGATCGACATCCTTGTTGAAGTCCCAATTGGAGCCTTCCGGCCACTCGTCGCCTCTGTAATACCAGTCAGGACCGCCCAAGGCCTCCCATATCTTCTTCAGGGCGATATAATCCTTTATATACTCATCCGTTTCACGAAGAAGGACAGGAACATCGGCCTCGGTCACCTCGTTGTCAGTTACAATGAACTCATCTGACGATGCCTTCAGATTTGTCTCAAATGATTTATCGTCTTCTTCTGTATAAAGTTCATATGATGTAACCACATACGTTCCAGCCTGCAACGACACGAGAGTATCACATACGCTTGAAGAGGTCTGATAGCCGTCCTGAACGCCATCCTTCTCATCAAAGTGGACAGAGAAGTCAACAGGAAGCCTGCTGAAGGCAGCACTCACTCCTGTCGAAGTCTCTTTCACTGTAATATCTGCATATGCGATCTGATCGAAGGTGTACTCCTTATCATCATCCGTTTTGGTCGCGGGCACGATATCCTTCACCAGAGTGAATCTTACCTTACCTCGTGGAGCGACATTGGCAAGAAGGTCGTGCATGCTCAGACCTCCAGCAACGACCTCAAAGGAGCCGGATGACGGTCCGTAATAAAGTTCCTCATCAAGCTTGTCATACAAAGTAAATGAAGTTACCTCATATTCACCTGCCAGCAGCTGAAGTTTCTCACTCCTGAGACCATATTCTGCAGCATCGGCATCTGTGGCAGAAAGTACAAGGGTCTGGGTAAGTTCAATATCCCCATACTTCAGCATGACCATTACCTTGGCCGCATCGTGAAGATACTGCATCTGCGATACTGTAGCCTTGGTATCGTCATAGGAAGCTTCCTTGTAAAGCTTGAACTGTACATATCCGTAATCCTTCTCACGATAGTCCGGAGCATTCTCCTTTGCACATCCTGCAAGGAGGAAGGCTGTCAGAACCGCCATGAACGAAAGAACAGAAAATCTTGAAAATCTCATATCTAAATCAATCTCTATCATTTATTATTCACAGGTGCAGACAAGGATCCACGCCCAGTTACCATCTGTCGTTCTGAATACAAAATAGTCGGTAAGGCCGGACTTGGTCATTGTGACAGTCATCTTCTTTCCGGACACTTTGCATGCCAGCCAGTAGTTGCTCTTATACGGGTAGTTGTTCCATGAGGCATTATCTACCGGAGCAGACGGAATAGTTATCTCCGCTGAGACGGAGGTATTTGAATATGTCAGCTTGTAAATGTTCCTTTCATCGAAGTTCGCATTCGGTTCGAACTCGGCAAGGAGGGTTTCAAGAATCTCACCCTCACATCTTGCCAACGTTGCCTTGCCTTCAACAGCAGAAGGATTTGTGAACTCGAACGGTGAAGGAATACCCATCGAATAGTCATAAGTAACATACACGGCTGCGAAATAGCCTGCCGCACCCTCAATAAGCACCAATGCCTCTGCATTATCAGTGCCTCTGAGATAGATATTGAAACCGGAATCAGAGCCTTCAAATGTCAGAGCATCTGTTCCTGCCGATTCCTCAAGGGTTGCAGGATCAAGCTGGAGGATACCGTAAAGATCTTCAGTACCCTTGAGATATACCATTCTGTCACCTGATGTCAGATGGTATACCTCAGTTATGCCATACTTCGCATTGACCGCCTTATACCTGTCGCTGCCTGCGCCATATTTCACAAGGTTTCCGGTTCCGGCTCCTATAGAATACATCATCGGACTTGTCTCGTCGTATTCTGGTTCATCCACAGGGATGTCGGGGTCTGTGTCCGGAATTTCAGGGTCTTCACCAGGGTTTTCCGGATCCTGTCCCGGATTCTCTGGGTCCTGTCCAGGATTCTCTGGATCAATTCCCGGATTCTCAGGGTCTTCACCTGTTTCTGCCGGAGTATATATATAATGAACAGCGGCAAAATTCAGCAAGGTCTCTCCGTCAGCGCCAGGTTCCTGAAGGAGGATTACAGCCTCGACCTTCTCCGTCACATCCTCTCCCATGTATATGTCAAACTCTGTAGCCATATTCTCGAATGAGAAAGGAGCATCATCATACTCCGGATACGGAGGATTAGCCTCTACCTTGAGAATCTTATGACCCCAAGACTCGATCTGAGATGAGAGCGAAACATTTCTTTCTGATGTAGAAAGCTGATATACTTCAAGCACGCCCATCTGGCCGTATTCACTTGCAAGGAAAGCCTTCATCTCATTCTCGTCGTCAAGCTTGACAAATTCAGCTTCTCCCGATGTCAGAGAAAGGATATCGCCTGTGATCACAGATGCCTTCTTTGTATATCTGCATGACATGGCGCCCAGGACATTTCCATCTTCATCATAGAAGACAATGAACGATTCAGGGAACTGTGCATCACTGCGGTTGAACTTTTCGGGATACATGGTAACCCTTCCCTTGCCGTTTGATGCGAAAGCATTGAATGAGAGCCAGAAATCCTCTGCATTCTCTTCCGCTACCTCCACAAAGTCATAGTCGAAATACTTGAACGAAGCGAACGGTTCGTCAAAGACAAGAACAGCGTCAGAATACTCGTCCTTATATACCAGTTCGAATACGTTTTCCGTAGCAAGATCGGCAGCCCACCACTGTTCCTCGGTATACTTTGCAAGTTCTGCCTCATAAACCTCGTCAGTTTCAGACAGCGTTATATAGTCACGTTCAAGTCCCGGCTGGGAAATACGTCCAACGATGTATGACTTGAATTCATCCTTGAGATTGCCGGTCGCTTCATCAAACCAATCCTCGAAAGCTACAGAAGCCTTTGAGGCCGGTATGACAAACACGTCAGCATACTTGTCATCATAGGTTTCATTGGCACCTACCTTGAGATCGATAGTATATTTAACCAGCAGATCATTTTCATCAAAGTTATCATTCAGAGTCTTTGTCATCTCAGGCCATTCAGAGAACGATGTGCCGTAGTACTGCCCCTTTTCATTCCAGTCAACCACCTTGACCTGTGTCTGAGGGGTGGAAAGAAGTTCGAAGATTGCCGGGATTTCGATATATGAACCATTCAGATTCTCTACCAGGCCATTCACATCAAAGTTGAATGTTGTCGCAAGATAGTATTCGATTCTGTCACGGAATGAAGGCATCGAAAGCTTTATCTCGAAAGACGCCTCGGGATTTGATGCATCTGCAAACTTCACGACATCTTCGGCACCATCGGCAAAGTCCTCTGTAAGGACTGCTTCCAAAAGGATTTCCGTAGTTCCTGCATTTCCTGACATGACCTCGCTTGACGCCCATGAAGGAAGTATAAGCTGCCATGAATAATTGGTCACAACCTTCAACGGAAGAACATATGTCACTTCACCGGGGAATGTGGTAAGCGAAGCCTCTGAAGCCACTGTCTCTGCATATGCATATGCGCCGGCCACCTTGCTGAATCCGTACTCTCCCGGCACACCGGCATAGACTTCGAAAGTGCGGCCAAGAGACGGACGGGTATATGTGGCGATCTTCTTGCTTTCGCCTCCCATAGTGAGAGTCACATCGCACACGCGGTTCTTGTCGAATTCCTCGTTTTCCGAAAAGACGACAGTCACTACCTGCGGTCCGGTCTTCTTGCTGGAAAGCGAAGTCGCCTTCATACCGGCATCGTCCAGCCAGAAGATGTTTCCTTTGCCTTCGCCTGATATCTCCACCTTCCACTCCATGTTAGGCTCGAACTTCAGGTCTACAGACTGTCCGGCCTTTACTGTTTCATTGACTATTGAAGAAGGGAAAACAGGAGTAACGGTTTCCGGTTCCTTCTGTTCTTCTTCAGGCTGCTTCTTGTCGCATGAAATGACGGCTGCAAGAACGGCTGCCAGAAAAATTGCGTATCTGAAAATATTAGTCTTCATATGTTGTCTTTGTTGCTTTGTTTTACATTCCTTCCTCTTTCTTGAGACGGTCAGCCTCTTCATCGCTCACCCATTCCATGATGTTGTAGAAATGACCTACGGTTCCGACAGGAACTCCAAGGTTCTCCACATACATTTCAGTCCATACGTACAGATAGCTGCCGCACGGATAGTATACGGAATCATAGTAAGCGCTCGTCCTGACCTGAATCTTGTCGTCACCGTGGACGGTTCCGAAGAATGAGCCTTCATCAGTTGCAACCTGACCTTCGTCCATCACGACGAAAGGCTTCATAGGATCATCTGACATGAACTTCATGGTCACATCATAGCCGTCGTTAAGCCAGTTGCGGCAGATGATGGTATTTTCTTCAGTAGGATGCTTTTCGGTGTAGATCAGCCTCTGATAGCGTCCTGTAATGCTGTACTGATACAGGAACATCGACGTCAACATGCAGTAACCTGTGAAGTTATTGATATCGAAAGGACAGCTCTTCATCAGGACAGCCTTGGTATCCTTCCCATAGAAAGGCATCTCAAGATTGTCGTTCATGACCAGACGAAGCTGGAAGCCAAGGGAATCTGTAGCTTCAAGATTGTCATAATATCCATGAACCATCACGTCAGCCCTGTTCTCGCCTGCCTTGATGGTGACCGTGTTTGACTGAAGACGGTAATGGTGGTTCTCGATCGCATTGTTGCCCTTGTCGATGACCTCTACGCCGAAGGTACGGTCGTAGTCGCGCACGACTGTAGACACCACCGGAATGCTGAACCATTCTACATCCTGCTGGACAGGATAGGTCGCAATGGTATCTGCGAACATGACATACTCGGCATCGGAATATGTCACATATCTTTCATGACATGAAGCTGCGAGGCAGGATGTCACGAAAGCAAGTGCAATATATTTCAAAATCTGCTTCATATATCTGTGTTTATCTTGTTGCGTAACCGTTATTCTGTGATATCTCCGATCCTGGCGCCTCTATATCGTTCTGCGGAATAGGCCATACGAAGCGATAGTCACCTGCGGCGATCTTCTTTGTGCTGCCTTCCGGCTGCGCATTTGACTGATGGCTGCGTTCGAATCCCATATTCCAGCGCTTGAGATCATGGAGACGGAAACCTTCCATATACAGTTCCTTCACCCTTTCATCGGAAATGACTTCACGCCAGCTTGAAGCGTTGAGAGATGCAGCCTTTGCATTCCTTGACTGGCTCAATGCAGCAAGATCGGCATTGGCATTGCCATACTGACCCTTTTCACAATATGCCTCAGCACGTATCAGGTACTGCTCCGCAAGACGGAACGGCTTCGGCTTGCTCACATGATATATGATGTTCGCAAGGAACGACTCGTTTCCGAAATACTTCGTCAGAAGAGGGAAGGTCAGCGCATGGGCATATCCGGTCTGAAGAGTCGTGAAATATGCAGAAGCCCTGGCATCACCGGCCCCATACAGATCTAGAACCCACTGTGAAGGCACGTAGTCAGGATAGTAATAGACATAGTCATTATTGAAATTGAGGAATACCTGTCCCAATGCTCCGCCATACGATGTGATGGTATAGTCTACCATCCATATGATCTCGGTGGCGAGGTCGTTGGTCCACATATAATCAATGTATGTATATGTCTTAGGCTGGTTTGTTATAGGGCTGATCCCTGAAGTATATGCCGCAGCAGTCGAAAGCGCAAAGGCATCATCCTCGATAAGTCTGGTCGAGTACTCTATCGCTGCATCCCAATCCTGCATATAGAGGGCGACCCTCGCATGGATAGCATTTGCCACAGCCTGATTGAAATATGGAGATGAATATCCGTATTCTGCACCATCAAGCAGTTCCTCGGCTTTCTCCAGATCACGGATGACAAACTCATAAGATTCCCTGAGCGTCGAACGTTTCAAAGGCTTTTTACCGAAATAAGTACTGTCTATGGCGATACCGCTCTCTGATTCATCTGCCGTTTCCGGAGTGTAAGCCTCGCAGAAACACTTTATCAGTTCCGAATAAGCCAAGGCTCTGGCACAATGCACTTCACCGGTATAATAATCCAGATATGTGATGCTTTCGTCGTCTGTAAGGCTTGAGCGCAGTTCATCCACCTTATCAAGATAAAAGTTGCATCGTCCGATAACCGTATAGAGCGAACCGTACACACCCTCTATCTCACTGTTTGTCGGGCGGATATCCCACTGCCACAGCTGTCCGTATGTATTTGAGTTGCCCTGTACCGCATGTACCAGATCCGCCTGAATGTCAGGAAGCAGCGTAAGGTAACCGCTATAGAGAGCCCCGCTCATCCATGCGGCATAAATGCCTGTAAGGGTCTGCTCCGCATCATCGAAAGTCTTCATTCCTTCCGACTCCGGTATGGCATTGCCGGGGAGTTTTTCCAGGCACGAAACCATACCCACGGCCACGGCAATCACCGCAACCGCTCTTGTCAATATATTATAAGTGTTCTTCATCATATTCAGAAGCATTAGAACATAAGGTCCAGACCAAATGTAAACTGACGTGACATAGGATATTGAGCAGCATAAAGATTTGCTGTACCCTCCGGATCAAGACCTGAGAAATTAGTGAATGTCAGCAGGTTCTGCGCCTGTCCGTATATTCTGAGTCCCCTTATCACGCGAGTCTTTCCGAGGAGTCCTGACGGAAGGTTATATGACAGCATCAGATTCTTGAGGCGGAGGAACGATGCATCCTCAAGAAGGCGGCTGTCGAACTCCGTATAGACGCCATGGCGAGGTATATCCGTGATATCACCCGGCTTCTTCCATCTTTCAAGAAGCCTGCGTGACTGGTTATATGAAGCAAAGCGTCCGTTTGACTCATCAAAGTAGCGGTCATTATTGATCATATAGCGGTCTGCCACCCAGCTGAACTGTGCAGCCAGACTCAATCCCTTCCATGATAATGTGGTACCGAATCCGCCCTGCCATGGAGCATGGTAAGTCTTGCCGATCATGACCTTGTCCTCATCACGAAGCTCATTTGTGATGTTTCCGTCCTTGTCATACCAGAGTGCGTCTCCGTTTGCAGGATTGACACCGGCATAGCGGTTTATATAGAACTCACCGAGAGGGCGTCCTACCACAAGCTTGGTACTTGTATTGGAGCGTTCATATTCCGTCACTCCGTTATAGAGCTCAACGATCCTGTTGTGGTTGTAACCTGCGTTCACGTTGATGTTCCACATGAAGTCACGTATCATAAGGACTGTCGCATTGACATTGATTTCCGCACCCATGTTGAGCATGGCACCGACATTGTCCCATCTGTATCCGTATCCGTTAGACTGCGCATACGAAAGAGGGACAGTCATAAGCATGTCCGTTGTCCTTTTGGCGTAAAGTTCAAAATCCGCATTGACTCTGTTCCAGAAGCCGAAATGGAAGCCGAGATTGGTGGTCCATGTATTCTCCCAGGTAAGGCTTTCGTTTCCAGGCTGTGCAGGTGCCACACCGGAATCCCCTGAATAATCAGCGCCACCTGCTATGAGGGCAAGATGCTCATAATTAGGGATTTCAGAATTACCTGCCGTACCGGAACTGAATGATATCTGTCCGTTTGTGAGCCAGTCACGTGAATCGGCCATGAACTCCTCATTCCTGATATTCCACATGAATCCGACAGCACCGAAGAGACCCCATCGGTTATCCTTACCGAAACGGGACGAACCGTCTGTTCTGAGCGAAGCTTCGGCATAATATCTGTCCTGATAATTATACTCGGCACGTCCGAAGAATGAAACACGCGAATAATCAGAAGTAGATGTCGCATCCCATGAAGTCGCTCTGGTTCCGAACGATACATCGGTCAGCTTGTCATTGGTCTGGCCTTTGGTAGCGACACTGAATCTCTCATAATGATAATCCTGCCACTCGTGTCCGAGCAGAAAATTGAAATCGTGGACATTGTCTATGTCGAAACGGTAATTCAGCGTATTCGTCCACTGGAGGTTCATTCCATCCGTCGAACTCCTGGATGCCGTTCCTTCTCCGAGATTAGGAGCATAGCTAGGGAAAGACTGTCCGAATCCGGTAGTATGCGAGAAGTCGACGCCGAACTGGGTCTTGAAGACAAGATTCCTGTACAGGTTCATCTCAGCGAACACCGTAGAGAACACCTTATATTTCTTGAAAGTGACAGGGTTGTTCTCCAGCCACTCAAGAGGGTTCTGTCCCTGACCTTTCCAAGAACCGTCGTTTACTGAAGCCAAAGATCCGTCAGCCTTGTATGGATCCCAATATGGCAGCATGAAACGCGATGCGGAAATAGGAGTTACCAATGCATATGCTCCTTCATCCGCCTGCATGATATCCTGATAATTGAACATGGTGTTTGTTCCCATCCTCAGGAAATCCGACATCTGCTGCTCGAAGTTGAACCTCATCGAGTATCTGGTGAACTGCGATCCCGGAGCGATTCCCTCCTGATCATAATATGCGCCTGACAGATAGTAGTTTGTCGTCTCTGTCGCTCCGGATACGGAAAGCTCGTGACTCTGAAGCATCGCCGAATCGTTGAACACAACATCCATCCAGTTCACGTCAATGCCGGAAAGATAATTGTAGTTCTGTCCAGCAGTCATTCCGATCTCCTTTTCATATTGGATTCGCTCAGCAGTATTCATGAGGTCCCAGTTTCCGTGAGCCATCGCGGACCATCCCATCTGCATGCGGTAATTCACATTAGGACGATCCATATTGCGTCCGCGCTTGGTCGTGATCACGATCACGCCATTCGCCGCACGCGCTCCGTAGATGGATGTGGACGAGGCATCCTTGAGCACGGACATGCTCTCTATATCGGCAGGGTTTATCGTATTGAAATCCGATGCGGAGATCTCAACGCCATCAAGGATATAAAGAGGGGCTGTTCCGGAATTGATGGAGTTTGTACCACGGATCGTCATGGACGCCGACGCACTTGGCTCACCCGTATTGGAAAGCACGGTAAGTCCAGCGACCTGTCCCTGCAATGCCTGGTCAAAAGCTGCAGCAGGCGTATTTTCAAGCTTTTCCGACTTCACGGTGGAAACGGAGCCTGCAACGGTTCCCTTCTTCCTGACACCATACGCAATGACAACTACGTCATCCAGCTTGAGGTTTTCAGGCTGCATCACTACATTGTGTGTAAATTCTTCCACAGAGGGAACGACAACCTTCTCATCCATGAAGCCGATGCTGGAGAATGTGAGCTCGGTTCCCGGAGCCACCTCGATGACATAATCTCCATCCAGGGAGGTTATGACTCCGGTGCCGGGACCGGCGACAACTCCAACCCCCATCATAGGAAGGCCGTCTTCAGCGGAGGTAACCACTCCGCTGACCTTGACGGCCGTCTGCGCTGAAAGCGAAAGAGCTGCAACGGCAGATAGGAAAGTCGTCAGAATCAGTTTAAGATAATGTTTCATCAATATTTGACTAGTTTATAGTTTTCCAATCTGCAAAGATACTCATTTTTCAGCGCAACACAAAGAGCAGACTCACTGATTTACTGAAATTCAAAGTCTACGACATTCTTCAGGCCCGGCATTCCATAATAAGACTCCACTATATCCCCTTTAAGACAGACTTTTCTGCCAAGAAGCGACGGATTGTCCGGCAGATTGAGTTCATCCCTGACATAACCGGACGGAAGGCTTACAGAAAGACAAGAAGACCTGGAAGTCGTCGAAGACCTTGGTCCCAGGACAAGGTTGGTACGTGAAGTGAACGGCGGAGAAAAAGACGCAGACGATGACGAAAGGTCACCGCCTACGATATATCCGCTGACCCATACATCCTCCTCACCGGCCGAGGCTATCGCCTGGGACACAGTCAGGGCATCCGATATGCTGCCCCCCTTCCCCGAACTGCCACTGCCACCGACCACGTATGATTCGGATGTCCACGTACGGGATGTATCAACTGCGACCTTGATGCTCTCCTGCGGCGAACCGGACGAATTCCCCACCGCACTGACATCTATCTCCAGCACCGTCCTGGCCTGCAGATCCCTGGTAAAGAGGACCTTATCCGTGCCGTTCGTAGTCATCATCAAAGACACGCTGCCCGGAGGAAAGTAAGCTATCCTCTTTTCAGAGTACCCATACATCAGCTTGCCCGCAGAGGACTTGAGAAACAGTACGGAAGACGGACAGTTATCAAGAAAACTGCCATCTATATGCAGCCGGACCCCGGCATTCATCTGGACGCATGTCAGTCTGACATCGGCGACGCCGCCTGAAGCGACCACAACACACTGCTCGTCACCGTACTGGGGCATGGAAAAAGCAGGTTTCCTGAAGTCACACGACCTGACATACACGGTATAGCTGCCCGCATCGACCATTATACTTTCCGGCGAGTCCCCGTAGGGACCGTCATATATACGGGTTCCGTCTGCCGCAGACACGGTCAGCAGGAAATCACTCGTATCGGGGATTTCCTCAACTACCTTCGTAAGATGGCTGTCGTTGAATGAGATTCTCAACTCCCCTTTTTCATCAGCCGTTTCCGGCATTCCCAACATCTGGCAAGAGACTGCTGCCAGAAGAACAAGACACTTTTTCATATTCTTTCTCCTCAATTCTTAATCGCCGCAACATTGCGGCTACGGCAAATATATAAGGGAAAGCGGTAAATCAGGCTAAAGAAAGTAAAAAGAAGAATTATAGATTCTTTATGTATGATTTTTCGATTTTTTATCAGAAGTCTGATAATTTTTACAGGTGGTCATCCTGTCAATTTAAATCAAGGAAATATCAGAATTGAAACACACGGCCATCATAAAAAATTCACGAGGCAATCGCACCCACTGCGACCGCCCCGCTACTTAACCTAAACTTAAACTATGAAAAACTTCGTGGCAAAGTTAAGGAACTTTACCAAATTAACAAATTAAACGACGCGAATCTTTGCATATTTAAGCAATAATATCTTTTCTCCATAGTCATCAAAGGCAATTTTTGCCTTCAGATCGGCCAATGATCCCGTCATCTCAAGTATGTTACCAAATCCAAACCTGTTATGTTCAACCCTCTGTCCGACCTTGAGTTCGCTTACTGGAGAGGGCACAAACTCTACATCGGGGACTCTCTTCGGAACAGATTGCGGACGTCTTATCGGGATCGGTTCCGTACGGCGGACCGGAGCGGCCGGCTTCCCGGTCCGTACCGGACCTGACGACCCATAAGAATATCCTCCTCCGCCAAAACGCGCCTTGGCTGCCGGTCCTTGTCCCCATCCTCCGAAGCTCTGCCTTGGAGAATCGTCTTCATCCCGGTCATCAGTTATCGGATTGGCCACATATTGCGGATCAACCTCCTTCACAAAACGGCTGACGGAGTTGGTTTCATGCTTGCCGTTTCTTGTACGCGTCGAAGCGAAAGACAGCTGAAGAACCTTCTTTGCACGGGTCATGGCCACATAGAACAGACGGCGTTCCTCTTCGACTTCGGATTCCGACGCCATGAATCCGCCCGACGGAAAGATATTCTCCTCCATGCCGGCGACAAACACATATGGGAATTCAAGACCCTTTGACGAATGGGCCGTCATCAGAGCTATCTTGTTCGCGCTTTCTTCATCATCGACGTCGACGGCGCTTAACAGCGAAGCGTTCTCGAGATAATCAACCAACGTCACCACAGGCATGTCCGACTCGGCCAGCTCCGCCCCGTCGCTGATCTGGCCGTCCGCCTGAATATCTTCCACATATTCGTTATGCTTCTCTTCTATGAAGATCTTTATACTGTTAAGAAGTTCCTCAATATTGGCTGTACGGGACTGCCCCTCGATGCTTGTATCGCTCTTATAGAACATGAGAAGCCCCGAATCAACCGCTGTCTCCACCGCTGTCTTGTATGCATCCCACTCATTCGAGCGGACGCAAAGCTTTCCTATCATGTCGCAGAACTCCCGGATCTTCTTTATCGCAGCCGGCTTGAGACCGTACTTTTCGAGGTCGTCGGCATATGCGGCCTTGAACAGAGGGATACCATGGTGGGAGGCGGCAGCCGTAAGAGCTGACAGCGACGTATCTCCTATTCCCCTCGCAGGCTTGTTGACGATCCTCTTGAACGACTCGTTATCATTTACGTTCACCACCAGCTTGAAATAAGCCATCATGTCCTTGACTTCGGCTCGCTCGAAGAACGAATTGCCCGAATATATCATATACGGCAGGTTTCTGCGCCTGAGAGCCTCCTCGAGGGCACGCGACTGCGCATTGGTCCTGTACAGGATAGCAAAGTCCTGATATTCAGCCCTCTCCGACTGAATACGTGAAAGAATGGACGACGCAATCAGCAAGGCCTCCTCCTGCTCCGTATACGCCTGGATGAGACGTATCTTCTCCCCCTGTTCCCCCATGGAATAGCATTCCTTCGGAATCCTTGCGGAATTCTTCGCGATAACGGAATTTGCCGCATCCACTATCACTTTGGTAGACCTGTAGTTCTGCTCCAGACGGAAGATATGGTGGTCGGGATAGTCCTTCTTGAAGTTCAGGATGTTCTCGATCTTGGCTCCACGGAACGCGTATATGGACTGGGAGTCATCCCCGACCACACACAGATTATGATGGTCCTGGCTAAGCTTCTTGAGGATAAGATACTGGGCGAAGTTCGTATCCTGATACTCGTCGACCATGATATAGTCGAACCTTCCGGCTATCGACTCCAGAGCGGCAGGGTTGTCACGCAGAAGGATGTTCATGTTCAGAAGAATGTCATCAAAGTCCATGACCCCGGCCTGCCTGCATTTCTGCGAATATAGCTGATACACGTCGCAGATGCGCGGTTTTTTTGCAGACGCATCGTTCTGGAGGACATTCGGGTTCCTCCTGTACGCTTCTGCCGTGACCAGGTTATTCTTGGCCATGGATATGCGGGAAAGGACATCCTTTGGCTTATACACCTTTTCATCGAGCTGAAGCTCCTTCAGGCACGTCTTTATCGCGCTTACCGAATCGCTTGTGTCATATATGGTAAACGTCGCAGGATATCCCAGCGACTCAGAAAATTCACGCAGGAAGCGGATGAAAACGGAATGGAATGTGCCCATGTATAGACGCCTGGCCCTTCGTTCACCTACCATCAGCGCAATCCTCTCCTTCATCTCCGAGGCCGCCTTCTTGGTAAAGGTCAGCGCCAGGATCCTCGACGGATCCAGGTCCTTCGTCTCGAGGATATAGGCTATCCTGCTTGTCAACACCCTTGTCTTACCCGATCCTGCCCCAGCAACTATAAGCACCGGCCCGTCCACACAACCGACAGCGGCTCTCTGCCCGCTGTTCAGTCCTTCTAAAATAGTACTGCTCTTATTCTCCATAACGGTGGCAAAATTACAAAAAAGTTTGTAACTTCGCGGGCGCATTTATGAATCTATACTCAAAACCGTTTATATAATGTCAAACAACATCTATTTGAAAAAGGGTCTTGACCTCCCTATCAGCGGAGTAGCGGCCCAGACCACCAAGAAGGTGATTGTCCCTGACGTTGTGGCCGTAAAACCTACCGATTTCAGAGGTCTTGTACCAAAGCTTCTGGTCAGGGAGGGTGACAAGGTCCTCGCAGGTACACCTGTATTGGCAGACAAGATGTCTCAGAACATCCTCTTCGCGTCTCCGGTAAGCGGAACAGTGGCAGAGGTTGTAAGAGGCGAAAAGAGAAAGTTGCTTGAGGTCCGCATCAAGGCGGATAAAACGCAGGAGTATGTTGATTTCGGAGTGAAGAATGTAGCTGACATGTCTGCAGAGCAGATCAAGGCAGCCATCCTCGAGGCAGGTCTCTGGCCTGCACTCATGCAGAGGCCTTACGGAATCATCGCAAATCCTGAAGTTCAGCCTAAGGCGATTTTCGTTTCAGCATTCGCAACCGCACCTCTTGCGGCAAATCCGGAGTATGCTCTCGAAGCTGACTTCGAGCACATCCAGACAGCGATCAATGCTCTGAACAAGCTCACAGCCGGAGGCGTACACCTCTCGCTTAACGAGGAGAATTATTCAAGCACCAAGTTCCACAAGCTCGAGAACGTGATCCAGCACACTTTCACAGGAAAGCACCCTGCAGGAAACGTAGGCGTACAGATCCACCACATCTCCCCTATCCGTAAGGGAGAGACAGTATGGACAGTATCCCTTCTCATGCTTGCTGCCATCGGTAAGCTTTTCAACACAGGAAAGTATGATGTAAGGAGAAAGATCGCCGTTACAGGACCAAAGGCAGAAAATCCTGCTTACGTGGAAGGATACCCTGGCATCTCGATGAAGGACCTCAAGGACTTCTATTCATCTGCCGAGAACCTCCGTTTCGTAAGCGGTGACGTCCTCACAGGAACAAACGTAGGAGCTGAAGGATTCCTCGGATTCGCAGACAATCAGGTGACAATCCTCGAAGAAGGAAACAAGTACGAGCTCCTCGGATGGGCAAAGCCTGTAAGATGCAGCCAGTTCAGTACATCACGCACATACTTCTCATGGCTCACCCCTAACAAGAAGTATGACATGGACACAAACCTCCACGGAGGTCCGCGTGCATTTGTCGTGAATGACGTATACAGCAAGGTGCTTCCTATGGATCTTTACCCTGTATATCTCCTCAAGGCATGCCTTGCAAACGACATCGACAAGATGGAGAAGTTCGGCATCTATGAGGTACTTGAAGAGGATTTCGCTCTCTGCGAATACGTGTGCCCGTCAAAGATCTACATCCAGCAGATCATCACTGACGGTATCGCCCTCATGTTGAAAGAAATGTGCTAAAGCTTAGAATTATGAACGGATTAAGAAATTTTGTAGACAAGATAAAGCCGACCTTTGAGAAAGGCGGCAAGCTCGGATTCCTTCATTCGACATTCGACGCTTTTGAGACATTCCTCTT
>JAFQAT010000057.1 GCA_017399865.1 Bacteroidales bacterium | reverse complement strand
GAGATCAACGGTGAGGTCATCATGGGTAAGATCAAGAGAGGTAACCGCGAGATCATCATCAAGAACAGGTCTGGTCTTGAGAAGCATTATCTTGTTCCTCTTACCAAGCAGATCCTCGTTCAGGAGAACGACTACGTCAAGGCTGGTACAAGACTCTCTGACGGTGCAGTATCTCCAACCGATATCCTCGGCATCCTCGGTCCTATCAAGGTTCAGGAGTATATCGTGAACGAGATTCAGGAGGTATACCGCCTCCAGGGTGTGAAGATCAACGACAAGCACTTCGAGATCATCGTACGCCAGATGATGAGAAAGGTACAGATCAACAATCCTGGAGACACAGAATTCCTTCCAGAGGAGCTTGTGGACAAGTGGTTGTTCATGGATACCAACAACGCGATCTACGGCAAGTTCATCGTGCTTGAAAAGGGTGATTCCGAGACTTATTCAGAGGGCGACATCATCACCGCACGCGAGATGAGAAGCGAGAATGCTTCGCTCGAGCGTCAGGGACGCCAGATGATGGTACTCCGCGAGGCTAAGCCAGCAACAGCAAGCCAGGTTCTCCAGGGTATCACAAGGGCAGCGTTGAAGACCAACAGTTTCATCTCAGCTGCTTCATTCCAGGAGACTACAAAGGTGCTCAGCGAAGCTGCAATCCGCGGTAGGGTCGACACTCTCGAAGGTCTTAAGGAGAATGTCATCTGCGGTCATCCTATCCCTGCAGGTACAGGTCAGAAGGAGTTCCAGGAGATCCTGGTTGCTCCGGCTGCCGACCAGCAGAAGAATCTTGCAGATCTCTAACAGATCATACATATTTAAGATCAGGCTGATCCGAACGGGTCAGCCTGATTTTTTTATAATAACATCGCCAGAATCCGATCTAGTACGGATATTGAAAAGAAGGATGGAAAAGGAGGCGTCATGCTGGAGATAGGAAAGAAATACAGCGCCTTGCTCAAAAGCGGGCTGTCGGAGGACTTCGGAGATTTCCTTTATGGAGCTACCGTCGTCGTGGCCATTGTGGCTGTGTCATTCGGAATAAACTGGTGCATACAATGGTTCTTCAAGTGGATCATGAGCAAAAGGGCAAAGTCGAAGAGAAGCCGTTGGCACGGATATCTGGTAAAAAGAAAGCTTGGCAATCATGTGCTGCTTCTGATTCCTGGAGTGATCATGTACATGCTCCCCCTCCTTTTCTATGAGAAAGAAGACCCGATGATACGTTATCTCCACAGGGCTGACATTATCTACATGATCGTAATCATCATAATGATCCTGAATTCGGTCATGTACTGCTTCCTTGACTTCTATTCGACTACGGACACCAACAAGAAGCATCCCCTGAAAGGTCTGGTGCAGGCCCTGCAGGTCATCCTGTATTTCATCGGAGGCATAATCATAGTGGCAGTCCTCATCGACAAGTCCCCTGCCGTACTTCTTACCGGTCTGGGAGCTTCGGCAGCCGTCCTGATGCTCATCTTCAAGGACAGCATACTGGGCTTCGTGGCCGGCGTACAGCTGTCGCAGAACAACATGGTCAGGATCGGAGACTGGATACAGATGCCGGACGGCAGCGCGAACGGCACCGTGGAGGAGATCACCCTCAATACCGTCAAGGTCCGCAACTGGGACAACACGATCACGATGATCCCTCCATACACCCTCGTCAGCACAGCCTTCAAGAACTGGAGGGGAATGCAGGAAAGCGGAGGACGAAGGGCCGACAAATGCATATTCCTGGACCTGAACAGCCTCATGGTATGTACGGATGAAATGATAGAAAAGATCAGGCAGGACCTTCCTCTGATGGCTGACAACAAGGAAGACAACGCCAGAGAAATCCTCACAAATGTCCAGCTATACCGCCTATACATCGAACGCTATCTATGGCACCATCCTGACGTGAACCAGAGCCTTGACATAATCGTCACGCAGAAGGAATCGACAGCCTACGGACTTCCGATCGAGGTCTATTTCTTCACGAAGGAGAAGGCATGGGCCGTATATGAAAGAAAACAGTCGGACATCTTCGACCACATCATGACAATAGCCCCAGACTTCGGTCTTCGGATCTACCAGCGGCCGTAAATATTTCAATTTTCATGACACGTTTTGTACATTTGTGCGTCATATATGCAGAAATGGGACTTAACGGGAAAAACATATTCGGACAGAAAAGGCTGGATTTCATGTTCAGACTTGCCTGCAGCATACTCGGACGCATCGATGAGGCCGAGGATATCATGCAGGATGTCGCCGAAAAGGTCCTACGCAGGCATGAAGACAGGCATGAGATAGCAAACATCGATGCATTCCTGACCCGTTCAGTCCGAAACGCATGCATCGACCGGATCAGAAGAAGAAAGGACACCACGCCCAAGATACCGGATGTGCCTGACGGAAGGAATCCGGACAGATGGGATGAGAGGCAGATCATACACAAGGCCATGAGCATGCTTCCGGAAAAACAGAGGCTGGCCGTCCACCTGAAGGATATTGAAGGTTACTCGACAAAGGAAATGGCCGATATCCTCGAAACGGACGAAACGAATGTAAGGACGATACTGTCACGAGGCCGCAGGGCCCTGAAGGAAATAATTGAAAAGGAGTTCGGATATGGAATATGACATCAAGAAAATAAGGCAGCTTTGCGAAAGATATTTTGACGGAGAAGCTTCTGCAGAAGAGGAGATGGTCCTGAGATCATATTTCCTGCAGACCGGCGATGTACCGGAAGACCTCAAGAGCGTGAAGGTCATGATATGCGGATTCAGAGAAGCCGCTTCCATGACATACAGACCTGCATACGCAGCACACAGGCAGCCGGGAAAAGTCCGCAGGCTGGTCTGGGCCGCAGCGGGCGTAGCGGCCGCTGCAGCCTTATGCATCGGTCTCTTCAGAAAGGATGTGTACGGTTATGATACAGACGGAAACATCATAACCGACCCTCAGGTCGCCCTGGAGGGAGCTTCATGCCTGACCTACCTCGACAACCTGCAGACCAGCATAGACATTGCGCAGATGATCACATCGGAAATGGAAAACGACAACTAAACAAATAGACAATGAAACGTATCATAACCCTATTGGCGCTGCTCGCCGCAACAGCGGCCGCAGCGCAAGCACAGACAGACTCGCTTGTAACATTCGATACCCAGGGTGACAAACTGGGGATCTCCATAGGAGGATTCAGCATCTCTCTTGGAGAAAATGCAGAAAGCGGCTCCAAGATAGACGACTTATTCTTCAGCGAAGCAAGGAGGAACCGGATAACCACCAACTTTCTGGGTGTGAGTCTGGGAGGAATGGTCCTTACCCCAAGCCCATACTATGGGCCATGGGAAGGTCAGAATGACTTTCTGGACATATACCCTGCAAGCAGCACAAGAATCGACCTGATGCTCGTAAACTGGACTGTTCCTCTGGACAGAAGGGGCCGCGCCTACTACAAGGTGGGAATGCTGTACTCGTATGATTCATACTGCTTCCGCAAGAACATAACCTTCGTCAATGACGACGAAGACCGTCTGATGCCGGTCGACCTGGACGGTAACATAAAGTATACAAGGCTCAAGGCAAACTACTGGGGACTCAACATGGGTTTCGGCTTCAAGGTCAGCAGCATGATGTTCACGGTGCAGGGAACAGCGGAACTCCTTACCAGATCCAGCGTAAAATACAAGAACCCGGGCAAGACCAAGTATCAGGTAAACGGGCTGAGCCCGTTCAGAAGCAGGGTTTCCATCAGTACGAACTGGGAAGGCTACGGATTCTATATAGACTACTCACTGACGCCGGTCTTCAAGGAAGGGACTGGAAACGACGCACATTCGATTTCTCTCGGATGCAGGTTGGGATTCTAAACGGCAATTGAAATGAAACGATTACTTCTAATACTTGTATTGACTGCATTGCCTCTGGCATTGTCTGCACAAAGTTCGTCTCTGGACCGCATATTCGACGACTATGCCGGAAGAAAGGAATACCAGAGCCTGATCTACGGCAAGGCCATGCTTTCGATGATGAAGGAGAACGCTTCATCAGACGTACAGGCGCTCCTGGACGGAATAAAGGTCATACGCATCATCAGCTATAAAGGCCAGGCCGACACCTTGTGTGACAAGGTGCAAGCCGCCATCAGGGGCAGCCACGACCGTATATCAACGATATCCGGCGACGGAAGGACTTCCACCTTCTATATCTACGAACCGGACAATAAAAGAAAGGACATGTCATTTGTCATGACAATCCTCGGTCCGGAGGAAAGCGTCGTCATGGAAATCATCGGAAGATTCGATGTCAAGGACATCAGCAGGCTCTCCGTCATCGGTCAGAAGAAGTAGAATACTCTTTCCAGAGTTTTCTGATGTCAGCGCTTATCAGGGCTACGGCCGGGGCCAGCACGGTTCCATGGTCGAAGCCCTGCATTTCGTATAATACCGAATCATGGTTGAAATGCTCGAGAAGGGCCTGCAGATGGTCGTTTTCCTCATAACGGGCAAGCATCTCAAGGTCACGGTCACCGGAAATCAGGATCATCGGCGCCCCACCCCTGCCTGCGTGTGTCATCGGAGCATACTCATCTATCACAGGAATGCCGTCCGGAAGTCCCCTTTCCTGGCGGATGGTATAATGAGTCACGGTCTGGCCGCTCACCGGATATGCCTTCGCTATCCTGTCTGCATCGGCTCCGTATTTCGCCATATATTCCTTGGCCAGAGTGACCATAAGAGTCAGGTAACCGCCGGCAGAATGGCCTGAGACATAGATCTGGTCCTTGTTTCCGCCATACTTTTCGATATTGTCGAATGTCCATGCCATAGCCATTGCCGCATCGTCAATGTAATCCGGACATTTGCACTGCGGGAAAAGACGATAGTTCACGCTCACTACAGCGAAGCCACGTCTGCGGAACCCGTCGAGAAGCTCCTTGTTTCCTCCCGTCAGACCGCCTCCGTGGAACCAGACCAATGTGGCGAAGCCCTTGTCTGTCTCCGGGTAGTATATGTCAAGAACGCAACGTTCCTTCCTGTATGCGTCGGTTTCGTCAGCAGACGTATAGGAGATGTTCTGTACATAATTGTAGCCCTTGTCCTGGGGATGGGGCTGTGCGGATGCAGATATCGCTGCAAGGAGGATGACTGCCGCTGTGAGGAGTCGTGTTTTCATAGTCTTATAGGATTAATGTCATTTCAGGAGTACAAGATCGGCGAGGGCGATGGCAGTCATTGCTTCCACTACTACCGGGGTACGGAGAGCGAAGCATACATCGTGGCGCCCAGGAACCTCCAGAAGATCCATTTCGCCGGTTTCGAAGTTGTAGGTGGTCTGCGCCTTGCGGATGCTGGAAGTCGGCTTGAAAGCGACTTTAAACGCTATCGGAGCTCCGTTTGTGATGCCGCCGTTGACTCCACCCGCACCATTCTTCGTAGGGCGAAGGTCCGGACCAATCGGGTCATTATGCTCCGAGCCCTTCATGCGCGCTGCCGCGAATCCGTCGCCGAACTCTATCCCCCTTACGCCTGGGATCGCAAACACCGCATGGGCCACTACCGACTCCACGCTGTCCCAGAACGGCTCGCCGTATCCCGGATCGATGTCAGGAACGACGCACTCCACCACAGCACCGAGGCTGTCTCCTTCCCTGATCGCGGCGTCAAGCATAGCCGCAACCTGCGGAGAAGCCGGGTCTCCGACCGGCGTTCCTCCTAGCTCGACGATACGGGCAGTCACGGATGTGACAGGAGTCTCGTCGAGGATGGTCGCATCCTCCAGAATCTTCTTCGCCACTACTCCGGCGGCGACTATCGGGAGGGTCAGGCGGCCCGAAAAATGGCCGCCGCCACGCGGATCCTGGCAGTCGTCCCACTTCAGGGCCGCGGTAAGATCCGCGTGGCCCGGACGAGGCATGGCAGCGAAAAGACCGTAATCCGCTGAGCGTGTGTTGCCGTTACGGAAAATAATGGTCAGAGGAGCTCCTGTAGTATGCCCCTCATATACTCCGCTCACGATTTCCGGCTTGTCTGCCTCGATACGCGGGGTCGTACCCTTTGCCCCGCTCTTTCTGCGGAGAATATCCGTCTCGAAGTCCTGCTCCGAAATCTCCAGCCCTGCGGGAACACCGTCAAGGACCACACCTATAAGTTCTCCATGAGACTCACCGAAAATGCTGACTCTATATTTTTTACCAAATGCGTTCATATTATTATTTAATTCTTTATCAGACAATTGAACAGTTCATTGAACTGCGGAAACGACTTCGCGACACATGCTTCATCGTCTATCACTACCGGACTGTCGGCGCCGAGGGACGCCACCTTGAGGGCCATGACCATACGGTGGTCATGATGGGAAGTATAGCTGCCGCCCTTCAGCAGGCCGTTCCCGGCAAGCAGCCTCTGCGCCAGGCTGTGGCCTTCTATGACCATCTCATCCCCTTCTATGGTCACCTCAACACCCATCTGGGAAAGCATCTCCACGATGGCCTTCGCCCTGTCGCTCTCCTTGTTCGCCAGACGGCCGACTCCTGCCAGACGGCTTGTGCCCTGGCAGAATGCGGCCAGGACAGATATTATCGGGAATAGGTCAGGACAGTTGGAAGCATCGACCGAGAAAGCCTTGAGAGGCGCTCTCTGGACAGTTATGTTGCCCCTGTCGCCGTCCAGCTGGGACAGGCTGGCACCTGCGTCCATCAGGATGTCCATGATGGAAAGGTCGGCCTGGAGGGATGTCGTGTCAAGGCCTGCGATCTCCGCGCTTCCGAAGATGGCACCTGCCACCAGGAAATTGGCTGCGGCGCTCCAGTCCCCTTCCAGATCTATGTCGGCAGCCTTGTACTTCTGTCCACCCTTGATCTTGAAGACCATCTCTGTACAGAGCGACCAGTCGCCGTCAGACTCAAGGAAATCCCTGCCTCCGAGCATGTCGTTACCTATCTTTATTCCGAACTTCTTGAGGACTTCAAGAGTTATGAACATATATGGAATGCTCTTAGGCTCGTGGACTATAAGCGAGCTGTTCCTGTCGGCAAACGGAAGGGCCATGAGAAGGCCCGAGATTATCTGCGACCCATGCTTTCCGGAGATTTCCGCACGTCCCGGCTTGAGCGGTCCCTTTACCGTAAGAGGGACACGCAGAGGTGCATCGGCATCCCCAGTAACGGCTTCAACCTCAAAGGTTTCCAGAATCTCCCTTGCCCCTGTCAGAGGGCGTCCTATCAGGGTCTTCTCTCCGGTAAACTTTACATGACCCGGACAAATCTCCGCCATCAGCGGAATCATCATCCTGGTCAGCAGGCCGGACTCCCCTACATGCAGCTCCGACATTCCGTTCAGGCTGCCGGCAGAGGCTGCGATGCCCTTTATCGTCACTTCCGTACCTTCGACAGTCACTTCAGCGCCCAGGTTGCGCGCAACCTCGAGGGCGGATTCATTATCCCCGCACGGGGTATATCCATGGAGCTGCGACGTGCCTTCGGCAAGAGCCGCAGCTATGATGGCACGCTGGGCGAAGCTCTTGGAAACCGGCATCATCAGCGGGGTTCCGGTGGTTATGAACGGGAAGTTGCCGTAGGCGGCCGAAGACATGTCTGAGGCCGCCCATTGGCCGGGAGCCGCCGATTCTTCCTCCGTCAGGGCAGCATAGGTATACGGAGCACCATGCCTGAGCGCATCAAGACGCGACTGGCGACCGGCCTCGCCCATGCAGAAGGCGATCAGACCGCCGTCCGCCAATGCACCGATTCTCTCGTTGCCGGATGCCTTTTCCTCGCGGCACCATGCATACAGGGCCATGACCTTGTCCACATCAGCCTGCGAGTGCGCCATGGTCACGATCTTTACCATATCCGCACCATGGTAGACGCACTTCTCTACAACAGCCTTCAACGCCTCGAGGGAATCCGTCCCTTCGAAATCGTGGTACGAACGGATGAAGACCGTACCGTTCTCGTGGGCCGCGCTGCGGACCCTCTTGGACATCTGCTTCTGAGCTTCCAGCTCGACATCCACATATCTGGCGCCTGCCTCAATTGCCCTTATGAGCCGCTTCTCGGCCATCTGCATGGCCTTTATTTCGCGGCTCTGTTCCGTGAGCCCCGGTCCCTGAAGGGACGGCTCGGACGCGGCGACCTCCGCTATGCGGCATGTCGCCACCAGAGGTGTATCGCTCGTAAACAGTTCCGCTATATCCGTCGGGCTGAGATCACATCTGTCCAGACGTATCTCAGCCATCTCACACTGCTCCAGAGCCTCATATATCTGCTCCAGACTACGGTTCTGTATAGTTGTGCAAATCATTCTCTCACTTCAATAACTTAACCACTTCATCGACAGTAAGGGCATATGTCGTAACGTCCCCGATCTCGTTCAGAAGCACGAAATGGACCTTTCCACCCTCTGCCTTCTTATCCTTCGCCATGATCTCGGCCATCTGCTCGATTGTAAACGGACATTCCGGATACAGGCCGCAGTCGCACAGGTCGATCGCCACGCTTCCCTCCAGGGCGGTCGGCGTGTCCATGTCGCCGCGGAACACACGGTCCGAAAGACGTGCCGCCAGCACCAGCCCCATCGCCACAGCCTCGCCATGGGAGATATCCCTTTCCTCGCGCTGGGCCAGGGTCTCGATCGCATGAGCAAACGTATGGCCCAGATTCAGCTTGCGGCGCTCCCCGCGCTCATACTGGTCGCGCGACACCACGCCCGCCTTGACCTTGACAGCCTCCGAAATCAGGTACAGAAGCTCTTCCGAGTATGCGGACACGCAGTCCGTCCAATAGTCCGCAGCGCTTTCGGGAGGAAGTATCGAATAGCCCTGAAGCATCTCCGAAAGCACATCCACCGCCTTCTGATAATTACCGTTATCCTCGATCATGAACGTCTTGAGCATCTCGGCAACTCCTGCCACGAACTCCCTGTGCGGAAGGCTCTCCAGCACCTCAGGACATACATATGTGAACTCCGGCTGGCGCACCAGTCCGAGCATGTTCTTGTATCTTTCGAAATTCACCCCGGTCTTGCCTCCGATCGCCGCGTCCACCTGTGCGAGAAGGGTCGTAGGCACATAGGCGAAGCGCACTCCCCTCTTGTAGATACTTGCGGCAAAGCCGACCATATCGCTCGTGATTCCGCCGCCCACGGCAAGAACCAGGGCATCGCGATCCGCCCCGTTATCCAGCATCCACCCGCAGATATCCATCACCGTGTCCATCGACTTGTCCTCCTCGGACGCGTCTATAAGCTTGCCCGGCGCCCCCTTGCGGTTCATTATCTCCGCTATCTGCATGGCCGCCGGACAGTTCATCGCCACATTGGCATCCATTACAGTAAACACATGCTGGTACCTCTCCAGACACGGCTCCAGAGCCGCCACAGTACGCTCCACCATCACGCGGCTGATCACCCTGTCCCCAGAATATATGCTGATATGCTCCATGACCTAAGATTTATATCTTACAAAGATAGGAAAATTTGGGATTTTCCGAAAAAACATCTACCTTTGCGCCCTTAACCGGAAGGTCTACTTTCCAAGCGCTCTCTTTCAGTTCTGACCGATGTGCCGGCTTTGTCCGCCAATAGCAAAGCCCTCGAAAGCCATCACAGAATGCAGTCCCAACAGGGACTGCGTGAGAAGCGCCGAATGCCCGGATGGCGGAATCGGTAGACGCGCTGGTCTCAAACACCAGTGGAGCAATCCGTGCCGGTTCGATCCCGGCTCCGGGTACAGAAGCGGAGTCTCAGTATTAACTGGGACTCCGCTATTATTAAAAAACGCCTCTCTACCTATCAGAATCGGTATTATCGGATTGAATTCAGCGGTTCGACATTTTCCATTCTCGAATACCATTTTTCCACTGAAAATCGAACCGAGCACATCCATTTTCACCGACATATCTACCATTGAAAGACATCGTTCAATATTGTTAATGAATGACATTGCATATGCCATCTGCGGTTCGACAACACCGCTGTTCGGGGTTTTCATAATCTCTAACTGGCTCTTCAGAGCATATATCTCATCATTATATCTTTGTCTTATATCCTTATAATCTTCGGAACTTATCTCACCATCCAAGAACCTGTCCTGCAATCTCTGCAAACGAACCTCAACCTTCTTGACATCCTCCTGTATGCGGTTCTTTTCCTTGTTAATGCCTTTGAACTTCTCTGCTCTAATATCGTTGAGGACTTCTTCGTAAAGGTCTAAAACCGCCTTGCAAGGGCGTATTTGACGTATATAATTGAGTATATCATCATTCATCTGCTGGGCAGGAACACGATATTTCTTGCAATGGTTGCAATGATAATACGCATAGGTCTGACTTCTACCTTTGCTATGGGATGCACATATCTTTGACCCACACACAGGACACAAAAGGAAAGGATAAAAATAGTAATCCTCGTGGGGCAGTTTGACCACCTTTGCCCTCATCTGCTTTTCCTTGCTCCTGTTTCGGGGATTGACACTATTAAGGCGGTTCTGTACCTTCATAAAGGTCTCTTTAGTTACCAGCGGTTCGTGAATGCCCTTGACATATTGTGCTGGCTCATCTAGGTATTCAGGAACATAGACCTCACCGCAATAAAAATGGTTACGGAGCATTTCAAAGAAGGACGATTCGGAGACTTTAAGACCCTTCTTCTGCACCTCTCTCCAGACCAAGGTCGGGGTCTTTGTGCCTTTGGCAACTTCCTCGAAAGCATATCTGACCAACTTGGCTTTAGGTTCGTCTATGGCAACATACTTATCCCTGTCACCATTGTTCACATTCCTATACCCTCTTGGGGCTTTGTTGGACCAGCGACCTTTCAGTAACGTTCCGTGAATTCCGTCTTTGGTTCGTCTTGAAATCTTCACGTCCTCTGTATGAGCAACACCGCAATATATCGCCATCATTGTAGGCCACTCCGTACCCTTGAAATCTATCGGGGATTCTATCGTATTAAGTTCGACACCCAGCTCATCATAGAACTTCCTTTTATATGCAAAAGCAAACTCCACATTCCTTGAATATCTATCCCAACGTAGAAATAGAATCTTGTTTACCTTTCCCCTGTGCTTACGGCAATAATCATATATCTTCTTCATTTCAGGGCGGTTCATATCGTAGTATTTCGCAGAATAATCCTCATAATATACATCTACGATATTATATCCGTTCCTTGCACAGAAAGAACGTAACTGCCTTTCCTGCTCGTCCAAAGAGCATCCTTCTGCCTGCTCGTCACTACTAACACGGCAGTACAGAATAACGTTTAAAATTTCATTTATCTTCTTCATTGTATATCTGTTTTATCTCATTATTTTCTATCTCCACCTGTAACGTGGCTATCCTATAAAGGAAATTCAAAAGGTCTTTCACATCGTCTTTGCCGACCTCATAATCGTTTGAAAGCAATATGGATTTTGCTCTATCTACACTGACCACAACACCCTGACATTACCGCGCTTATTTTGGATGCTGTCTGCCAAAGGGTACGCCTTCGGCCAGTCGGGTAACTCCGACCATTAAATAAAATTTTCATTGTGATTTTAAATTTTAGACCCTCACCCTTCAGATTTTATGGTTGAGGTTATTTTTGCTCTGAAGCAATCCAGACCATTCGAGACCTGAACAATGCAAAGATACGCACCTTATATTTCAGAAGCAAAAACTTCATGCGTACTGCCTCAACTTTCGCAGGGTATTGACGCTGGTTCCTGTCAGTTGTGACACGTTACGGAGACTTATACCCTTCTTCAAAAGGCTGATTTCCTTTCCGTACTGCTCCTTGTATGATGCATCTGATTTTCGGTAACTGCTCGGTCTTCCCATCTTGATGCCCTGCTCCTTGCACTTGGCAATGTACTGGTTACGACCGCTGGTCATTCTCTCCTTGATGGTCAGGCGTTCCATCGAAGCAATTTCCAGCAGGATGGTGCAGATAAGGCTGGCTACTGGGTTCACCTTACCATCCACAAGGGTTTCAAGGTTGTAGTTCTTGACATATAAACTGACCCCGTTCTCGTTGAGGTAGTTGATGACCTTAAGCGCTTCAAGGGTATTCCTGCCGAGACGGGAAATTTCAAGGCAAACTACTCGCTGGATGTCGTTGCCCTTGATGTATTCGACCATCTCCACAATTTCAGTACGTTCCGTTACCGCCTTTGCTCCCGATACCTTGTTAGCAAAAACTCTGGTGACCTCCCATCCTGCCCTGTCGCAGTACTCCTGAAGTTCAGTTACCTGACGCTGGTAGTCCTGTGCCTGTGTTGACACCCTTGCTAAAATTACGACCTTATCCATATCCTTATCATTTATCTATAGCTAATATACGAATATTACCGCACTCATGCAAATAAAAACACACTTAATTTATTGATTTTCTTCAACTTATACACACTTTTACCAATGTGATTTCTTCTTAAAATTTTCAGTTATAACAATTCCTGAAAGAAGAGTAAAAATGGTGACCACAAATAAGAAAACAAACATAATTTAAAGAGTGTCAAAATTTTTGGCTACATTTGTAGTGTTGCAGTAATTTGCATAGGACATATTTTGCTCAATCGCTCTCGAATCACCACCTCGACACAGAACGAGCATCGGAATACACTTTGAGTTGCACGCCTAGCGTGGACTTGAATCATTAGTGTATTCGGTTTGTGGTGAACCTGAGAGCGTATGACGAAAGTCTACGCTTTTTTGTTATTAACCCACCAAAAGTATATTGTATGAAAAAAATTGTATTTCTATTGTCAGTCCTTTTCTCATTTATCTTTTGTGATAAAGCATCTGCACAACTTAACATTACAGCAGCAATTGAGGAAAAACCTGAAAAGCTACTTGTTGGACAAGTATCTTATTCTTGGCTTTATAAAACAGGTACAGGAGATTATGAATATTGGGCAAGAACAGACAATCAATTCGACAAACATTACACAACATTATTCCTTGGAGACACACCGCAAACAGCGGTTCAAACCTTAAAAGACTTACTATCGTTAATGGACAACAAAGTTGCAATTGTCAATGTTCAACAAACAGATGGAGACATTACACTCCAATATGCAAATCAGCTAGGTGCAAAAATGCTATGGATGAAACAAACTGGGCACGGCGGTAGGTCATGGATAAGTTATGCTATCGTTGAAAAATTCATCAAATACTTCAATGAAAATTTTCCTAACGAATTACTTAATGAGGAAAATTAAAACTATAAAGAGCAATAGCATCTACCATTTTAATATAAAAAGATAAGGTGATACAGATTTTTAGTCTGTGTCACCTTCTTTTATACCTTAAACTGATACACTGGAAGTATTGATACACTTTGATAGGCTGGCTACCAATTTTTGATACTGGTTATCAGCGTTTGCATCTAAAGTCTGAGCAAGGACAGAACGATATGTTTCCATCATTTTACTGATGCTGGTTCCCCTCGGGTGAAACTCTCTCATCTTCGCCTCAACCCTTGCTAAATCATAATCATTGTCCTTCAAGACCAGCATAGCAAGGTAGGTTTTCTTATCCGAAACGCTCCGGCTCTTTTTAGGACTGATGACCTCCACAATGCAATCTAATATCGGATTAGCAGTTGAGGTCAGGACATCCTGAAGGCCTGTGTCACTAATGCCGAGAGCATTCCTAATCTGTTCCTTTGTATTGAGGTTCATTTCAAACCTGCACACTCCTTCAAAATCATTCTCCATCCCATACTCTTGAGCAAATTTCAAATTTGCTGAATGTTTCATTTCCTTGCATTTATCGTATATCGTCAGTCGTTTCATCAATTTCTTAGTAGTTACATTCTTTTCTATTATAAGATTTCCATTACGTAGTGTCCTGCATTGATATTGCCTGTATGAAGTCAAATTTGCACTTATGTATGAGGCCAAATGCGACACATCAAAGTCTGGTAAATCAATAGTGACATCACACTTTACCACCTGTGCGTGACTTAAAATTTCCTCAACATCAATGAGACAGAACCCCATATCATTGATATTCTCAAAGCATTGTCTTATGGTTTCAATTGAAATCATATGTATGTATTTAGAAGCCCTAAACAACCAAAAATATCCAGAAATAATCAAATATAAACCTTTAATTATCAATACATTCTAAAATTTAACACTTTCAGACTGCTTTTTGATGGTTCCCAAATTTCCACATATTTTTGATACATATTTCTGACGTGGAGAATTTGCG
>JAFQAT010000007.1 GCA_017399865.1 Bacteroidales bacterium | reverse complement strand
TACCAAACTCGGCACATGCATCCTTGATGATATTGTTCGGCATGATATTGTTGCTATATCTTTCCGACACCATCTTGTCGATTGCATCTCGGCAGCGGATGTTTTCCGCATGGGACTGCTTCCATTCCTGTATTTCGTCGTGCTCCTTAGCTTCACGGAAGGAGTAGCGATATAACGGTACAGGCATTATCGATGCTCCTTGCCCGTAGAGAGCTTGATGGAGAGGTATCTGTGGAGAGCCTTCTGCTCGGTTTCGGTGAGACTGTTGACCACGTCAAGGATAGAACCTTCCTTGACACCGTGGTCGCTACAGTGGTCGCAGACCTTCTCACGGCGGAGGATGATAGTGTTTTCGTCCTTCATCTCATAGGAAAGGAGGCTGTTGTAGCCGATGCGCATCTTGAGACGGATGTCGAAAGGAATGGTGGTTCGGCCTTCTTTGCCGATGAGTCTGTAGATCTTGTTCATGGCGATTACCTCCGGTCAGTTGAGAACGCACTTACCACAGTGGGGGCAGAAGTATTCGCAATGCTCACAGCCGTCCTCACAGTCGCCATCGTCCTCGTCGTAGAGGTCATCCTCGGTGTATTCATCCTCGTCATCGACGATTTCTACCGTGATGCGACCATCCGAGATGGAAGCGATGACAGGAGTATCATCGTTGATGTCAAGAGCCTCCATGAGGTCTTCGGGGAGAGAAAAACTTACTTTACATTTGATTTCCATATAATCTTGTGCTCCTTTAATATTTTTTCTGATTCTTCGAAATCGTCGAAGAGTGTGAGTTGTCTTGAGAGGATTCCTTCCTCATGGGTGTCATAGTTGGAAATAAGCAATTCGGGATATTGCTTTCCGGCGTCGAACCGTTGGGCAATATTCGAGATGCGTGTGGTGGACTCGATCATGATTCCTTCTTTGGAGTACAGCTCCCGAATTTCGGGGCAGTCATTGTACGAGAGAAGGAATTTGCCTTTGATCTTCATTAAGGCATTGCAAAGCCTTTCGTGGTCGGCTCGTCCGAAGCCTACATCCTCGTAATAGTCCTCGGTTTCATAGTAAGGAGGATCGAGGTAGAAGATGGTGTTGGGACGGTCATACTGCGAAATGAGCTTTTCGAAGTCCTTGTTTTCTATCACAACGCTTTGCAAGCGTCGGGATGCTTCGGTGATCAGCGGAAAGTTACGCCACATATTGTGGGGTTGCGCCCCGAAGGAGTCGAGTCCTGATGCATAGCTTTCTCGGATGATCTGATAGAAGTAGGCGGCACGTTTGATGTCGGGGATAGCGGTCTTGCTTTTGAGTACCTCTCGGATATGCTCAAAGTCTGTCCTTGAGTTCAGAGAGTAGCGGAGTTCTTCGCAGAGCTCGTCGGGGTGATCTCTCACACACCTGTACAGGTTTGCAAGATTGGGGTTGAAGTCGTTGTATACTTCAAATTTGCCGGGTGTCTTATGAAAGAGCACCCAACCGCCACCGCCGAACACTTCAACGTATCTGTCGCAGGAGTTTGGTAGCCTTGTTACGATTGCATCTCGCAAGGCTTTTTTGCCGCCTACCCACGACATAAAACTGTTCATTCGGATCCTTTCCAAGACCGAATTGCAAAAAGAAAAGGCCGTTTTGCTTTTCTTTTGCAAAACGACCTTATTGATTATTTGTTATTTGCGGTTGATCTGAAAGAGGCACATCGTGACTACTCCCACGATGCCGCCAACAAACAGACCGATAAAGAAGGTCAGCACATCGTCATCCCCCCTCCATCGTAGTAGGCTGCTTCCATGGCATCCTCGCCAAGGCATTGAACGTAGCTGTTGAAGTCATCCCAAGATTCACAGGGATGGATGCCCCAAGCCCTGATGCTGTTCTTGATATCTTCATACATATCGTCATCTTCATCAAGCAGAGGATACATTTCAAGCCACACCTTGCTGTTGTCAAAGTCATAGCATAGGACTACGGGATGTCCGAGTGACTGGTCGCATTGGAATGATTGAGAAACGTGAACACCTTCACAGTATTCGTATAGATTCGCATCGATCTTGCGAACGTAACCCGAAGCGGTTTCGATATCGAAAGCGAGTTTCTTACCCATTACATCTGCGGCAAGCTCCTGTGCTTCATAGGTGTTATCCTTCGGGATTCTTCCATCGAAGTCTTCACCTGCACAGATGCTGATCTCGCCTACGTTGAAGCCGAAGTTATCATCAGCGTATCGCAGTTCGAAGAGAACGTCGGGATACTGGCGAGAAAGTGCAAGGATGATTTTCCTTGCAGATTTGTTTGCCGTAAGGAATCGGATCTGTTGCTTGTCTTCATCATACTGGATGCCGTCACGGTAACCGTAGGCTTCCCATTTGGTATCCCAATTCTTGATTCTCCAATCGAGGCACTCCTTGTCCGTTCTGAATGAAGGTTGCGGAATGATTTTGTGAAAGTTGATTGAGCCGAGCCCGATATCATCTCGCTGGATGGCTTCGAGTATTTCTCGGAAGCGTTCCTTTGAGCAGTCTTTGATGGTCAGCTCGTTGGTAACGTTATTAGCCATTTTCTGACTCCTTCTGCGAGTTCTCGTGGACTCGCTTAATAATCTCACCGAGGGCAGTGATAACAGGTACGCTTACCGCATTACCTGCCATCTTGTAGAGTCTTGCATCGGAGAGACCTGCGGATTGTGCTTTGTGAAATTGCTCGTCCGTGAATCCTTGCAATCGCCAGCACTCAATGGGCATGAGCTTTCGGATCTTGTCGTTATCCGCTACACCGTGCAAGTCTTGCGTAGTGAGCATAAACATGGGTTCTTCGGGATCCTTCATTCGTCTGCCTTGCTGACGGATACTTTCACGGTCGGGAGTGAGGACTGCTCTTGGTCCTTCTTCAGCCTTTTCCAAGACTCCGGAATGCTCACCTCTGCGGTTGCTGATACCTGCATCCTGTCGGGCAGTAATGCATCGGGCAAGCTCGGTGATCTTGGGTTCG
>JAFQAT010000056.1 GCA_017399865.1 Bacteroidales bacterium | reverse complement strand
CCACACAGGGCGGAAGATACCTTTTCTCTGCAAAATGAAGAACAGGAAAAGCTCAAATCTGCCGGGAGTTTCCTCGCTTTCAAGAATATCAAAGCGGAACAGGTGGTTATAATCATCGTCCAGCGAACCGTCCACGAGCCAGTCTTCCTTGAAGTCTTCCCATGTGTCATAGTCGCAACGTCCGTGATTCTCAGCACCGCCGACATAGTAATTGTTGTCACTGCAATAATAGCTGTGTTCTGTATTTTTCAGCTCAAGAGCCATTGTTTTTCCTCCTTACTCGCTGGACTTCTTTGTCCGTTTCTTTTACCGTTCTGCCGGACGCACACTTCACACACTTGATCTGCCACTTGTTACCCGGCTGACCCCATCTGCGCTCGAAGTGTCCGAACCCGGCTGGAACGTATGCACCGCAACAGTAGCAGTAGCCGGGGTAACGATTACGAGCCATTTTGAGAATCCTCCACAATGTCTTTGTCGATGGTGTCCGCAGACTCGCAAAAAGTAATAGCGTCTTCGAGCGTATCTCCTCGACCTATTACAGTCTCACCGATTCGCACCTCGAACCATTTGTTCTCAAAGTAGCCAGTGTCGTTACCGTACTCGGTGACATGATGAATTGTCACAGGTTGTTCTTTGTAAGTAGACATTACACTACCTCCTTGAGCTTGAGTCCCCAATAGATCATGAAACCGCTGGAAGTCGATTTTCTGTCGAACCATTCCGGGTGTCGTTCCATTTCGGAGTTGAACTTTCGAGCAGAGAGGACGTAAGCTCCTTCGGATTTCGCCCACAGCTTGAAAGCATTGTACAGGTCTTTTGCCTTTATGTTCACGTCCTCATTGCGGACACAGCGGTTCTCAAGGAACTGCAACACGAGGTCGTTGTCACGCTCATACTTTGTGACTACCTCAGTCAGAGAGTCCGCCATCTTGAGTCCGTTTTCCTTATACTTAATGTAGCCACGAACCAGCCACATGAAAATGCCGCTCATTGCTTCCGTGGAAGTCAGCTCGTCCTTGAGGTGAGTGTCCTGTTCCTCCGGCTTGAAGTGACGGTTGAACTCGATCACCTTGATACGCTGGGAAGCGAACAGGGACTTGTCTGTAACCATCGGAAGGTCATTACAGGAAAGCCAAAGGGTGAACTGCGGCTTGTAGGTAATCGCTGACTGGTACAGCGCACGAGCTGAGATTTCTTCACCGCCTGTGAGCTGTTTGATTTTCTCCTCGTCCAGCTTGCCATACTCGTTCGACTCGGACATGGTAACAAAGCGTTTGCCCTTGAGTCCGGCGAGAGTAGGAGAAGCGGCTTCTGCGTCCTTCTGTCTGTCACCACGGCAGATCATACCTACCGGGGCAACCTTCGCATAGTCACCGAGCATAAATTCGATGGTGTTGAGCAGAGTGGACTTACCATTTCGGGTAGTCTTGCCGTGGAGAATGAACATACACTCCTCGTTGCTCATGCCGAGCATAGAGTAGCCGAGCGCACGTTGAAGGAAATCCGCCTTGTCCTTATCTCCCTGTGTAACCTCGTCAATGAACTTCTCCCAACGCTTACACTTAATATCTCTACGGATAGTGTGTCGAAAGTTGGTCTGCATGGTGAGAAAATCGTCCCAGCGAGCTTCCCGGAAGGAGAAGTCTTCGAGAGAGTATGTACCATTCAGACAGTTAATGAGGTAGGGGTTAGCGTCAAACTCCACAGCGGAGATACGAAGTTCACCTGTAGCGTCCTTGAGGATTCGGTCTCGCATACGTCTGTCACCCATCTTATTGACGAATGCAGTGTAGCTTTTGCGGAGATCATCGTCCACAATCTCACCGCAGTAAAGAATCATGAGACGAACAAAGTCCTTGATCTTCTCGGACACGAGGATTGCGCCCTCGTCCTTGCGCCACGCACCTTCATGGTAGGTGTACCAGCTCTTATGCTCAGTACAGTAGCGAACCTCTCTGTTGTAGAGCATACCGAACAGGTTAGCCATACCCATTTCCGACCATTCAAAGCCGGAGCTGGTCTCGTCCGCTCTCTCCGGGTGGTACTCCTTGATGATGTACATTTTCTCGGAGAGGTCTTCGTCCATGATTACTCGACCATTACGAAGCTCGAACAATTCTCTATCGCTTACCATGACGCTCACCTCCAATCGCCGCTACCGCACATTT
>JAFQAT010000055.1 GCA_017399865.1 Bacteroidales bacterium | reverse complement strand
ATTCCGAACAGAGAAGTTAAGCTCACCATCGCCGATGGTACTGCCCCACCAGGTGGGAGAGTAGGTAGCTGCCACTTTCTTATACGACACCCTGTCATCATCCGATGACGGGGTGTTTTGTTGTATGGCAGGAAGTTTGAAAATGGTTGGGGAAACGAATAAACGGACTTGATATGTTTTACAATTTCTTATTCCCCCAGCACTTCAGAGGCAAAGGCGTATCCGCCTTCATACTTGTCCTCAGAATATTCTTCGGAGTGCTCTTCTTCATCCATGGCCTCGGCAAGATGATGAACTTCTCGGAACTTTCCATGACCTACCCAAGTGTCTTTGGCTTCGGAAGCTACATGACATTGATGGTAGCGATCTTCTGTGAATTCTGCTGCTCGCTTTTCCTCATGACCGGTCTCCTCTTCAGAATAATGCTTCTGCCGATGATTGTCTCTATGGCAGTCGCCTTCTTTGACATCCATGATGCCATGTTTCCGCAAGGAGAGCTTTCGCTGATCTATCTTGTCGTTTTCGTGGTTCTGTACTTTGTCGGACCAGGACGATTCTCAATTGATTATCTGCTCGATATTAAGTTCAGAAAGGAGACTTCCAAAGCTGACGCAAAACAACGGACCTAAGTTATTGCCGTATCCGAAAAATTATATAACTTTGAAGGATACGGCGATTTTGCCGTCGACTTAAACTATTTGACTGATGGCAGGACTTAAGGGATATATTTCACAGATCATCGGACCTGTAGTCGATGTTCACTTTGAGCTTACTGAAGACCAGGCAGCAAGTCTGCCCTCTATCCACGAGGCTCTGACAGTTACCCGTGATGACGGAAGACAGCTTATTGTCGAAGTCCAGCAGCATATCGGAGAGGATACGGTCCGTACGGTCGCAATGGACAGCACGGACGGACTCAGACGAGGAATGGCTGCCGAGTCTACGGGAGAGCCCATTACCATGCCGGTAGGACCTCAGATCCGCGGACGCGTAATGAATGTCGTCGGAAATACCATCGACGGAATGAAGGACCTTGACCGAGAAGGCGCTTTCCCTATCCATAGGGAGCCTCCTAAGTTCGAGGATCTGGCCACATCCCAGGAAGTCCTTTTTACAGGAATTAAGGTCATAGACCTGCTGGAACCTTACCTTAAAGGCGGAAAGATCGGCCTTTTCGGCGGTGCCGGAGTTGGCAAGACCGTCCTTATCAAGGAACTGATCAACAATATCGCCAAGAAGCATAACGGATTCTCAGTGTTTGCAGGAGTGGGAGAGCGTACCAGAGAAGGAAATGACCTCCTGAGGGAGATGATCGAATCCGGCGTAATCAGGTATGGCGAAGAGTTCCTAAAGAGCATGGAAAAAGGCCATTGGGACCTTTCCAAGGTCGATTATGACGAAGTCGAGAAGTCTCAGGTCGCCATGGTCTTCGGCCAGATGAACGAACCTCCGGGAGCTCGTTCTTCCGTAGCCCTTTCCGGGCTTACCCTCGCTGAATCTTTCCGCGACAGCAAGGATGTGAACAGCCCGAAGGACATACTTTTCTTCATTGACAATATCTTCCGATTCACCCAGGCCGGCTCCGAAGTTTCCGCCCTTCTCGGGCGTATGCCTTCGGCCGTGGGATATCAGCCTACTCTGGCGACAGAAATGGGCCAGATGCAGGAACGCATCACATCTACAAAGAACGGGTCGATCACATCCGTGCAGGCAGTCTACGTGCCTGCGGATGACCTTACCGACCCGGCTCCTGCGACCACCTTCAGCCACCTTGACGCCACTACGGTCTTGAGCAGAAAGATCGCAGAGCTTGGAATATACCCTGCCGTAGACCCGCTCGAGTCGACATCCCGCATCCTCGATCCGAATATTGTCGGAAAAGACCATTACGAGACAGCGCAGAGGGTAAAGCAGATACTCCAGAGGCAGAAGGAACTTCAGGACATCATCTCGATCCTCGGCATGGATGAACTGTCGGAAGAGGACAAGCTGACCGTGAACAGGGCAAGAAAGGTGCAGAGATTCCTTTCTCAGCCTTTCGCTGTTGCTGAGCAGTTTACCGGTGTGCCGGGCGTGATGGTTTCAATCGAAGATACCATAAGGGGATTCAAGCTTATTCTAAACGGAGACGTGGACGATATCCCTGAACAGGCATTCCTCAATGTGGGAACAATAGAAGAGGCCATAAGCAAGGGAGAAGAGATTCTTGCTGCAATAGGAAAGTGATATGGAAGCAGCTGATACCATGATCCTTACGGTCCTTTCGCCAGAAAGGACGCTTTTGGAAGCCGGGGTGAGCAAAGTTACCCTTCCCGGTTCCAAGGGCAGTTTCATGGTGCTCAGGAATCATGCTCCTGTGATATCGTCGCTGACGGAAGGTGACCTTGTCTACATGTCGGAAGGCAAGGAGGGCAGGATTCATATCCTGGCCGGCTTTGCCGAGGTTAATGAAAACAGGATAACCGTATGTGCCGAAGTATGAGGTGGATAGCTCTCATATTGATCGGGATGCTGGGCTTTGCGGCCCAGCCGGCAGCCGCATCCGGCTCTCAGGAAGAGAAGGTGGATGTGGCCGAGGTGATATTCGGCCATATCGGAGATTCATACGGCTGGCACATCACCGAATGGAACGGTTCCCATGTGGTCATTCCGTTGCCGTGCATCGTCCGCAGCAGCACGGGATGGCATGTCTTCATGTCTTCGAAAATCGAGCATGGACACGCATACAAGGGACTTTTCATTGCGGAGGAGGGCCGATATGCCGATAAGATAGTGGAGATGGGACCGGATGGAAATCTTGTCCGTCCGTTCGATATTTCCATAACTAAGAATGTGGCTTCCCTGATGTTCGGAAGCGCGCTTCTTGTGCTTCTGGTGCTTTCATGCGCCCGCTGGTACAGGAAGCATGACGCGGTGGAAAAGGCTCCGGGAGGGTTCACGGGACTGATGGAAATGATGGTGATGATGGTCCATGACGACCTTATCAAGGACGCGGTCGGCCCCGATCACAGGAAGTATGCCCCATATCTTCTGACGGCATTCTTCTTCATCTTTCTCAACAACCTCCTGGGTATCGTTCCCTTCTTTCCGGGCGGGGCCAATCTGACGGGCAACATTGCGGTGACATTTGTGCTGGCGATGTGCACGTTCTTAGCCGTCAATCTGTTTGCCGACAGGCATTACTGGAAGGAGATATTCTGGCCTGACGGTCCGATATTCCTGAAGTGTCCGATACCGATCCTTCAGGTGATCGAGATATTAGGTATGTTCACAAAGCCTTTCTCGCTGATGATCAGGCTTTTCGCGAACATAATGGCAGGACACGCGATGATACTTGGGCTGGTTTCGGTGATATTCGTCGCTGCCAGGATCGGACCGGTCATAGGAGGGTCAATGACTGTCATCACGATGCTCTTCGGAGTGTTCATGGACTGTCTGGAGCTGCTTGTGGCATATATACAGGCTTATGTGTTCACGATGCTCTCGGCGGTATTCATCGGATTGTCCCGACAGGGAGCGCATGCAGAGAATCAATAAACTTTAAAACAACATAACTATGTTACTTTCAACAATTTTGCTTCAGGCTGCAGGAGCAGCTGTATGGGGAAAGGCAGCCGGCGCGATAGGAGCCGGCATAGCAGCGATAGCTGCAGCTTGGGGAATCGGTAAGATCGGTGCATCTGCCATGGAGGCTACGGCACGTCAGCCGGAGTCGGCAGGAAACATCCGTACCACCATGATCATCATCGGTGCCCTTGTCGAAGGTGCCTGCCTTTTTGCCATCCTTGCCTGCCTGCTGGCAGTCGTGATGTAGGCCGCCCATGAACCTGATGCTTCCAGACAGTGGTCTCCTTTTCTGGATGACCATCATCTTCGCCATTGTCTTCTTTCTTCTTGCGAAGTTCGGCTTCCCTGTGATTACGGGTATGGTCGAGAAGCGCACGAAGAGGATAGACGATGCTATCGGCGCTGCCCGTGAGGCTGAATCAAAACTCATGGGACTGGCTTCGCAGCAGGAGAAGATGATCGAAGAAGCCCGGGCTGAGCATGACCGGATCCTGAAGGAAGCGGCTGCGGAACGCGACAGACTGATTGCAGCCGCCCAGGAACAGGCGCGAGCTGAAGCGGGCAAGATAATGGACGAGACAAGAGAAAGGATACGGCAGGAAAAGGAAGCCGCCCTGAGAGATATCAGACGTGAGGTTGCCGTCCTGTCTGTCTCCATTGCAGAGAAGGTGGTCCGCAAGGAACTTTCCACTGATGCCGGTCAGCAGGAACTGGTCGACAGGATATTTGATGAATTGACATGAATTCAGGGGTAATAGCATCAAGATACGCCAAGGCTCTTCTTAAGTATGCGGATGAGGCCGGTGCCGGGGATAAGGCATATTCCCAGGCATGCGTCCTTGCCCTCCGGCTGATGGAAGTGCGTCAGCTCAGGGACTTTATCGAGACCCATCCTGAGCTTTCTGTAGACAGGAAGCTCGAACTTCTCGAATCGGCGCTGGGCGAGACTCTGGCTCCGGAGCTTGTCGGTTTCGTGCGTCTTGTATCCGCGAAAAGAAGAATGGAGTACTTCTCCAGGATGCTTTATCACTTCATCTCCCTGTATCGTGCCGCCCATAACATGAAGGTGGGACGTGTCGTGACCGCAGTGCCTGTCGACGGTCTCAAGGAGAGGCTTGAAACGCTTTTCCGTGAGCGCACAGGGGCGGACATACAGATTTATGAGAAGATCAGCCCGGAGATTCTCGGAGGATTCATATTCGAGATGGACGGGTACAGGCTGGATGCCAGCGTGGAGAACCAGTTCCGCAGGATAAGGCGCCAGCTTATTGAAAAGAACAACAGAATAGTATAGATATGTCAGAAACAATCAGACCGAGCGAAATATCGGAGGTTCTGCTGGACCAGCTGAAGGCGATAAGCGACAACTTCAGGTACGAGGAAGTCGGCAAGACCCTGCAGGTAAGCGACGGAGTAGTCCGCATATACGGCCTGCTCAACGCGGAGGCCGGTGAGCTCCTGGAGTTCGACAACGGTGTCATGGCTGTCGTCATGAATCTGGAGGAGGACAATGTGGGTGCCGTGCTCCTGGGACCGACAGACAAGATAAAGGAAGGCATGACAGTCCGCAGGACAGGCAGGATAGCTTCGATAAATGTCGGAGAATCCATGGTCGGCCGTGTCGTCAATCCTCTTGGAGAACCTCTTGACGGCAATGGCACCATTACAGGAGATCTGGTGGAGATGCCGCTCGAGAGAAAGGCTCCTGGAGTGATCTTCCGCCAGCCTGTGACCGAACCTCTCCAGACAGGCCTGAAGGCCATAGATGCCATGATTCCGATAGGACGAGGCCAGCGAGAACTCATCATCGGAGACCGCCAGACCGGAAAGACAGCCATCGCCATCGATACCATAATCAACCAGCGTGAGGCATATCTGAGAGGTGAACCGGTATATTGCATCTATGTCGCCATAGGTCAGAAAGGATCGACGATCGCGTCCCTGGTGAACACCCTGAAGGAGAAGGGCGCGATGGATTATACGATAGTAGTGGCGGCTACAGCGGCCGATACTGCTGCGCTGCGATATTATGCTCCTTTTGCCGGAGCGGCGATAGGCGAGTATTTCCGTGATACGGGAAGACATGCGCTTGTGGTCTACGACGACCTCTCGAAGCAGGCGGTCGCATATAGGGAAGTGTCCCTTATCCTTCGCCGTCCGTCGGGACGCGAGGCATATCCTGGAGACATCTTCTACCTTCATTCGAGACTTCTCGAAAGAGCTGCGAAGATCATCTCGCAGCAGGAAGTCGCTGAAAACATGAACGACCTTCCTGAATCGCTGAAGGGAAAGGTGAAGGCAGGCGGTTCACTGACGGCTCTACCTATCATAGAGACCCAGGCTGGCGATGTGTCGGCATATATCCCTACCAATGTCATATCCATCACCGACGGCCAGATATTCCTGGAGACGGACCTTTTCAACCAGGGTTTCCGTCCGGCGGTGAATGTCGGAATTTCTGTTTCACGTGTGGGAGGAAGCGCCCAGATAAAGAGCATGAAGAAGGTTGCGGGAACATTGAAGATCGACCAGGCGCAGTATCGTGAACTTGAGTCGTTCTCGAAGTTCAGCAGCGACCTCGACCCTGTTACTGCAATGGCTTTGGACAAGGGACGAAAGAACAATGTGCTTCTGGTCCAGCCGCAGTATTCGCCAATGCCTGTAGGAGAACAGGTGGCGATACTTTGTTGTGGTACGAAGGGGCTCCTCAAGGAACTTCCGATAGATATGGTGGGGGATTTTCAGGTGACTTTCCTCAGCAAGATGAGGGCCTTCCATGCGGAAGACGTGCTGGAACCGCTTTCGAAGGGCATTATTGATGACGTGATTGCATCCATAATAGAGAAGGAAGCATTGTCTATTGTCAATGGAATGAAACCATGATACTCCTGTGACCCCGCCCCCTTCGAGGGTACCCCTAGCCGTGGGTGGCATGTCACATCCGTACTTAAGGTTCCATTCCATTGCAGTAAAAAATTATAATCAATGGCATCGTTGAAGGAAATAAAGAGCAGGATAGCATCTGTGAAGAATACGCTGAAGATCACTTCTGCAATGAAGATGGTCGCGTCAGCCAAGCTTCACAAGGCCCAGTCTGCCATCGGAAACAAGCTTCCGTATGAGCAGAAGCTCCATAAGATGCTTTCTGGAATGCTCCAGGATGATGATCTCCAGAATGCTCTCCGCAAGGAACTCGGCTTCGGAAGCGGAGACAGGTCTCCTGTTGCTCTTCAGGATACGTCCCGCGACGCGGTTCCTGTAAAGGAAGAAGTGCCGCGCGTTGCCGTAGTGGTCTTCTCTTCGAATTCTTCCCTTATCGGGTCCTTCAACGCCAATGTAATCAAGAAGTTTTCGCAGACCATGAGCCTCCTTATAGAGGCTGGCTATGAGCCGGAAGATATCGACATCTACACGGTCGGTCGAAAGGTTGCTGATGCTGTCCGAAGGGACGGATATGCTTCTTATATGGATATTCCGGATCTTTCAGACAAGCCTGACTATACGAAGGCTTCTGCTCTTGCGGAAGACCTCGTGGGTCGCTTTGCTTCCGGAGAAGTGGGGCAGGTAATACTTATATATAATCATTTTGCGTCAATGTCTTCCCAGCCTTCCGTGAGGGAGAATTACCTTCCTCTTGCTCTTGAGGACTATAATGAAACTGCGGAGCCTGTGGATTATATCATAGAACCCGATCCGCTGGAACTTGTCAGAGAACTTCTTCCTCTTGTCCTGAACCTGAAGATCTATACGGTCGCTCTCGACGCCTCGGCAGCGGAACACGCTGCCAGGACCGTCGCAATGCAGGTCGCTTCAGACAATGCCAAAGACCTCATCTCCGAACTTACCCTTGCCTACAACAAGGGCCGACAGCAGGAAATCACAGCCGAAATCCTCGACCTCGCCGGCGGCATGCAGGACTGAATCCTGCCAGACTCACCATCCGCAGCACCTGACCAGTCACGCTAAGGATGACAATCTATGCTTAGACACATAGTCATGGGGTAATCCGTGGTATATAAACAAGACAGTCCGGAATCCATAAGGGTTCCGGACTGTTTCTGTCTTATGACATTGGGGAGATTACTCCTGCTTTGAAACTACTGCGCTAAGCTTCTCGCAGAGCTCGTCAAGCTTCTCGAACATCTCCTTTGTGAGACCGTTGTAGTATGCCTTCTTTGGTCCCTCAGGGTGGTTTGCCCTGGTCTTGAGGTCATTGTAAAGGTCTACAGCCTCATCGATTATCGCTACGATTTCGTCGCTATCCTTGTGTGGATTCAGCGCTACGAAGAGTGCGCAGTCATCAATGAATTCTGCAACGAAAAATTCGATGTCTTTCTTGAAAACTCTAAGGTTCATGGTAAATACGTATTTAAATTGTTATAACGTCCGCAAAGATAATAAATAAATTTCATTTATGGTTCTTCCGAGTATCTTATGCAACGGACGGAAGCAGCAACTCCTCGCTTGGTTCCATATACCTGCTGCCCGCTTTTTATTGTATAGTCATTGAACCCAGTATTATACAAATTATAAACGTCTCCTGTCAACTTTACAGATGTAACATCTTTTGACAGCATGCTCCTGCCTCTATAACCGTTATCATGAATTTCTGCATCCATATAATCGCCTGCGTGTCCACACCAGAACCATGCATGAGTCCTTGAACCACGATTCACGTCATCTCCTTTACATCCTGCATAAGGGAAGTACATGAAACCATCGTCAGTATCATAGTACAAACCGACTGAACCACCAGTTGGGGTGATTGCTTTAAACATATCTCGTAATTCAGTCTTAGGCACCTTGTAACCATATGGGCAAGGATCATATATTGTCTTCTTGTCAGATATCCCGCCCCACAAGTCATCATTCTTCATATACAACCAATCCTCATTATACACAATAGCCTGTTCAGGATCAAAGTATGGAGTGGAAGGTGCCAATATTACAGTTGGGGAAGCAACAGCATCTGCGATAGTCGGTGCCTCTCCCACCATATAAACTTCATCAACATCATCCCTGATGCCGTCCAAGGTATAGTATTGGGCCGTCCTCATATCATACAAGGAATAATTATAAGATTCCGGTCCAGGAGTCGGATCCTTTCTTCCCCACTGATAATAAAGCCCATAAGTCTCCAAAGCATTCGTTGTTTGTACCGCACTGGCATTCTCTGGAGCAAATACAGCTCCCAGATTCCTATCCATGAAGGTTGTTCCATTCAAAGATATGTCTTTAACATCATCACACACCCAGACATGCCATGACCAGATTATATTATCGTTCTCATCATACAGACCAATGATAGCATTGCCTTCAACCAGACTGGACGAAGTGGAATTCAGATTAAGGGAGAATCTCACATAGCCTTGTACAAGTTCCACATGTTCCAAAGGTAGGGCAGCCTGTCCTCCTGAAGAAGATGGAGAAGGAATCTGACTGATTATCTTGACAGTATGTGGCTCAAATTCAAAATTCTCTTCATAGGGATCCCCTGCAATATCTCCCTTCGGCCCCCTGCCCGGCACATTCGGACGGAAAAAGAATCCATCATAATCCTGATTCTCATCCATCTTTACTAAAGAAGGAGTGATAAGATAGCAGTTCGCACTTTTGTAATCTCCATATGTCTCATTATATGGCGTAAGATCACGGAACTTATCCGCATCATCATTTTTCACCACCACATCAAGAACTCCGACTGAATTGACATTGACACAGACGTCATAAACATAACCGGCTTTCAGGATGTCAACATCTTCATCATCAACCTTTACTGTCTTCGGTATGGTAACATTATATGTACCTGCATCCGTAAATAGCTGGAGGTTGGTATCCTGTTCCGGGCGCACAAGAGCATATCCGACATATACGCCTTCAGACGGAAGCACGCCGACGCGTGGCAGATTATATGGCAGCGGCGATTCATAGCCCCATTCCTCGTAAGGCGGATCAAGTTCGAACATAGGCGTACGAATCAATCCGAAATCCTTTGAATCCGCCCATGAAACAACTTCTCCAAAAATCGGAGCAACATCCTCACAAGGAAGAGAGGCGGTCGTTCCGTCAATGTCAGCAGTCTTCGATCCGTCTCTTGCCTGTTCGACCGGGAGAGCAATAGTAACTGTAGAGGGCTGATCACAAACTACAATATTATTCAAGGTACGCCATGAAATGTCATTGAGAGAGCCCCCGCTGGACGTCAGAGAAACTCGGATGCATGTAAGATAGTGATTGAAAGTAAAATAGTTATGATAGACCATGCTGTTCTGATTCAACGGATCAGAAAAATAGTGTCCATATGGCTGGACATCCACGTCAGGACCAGGGGTATGCTTGAAGCCTTCCTTATACATTCGTCCTTCTCGCATGTCAGACATCATGATATCTGTTTGGCCATCAAGCTTATTCTTGAATTCTACACAAACCTTTCCATTTATGATTTTCATGGAGTTGGATGCCGAGAATAAAGCATTGGCTTTTTCGTCACCCAGACCTTCAGGGACCTCATATGTCATCGGATACCATCCCACCATTCTGGATACAAAAGCAACTTCCGGATCAAATACAGCATCCAATGGAGTGTAATTGTAAATCATTCTCGGATTGAATACAATCGAACGGAAATTGTATCCGGCAGTATTGTCCGGCGAAGAAAAAACTTCGGCCTCGACAATCTGAGCATCCTCGAATCCACGTTTCACTGTCCTTGTCATGTCGTATTGACTTTCCTGCGTCCAATCCTCTCCGGCAGGTGCTGTTTCATCTACCTTGATGAAATTGCCTTTGAGGAACGAAGACGTAGACGTCTGACTAACCATGGCCTTTGTAAACGATTTCTCCCGATCAGTCAATCTGCCTACAGCCGTTGCTGACGATGATACCGCAGATATTTCAGCACAAGGAGCTAATGTTGGTTGCCTGCCCTCTTCGACAATATCGATACTCTGACAACTGAAAAGCATAGTTGTCATCACTAATATCGGAAATATCAAACTCTTTCGCTTCATAACCTTTTACTCTTTAAGACATCTGACCGAAGCACCTCTGGCTGTAGGGGCAGTATATTGAGACAAAATATCTCCATTATTATAATAGATTACCATTTCTCGTGAACCTTGACCACCTGTAGGACATGCTGTATGCATGTGCATTTCGCGTAATTCTGTTCTCAAATGTGTATATTCACCATCTTCATGATTAATCATCAGATTAAAAGGGAACCATAATCCATCTTCAGATATGTCATATGTGCCCATAACGCTACCATACTTTACATTAGTAATATAGTCATGCTTATCTAGAAAAACACCGAATTTACTCTTGAAATCAGCTCCATTTATGGTTCCCCAGTGACTCTCATCACCTACGGCCCCATGAATGGAATCACCATACCAGATTCCCCCTGAGTCATATGTGGTCTGAGTCGATAATTTATATCCTGGAGGACAAGGATCCCACATTGTCTTTGCAAATGTGTCGCCCCATGCTCCTGGAACACCTGTATATCCCCATAACTGGTTAGCCGGGCTTGTGCTCGTTGTTCCGGCAGCTGAAGCATTAGGATACTGTGATTGCCATGCATGATATGAATCACCAGAAACAGCAAAGCTGGTTGGATTTGACACTGATGCAGCAATGTCTGTAAAGTATCCGGAATATGTATCAATCCCCGTCTTCTTGCTCCATTGCCCATCATTATTCTTATAGAACCACACTGACCCTGAATTGGAGTCGTAAGCTGCTCTTGGCACAAAAGGATCCTTACGTCCCCATTGGTAGAAGAAACCATACGTTGATGCGACGTTATTTTCTTTAATATCTTCCAAGGACTTTGGAGCATATGTCGCACCGATATTTCTGTCCATCACAGAATACTTTCCTACTTTTACCACATTTATTCCACCGTCAAGAATCCAAAGATGCCATGTCCAGACAATCGCATCATTATCGTCATATCCTGCAAGGATGACATTAGCATTCTGGAATTTGTCTTTAGGAATATAAAAAACTGCATCCTCACCATCAAGCAGTCCTCCATCCAGAATGATTACCGGACATTCATCTTCCATAGCTTCCTGACCAGGATCAGTATTGCAGAATGTCATGTATCGACTATCTGTTGTCAGATCCCCCTGCCACCATAGTACATCCACCCTTTTGACCTTATTTTTCAAGGTTGTTCCTATACCACCGTCAAAGAGAATCTGCTGAATCGATCCATTTGTATGCTGGACAGCCAGAGAACCGACACCATTACCTGGCACATTGGCATTGAATTTATAATAGCCAGCCTCATCTATGATATATGAATTTGATGTCTGCTCGGCGCTTAGGTCTGTTATGGCTTTCCTTGAGTTTTCATAAACGCACCTTACTGGGTATGCATGGACTCTGCCACCGCATAGCTCCGGAGTATATGCAAGATTGCTGTAATCGTCATAGGTCATGGATGTCTTATTATATCTGAAATGATATGACAATCCTGACATATTCGTCTCTCCCTCAGAAGGGACATATGGAGTTGCAGAATATTGATATACATACGGGTCTCCGTTATCTGTGCTTCCATGCCCGCTGTTTTCAACTAAAGAACCGTCATACTCTATAAAAGTATTCGCGGGATAGTATATATCTGTATAATTCTCTATACCGAATATATATCCTGTCCTAACTTCGTTGCCGTCAATAGTCTTGGTGGTATATTGAGGGTCCTTCATATCTACCCCGCCATACTCCCAAAGCTGATTGCCGTTTACCCTGTATCCCGGAGGACATGGATCATACAACGTCTTCTGGATGTCATCCCTATCTGATATGTATCCCCAAAGATGCGGTGATGTCTGAGTTGTCCAGTCATGCTGTCCTGCGTCATACTGGGCTGTCGTCAAGGAGATGAATTTTCCAGGGTTCTCGTGAGATGAAGAAATATCCAATGGTCCAGGTAATACATGAGTCTCCTTATACAGATTCAGATCCAGAATATCCAGAGGGTCCTTTCTTCCCCACTGGTAACATAATGCCGACAAAGAATAGGTCTTATTGATGTAGTCGGCAGGATCTGAAGATACAGCGCCGAGGTTTCTGTCCATTACGACATATCCGTTGCCATAATTTATGTTCAGCGGCTTATCTGTAACCCAGATATGCCATGACCATATCAGATTACCCATTATGTCATATGCTCCTATCAAGGCATTTCCCTTATAAATCAGATGGTAATCCTCTGAATTGTCAGATCCTGGCACAACAAACCTGGCCTTTCCATCACTAAGTTCGTTGTCAACTTCAATCATGGGAGCATTCTTCCTTCGTTCCGGCTCAGTTATAGGAACATATCTATTCTGCTCTTCATCCCACTTGAAACTGGCATCCGACTCGATAAGTCTGACGGAAGCTGTATTAAGACGCACATCAGTATCCGGAAGAGTTATAGACTGCTTGAAACCGTTCAATACATTTACTCCGTTACCTTTCACTGTAACATCAAAAGAATAACCCATATTTGCTGAGGTAACGACATATGAATTGGCTGTACCATATCGTGATAAGTCTGTATAGAACTTCGTTGCAACCACGGCAGGAGGCAGTACAACAGTTTCTTTATTCCAATCATCAACGATAACTTCTGCATTTATGATTCCATGAGTGGAGAATCTTAATATGAGACTGTAGGCATGTCCCGGCTGAAAGTTCCTGGCAATGGAAATAGGACTTACTGAAGTCTGTTCAGATGCAGAGACGCTGACTCCCAGAACACCAATCGCCGGAGGTCCGCCTAGATAGGTACCTACATAAGTCCTGTTGCTCATTCCTATATTGAGACTTCTGCTGCCTTCGGGAATTGAGATAGATGCAGGAGAATAATCTTCAGTAGATGCGGGTTCCGGAGTAAATGAAAACTCCACGTCTTCGTTGGTAATGTCATCAGGCAGATTCACAAACAACTGTTCGGGAAGATTCAAAAAAGTGATTTCAGAAAGATCTCCCCATTGAGCCTGTGCCTGTTCATCCACTGCGTAGGTATAGACCTTATACATGCACAAGGCATGGTTGAATGTCAGCGGTTCGATGCCCTTTGTCAATGTTCCTTTCTTGAAATCTGATACCATGACATCTGTTTGTCCGTCGATGTTATATGTCATGACCGTTGTTCCCTCTTTTTCACTTAAGAATGAGGAGCCGGATTTTACCCATTTACCTTTCTCACTGCTGTCTGTCAGGTAGTCTTCCGAGACAGGCGGATAACAACCTGCGAATCCTACCTCAGAAGACGCATCCTTATAATACTCCGGTGGAGTAATGGTGATGTCGCGCTTCCAGGAGTCTGAAGCATCAGGATTGCCTAATACTGCTTTCAGAGGAGACATATCCTTAGGATCATTGCTTCCTCCGGCATCCCAGCGGATCACAGATATGTCAAGACCGTCGCCTGCGAACTCGGTGTTGTAATCATATCCGGCAGCAGAGGACTTGGATTCAGGTTTTGACGGCACAAATGACTTCAGCCGGATTTCCTTATCGTGATCCGGCTCTACCAACGTGTCCTGACAACTGTAGAAAACAATCGTCAGACATGTAAGCAATATGAACTGTAACTTATTCATCATTATTATCATATTGGGAGCTGTGGCAGGAATACACCTTCCACATATTCAACATCTGTCCATTCGGCTATGGTTCCCTCCACCTCAATCGAAGAATCCAGATTTATATAATATCTTGTCTTATAACCATATCTCCACTCCTTGACAGGAAGATCATCCAGTTCTATACTCACACTATGCTCAGTCCAGACAGAGTTGCTTTCCTGTACCTTGTAAACTATTGTCAATGTACTGGAGACGCTCTGAGGGACAGTTATGAAGCGCATCATTCTAAATTTATCATCATACTTGTCATCCTCTTCAGTGATGTTTCTGACCGGCAAAGTCTCTTCTGAACGAGAATATGTGACAGGAGATTCCAGATAAGAATAACGCCAGACGTTGCGGATTCCCTGGCTGTTCTGGGAGGCAACAGCATGATCATTCATAGTATAAGCAGCGGCCCTGGTGACATCTGATATATGAATGTCAGTTACCTCAGTATGCGAACCTTCAGGAGCAGATATGAACAATTCGACTCCGGCAGTTATTCTCTCCAGCTGGAATTCGACCAGGGGTTTCTGTGCCCCATCAATATTTGAAGTTCTATACGACATAAGGTAATCTGTCCATGCATCGTCATCGTGCGAATATGATGTCGGTTCATAAAGATTCACATAATAACCGAAGTTTTTCGAATCCTTTCCATTAACACTTATTCCAGCCCCTGTTTCATTCCTTACGGAATAAGTATATGCATAAAAACTATAATTCTGATTTTCCCATGTCTTTGATGACTTCCAGAAACCGGTTTGAGCGTTATAAGTGACCAGATGATTGTTAAACGTAGACTCCGGATTTATCATGTCAGTTACATAAAGAGGAAGAGCCAGGTTTTCCAGAACAGAAGTGTTCTCTATTATAGTTTTTGAGAGCGGAGCAGTAAAATTGTCTTTATGTATATAAAACCCGATCTCATTGTCCGGACATGAAAGATCCGGCTTCGAGACCTTCTCACATGAAAAGGTCAGAAGCGCTGCCAGACATATTCCATATAACAAGCGTGTTCTCATCGTTCTTCTATTTCCACATCATTATTTATCCAGTCCACAACTTCAACCACATCGTATACGACATACTCGTCAGCAATAGTGATAGTATATGTATACCTGCTGCCGGCAGCCCAATTGTTTACAACAAACAGCTCGTTAAGCTTTCCTTGAACTGTATGTATCTCATCACTGCTTCCTAATTTATAGCTTATTGACATAGACACGTCGGCAAACTGTGCTCTTGAATGCGGCCATATCAGGAAAGCTCCATCGATCCCTATCTTTCCCCTCCCTGCGTGCACCAGAAATGATTCGCCTGTCTTGATCTGTTCATCCATGTTGTTTCTGTAGAAGTCAGCGTTCGTACCGTCGTAACTTAAATCGAGGCTGACATTTCCATTGAATGAAATCTTCGCTTCACCTTTATTGTACATGTCAGTCAAAGCGAAGGATGTCAAAGTCACTGTTTCAGAAGATGTCACCAGTACCCTGAAGACCACGGACGCAAAAAGATGCGAGAAGGACATCTGTACAGGAGCATAACGCACCGCCGGATCTGACGACGCCATAACATCCCTTTCGGCTGATGCATAAATGAAGTCAAACTGGTTATCTGGAGTCATCGTCCAAGGTGCCAAAGATAAATGCTGGTCTTTTTCTGTCGGATAAAGAGCCGCATCATCCTCAAAGGACAGGTATGTCACAGTTACAGGTAGGCTTTGTTCTGCAGAGGCATCATAGGTGTTGTGGGCAAAAAAACTATGAGTTCCTCTTTTGGTCCATGGTATGTCTATCGTATTGCCTTCTCCATCTATGAAACTCCAGTTACCTCCTCCGTCAGTACATTTCAAAGACTGTCCGTCAAGATACTGGAACAGACCCGCTCCCGACTGATCGGCCTCAGTAGGACTTGTCCTCGTATGTACATCATACACCTTCATTCTATTTCCTGGTGTATTGATGTTGGACGGAGCTATCAGAGACTTTGCCTCCGGCATATCCACGCGGAAAGCAATGGATGGATCTCTCTCCACCTCATCAATGATGCTACGGCTGCATCCTGACATCAGGGCAGCAACAAGCAAAACAGATATGATTCCTCTTACTTCCATTCGTCTAACGCAGGTATTATTTCTATATCATCAACTCCCAGCACGAGGTCATAAGTATACCTTTTACCTATCAGCCACTCGGCAATTCCAATTTCAGCAGGCTTGATGACCGCCTTCTCTGTAATCATCTTGTTCTCTGTCACATGAAGGCGGTATTCAATCTCGATATCATGTGTAAGGCCCGGTATTATCAATATTTCTGCGATGCTTGAATATACATCGGACAATACAAGGCCGTTGTCTGTTTCTCCCGCCTTTCCAGCATCAAACACGACGATATCTTTTGTGTAACTCAAATCATCACGATCAAGCGTCCATTCTGGTAATCCGGCAGCGGAAGTCTCTGCAACAACCGAGAAAGACCCTTTATGAACGACATTCTTTAAGACAATGCTATGAAGATCGATTTTATCCACATCTCCCGACGATTTTGCCTTGACGCGGAAACCGACAAGTGAAAGAGAGTGATAAAACATAGCGGAATAGGCATCGTTCGGATTTCTGACCCCTATGAAATCATTGTTAAGGTCAAATCTAGGAAGGAAGTACATAAGATCGCTCTGAGAGTCATTCAGATTACCTGCGGTCACAGTCTCAGGAGTTCTTACGGAATAATCCTCAACGACATACTCTGGAAAAGATAGAGTCTTGGCCGGAGCATTGAAGACAACATTGACAGGAGATACTCCATTCGCTTGGTAATACGGGCTGTATCCTGCAAATATCAAAGAACCGCCGAGAGGCCAGTAATATGGATGTGCTGCACCTTCTTTCCATCCGCACCAATAAGCATCCTGTTTCTTGAATTCGCCTTTATCAATATATAGAATGGACGAATTCAAGTCACTGGCAGACCATGAACCTGTCTTTGGTGAATAGTATGAAAATACGCCGAATATCTCGTCATCAGGATATCCTGTGCCAGGAGTGACCGGTCCTGTCACAGATTTGACTGCAGGAAGCGAAACGGGATAGAATGATATGTCCTTTGAACGGACATTGTCACGAACCGTCTCCTTGGAACACGACAAAAGTCCCAGCAACACAAGAAGCAAGGATATGGGTCGTAGTATGTTTATCACATCTTTCATACTTTGGCATTGGAACCCGCCGGCCCGGTCAGGGGCCGGTGGGTTAGAAGATTAAATTATGCTCCTTGATTAATCTCAAGATCGATTGTATCATCTTCAGTGTCATTGTTATTAACATCCTCATCCCATGCAGTTACTTCTGGAGTTATCTTGATTTCAGATGCGCCAACTGAGATATTGTAAATATACTTATATCCAGCTACCCAAGAGCCTTCAAGATCCTTATTCCACGTTAAGCCTGTATTACTTCCGAGATCATAGTTCATGGCAAAAGTAGTCTGTTCAGCAGCAGGAATAACTAAGATGTCAACTGTGCTACCTGCCGTACCCACGCTTCCGGTGAGCAAAGATACTGGAGCACTCGCTGACTTATCGGACCATGATAATGAAGGAGTAGCAGGTGTTGTATATTCGACAATAAGAGTAGCCGACTTAACGATTTCTGTAAGGTCAAAACTAGTAATATCGAGCACGCCATCCTGATCGGCAACAACATTTACCTGTATCCATGCAAGAGCGTGACTCATATTAAGAGGATATGCGTTTACTTGTTTAGATTTGTTGACCAATTTTTCTGCACCATAAAGAATATCAGTATAAGCACTAGTATTATCAACTGATATTGTCAATTTTGAAGCTGAAGCATCATATGTTACACCATTCTTATAAGGAGCATATGCTACAAAATCCAGATTCTTGCCGAGAGGCCAATAATATGGCTTATGTGCTGAACCATCCCAACCAACGAAATAGCTCTGTGTGCCATCTTTTTTAAACTGAACATTATTCAGGTAAAGAGCAGTTTCTCCATTAGGATTTGCAAAGACACCCATAACTTCAGTAGAACTATCCCACTCATCTACCGCCTTAGTCATCACCCCAGTAACCGCCTTGAAGCCGATTTCCTCTGGTGCGTCGTTGTAGACTACCTGAGTCTTGCTGCATGATGCGAGAGCAACTATCGCTGCTGCTGCGCAAATTAAAATACGTTTCATAATAAAGTAAGTTTAAGAAGTTGATATTGAATTGTTAATAAATTGTTTTACAGTATGATGTCGGTCTTTACGTCTTCCCAGTCCTCTACCGACGGGTCGAATCCTCCGCCTCCGGTCTTTGGCTCTTCGATCTCGATCGGGTCTTCGACGATGATGAGGTTTTCAGGGTTGTCGAAGAAGTCTTCGGTCACATCGAAGTGGAAGTGGTGTTCGTCGCCGCCGGTGTCGGTGATGTTGACGTCGAAGCTTAGCTCGCTCAGCTCGCCAGGGTGCTTTCCGAAGGTGTGGAATGTTCCTTCGATCATTCCGGCTTCCTCGTTCTTCTCCATCTCGAAATAGATGCTGACCACTTCGTCAGAGTCCTCTCCGCTTCCGAGGAAGGTCGATTCCACCTGGCCCGACATGATTGCTACTGCGCTCTGGACCCACTGGAGACCGATCACGCTGGTGACATGGACCTTCCATGTCTCCACCACGGTGTGGGCATCCACTTCGATGGTCACTTCTCTTTCTTCCTCACCTTCGAGAAGGGCAGGGATGCTGACTCTATGCCCTGTCGCTACGAACAGGTGGTCCGGCTGGTTCACTATGCGCTCGACCTCGTCTGCCTTGGTCTTTCCTCTTTCCGCCTTCGCTTCCGCTCGGCTTGCGAGGAACTGGGCTATCTGGCCCTTGATGAATGAGGACACTTCGTTGGTGTATGCTTCGACGTTGTCGTATGAGTTTTCGTTTCGTATGATCGTGCTTTCGGTTCCGATGTTGTACAGGATCATGTCGTAGTCTCCGGGGGCTGGGTAGATGTAGCCTCCGGTCGCACTGATATAGTCGGTGTACCTGACCTTTCCGGTCTGCGGGTCGAAGAGGTCTACGCGCATGGTCTCAGGAAGAGGGACGTCGCCTGCGTTGACGATCTCGGTGTTTACCTTCAGGATGAGGTTCACGCCGGTCGTGTGCTCGACGAACGGACGGCGCTGGCAGGCTATCGCGCAAAGGGCCACCAGGGTCAGGCGGGCTGTTATGAGAATCGTCTTCTTCATCGCCTGTCCTCCTTTCTGAATATCGGCACGACGAGGCTGACGGCAGCCTTTGTCGGTCCGAAGTAGTCCCATATCACCGTACCTTCGTCTGGATAGAGGTCTCCGTATTCTCCCGGAACGTTGTAGGTCCTTCCCCATGAACGGATGTAGCCGACTGCGATGGTGAACTCGAGGTTCGCGCGTCTGGTGCGTCCTATCGGCATCGAGTATGTGTAGTCGAGGCCGGTGCTGAAGAATTCTCCCTGCATTCCGCGGAAGTTCTTCTCGAAGTCATAGTAGCCTGCCGCGGCGTAGACTCCGGCCGAATGGCCCTGGAGTCGGTCTGCGGCCGTGCGGTCCTTGCCGAACCAGTAGCGTCCTTCAGCCGACCATCCGAGGAGCTCGAAGCAGTTTCTGTTCGTCTTCGAAGGCCATATCCACGGATAGTAGTAGTCCGCGCTGACTGACCATCTGTCGTCTATCGGCACTTCGGCGCCTATGTTGAGGGCCGGAACGAGAAGGTTGGTCCTTACCGCGAAGAGAGGGGCAGGGCGGAACGGTTCAAGGGTCATGGCTATCGGCTGCGCCGGGATGACTCCCTTGTCCTCCACCGGTATGGCCTGTACCGACTGCTGCTTGACCTTCGGCAGCGGGTCGATCACCTCCGCCCATACGCAGATCCATGTCGCCGCACGAAGCTCAGGCATGTACCTTCGCTTGAGGAGGGTCCATGTGTAGCCATTGTCAAGCTGCTGGAGCCTCCACTTTCTGGTCTCGTCTCCGATCGACCTGTCTCTGATGATCCTGAGGACCTTTTCACGGTCGTGGCGGGTGTATCGCTCGGATACTATCTGTTCCAGTCCCGCCCAGTTTTCGGCCAGCGGGCTGATGTTTATCTTGCCTGAATTGAGTCTTGAAGAGTCTGCAACGGTCTCGAGCAGGAAGCGCTTCGCTGTCTTTGCACGTTCCTTGGAGAGCCATGCGTTGCGCCTGTATCCTCCTTCTGGAGATGCCCATGCGTAGATGGTGATGCTGTCTATCCTCGGAGAGTTCTTGAGATAGTTCCTGATGTGGGCTATGTTTTCCTTGTTCTGGAGGTAGGTCGGGTTTATGTCGGTGCTGTCGACCTTGTAGTAGATGTAGAATGATTCGGAAATCACCGTGTCCTTATGCACAGATATATCTGCCCCGTCGGCAAAGACTGTCAATGGGGAAAGTAACAGAATCATAAGCGACAAAATCAACTTCTGCATCAGCGATTTCCTGTCTAAAACAAAACCTAAAGCGCTCCTTGCAAACAACAGTAGCGCATGAAACACAAATATACGAAAATATTTGCGCGCGCGTACATTTAAGTTGGGAAATGTGACAAAAAAGTGGAAAAAGTAGCAGAAAAGTGGAAAAAGTGTCAGATTTTCGTCCAATGGATGCGGATGCCCTTGCGCTCCATGCCGCGGAACCATGTCATCTGGCGTTTTGCGAACTGGTGGATGGCGGTGGCGAGCTGGGTGCGCATCTGGTCGAAGGTGAGCTCTCCGGTCAGGTGGAGGGTGACGAACTTGTACTCAAGTCCATAGTAGATCAGGTCTTCCGCCGGGATGCTTTCGAGCAGGCCGCGGATCTCTTCGGTCATGCCTTCCTCAAGACGGGCGTCAAGCCTCCGGTCTATGCGGGCGTTGCGTTCTTCGCGGGTGACCAATGTGCCGATGTAATATGTGTTCTTCGGGAGGAAGGAGGTGCGTGTTACGGGGTGCTCCGCTTCGTAAAGTGCTATCTCCAAGGCTCTTATGAGACGCTTGCGCGTGTCGTAGTCGGTGGTGTTGTGGAGGGGTTTTAGGGAGGCGAGCTGTGCGATCAGTTCGTCGTCGCTTTTCTTTTCAAGCTCTGCCCTCAGCTCAGGATCCGGCGGCACTTCGGGCAGCGAGTAGCCGCATGTGGCGGCCTCGATGTACAGGCCGCTGCCGCCGCACAGGATCGGGATCCCGCCGCGGTCCAAAATGTCCTTATATGCCCTTTCGAAGTCCCTCTGATATTCGAAGATGTTGTATTTGGTACCTGCGTCCACAATGTCCATGAGATGGTACGGAATCTCCTCATATTCAGACAGATCCTTTCCGGTTCCGATGTCCATTCCCCTGTAGACCTGCCTGGAATCTGCCGAGATTATCTCTGCGCCTGCTCCTTCTGCCGAGCCATCAGCAACGAAAAGAACCCCTCCCACTCCTTCGGAGCGGGCCCCTCCCCCTGCGGCCAGGGGGGTAGCACGCTTTTCTTTTGCTGACGCCTCGGCAGAAGGGTCTGCCAGCAGGGCGTTGATCTCCCTGGCAAGCTTGACGGCATAGCGGGTCTTGCCGGAGGCGGTGGGCCCCAGGACACAAATCAGGTCGATTTCTCCGGTAAGATATTTGTCAAGAACCTCCCTGACGTTGATTTCCTCTGCAGGCGGGAGCTCTGCCATCGGTGGAATCGGTGTGAACGCTTTCTTTGCCATGATTGCACAAAGATAGGCAAAAAGATGTATCTTTGCCCTTGTTTAAGATTGAAGATTATGCCGAAAGCAAAAAGCAGTGTAGAGATAAAGAACAGGAGGGCGTCGTTTGACTATGAGTTCATCGAGACCTTCCAGGCGGGAATTGTGCTTACCGGTACAGAGATAAAGTCCATCAGGGCGGGCAAGGCATCGCTGGTGGATGCTTTCTGCTATTTCAGCGGCAACGAACTGTATGTCAAGAATATGCATGTCGCGGAATACTGGTGGGGCAGCTGGGGGAAGCATGACCCTCGCCGCGACCGCAAGCTTCTTCTGAGCCGCAAGGAATTGAATAAACTCCAACGCGCAGTCAAGGAAAAGGGACTGACTATCGTTGGAGTCAAACTGTATGTCGCCGATAACGGCTATGCCAAGCTTCTGATAGCTCTTGCCCGCGGTAAGAAGGAATATGACAAGCGCGCTTCCATCAAGGAGAAGGACCTCCGCCGCGAGATGGAACGCCTGTAGCTCCGTAGTCCCAAAATGTAAAGCATTGCAAATCAGCGTTATATAAAAACTGCGTGCTGCCGAAGGGGAGCACGCAGTTTGCGTAAGTGTCTGATGTGCAGTGGCTTGTGGATTACAGATTGAAGGCGGAGCGAACCATGTCGACAGAGTCGAGGAGCTCCCATCCGAAGAACTGTACGAGTTCCTGTACGTTCTTTCCGTCACGTCTTATTGTAACCGATGCCTTGTATGGGGTGCGTCCTACATGTCCGTAGGATGCGGTAGGCTCGTAGATCGGCTTCTTGAGACCGAACTTCTCGATGATCTTTGCAGGACGGAGGTCGAAGATCTCGCTTATCTTCTGTGCGATCACTGCGTCACTAAGTCCTTCAGCTGCAGTTCCGTATGTGTTGACGAAAATGCTGAGCGGGCGTGCCACTCCGATGGCGTATGACACCTGGACGAGCATCTCTCTGGCCACTCCTGCCGCCACCATGTTCTTCGCGATGTAGCGTGCAGCATATGCTGCCGAACGGTCTACCTTCGACGGGTCCTTTCCTGAGAATGCTCCGCCGCCGTGTGCGCCCTTGCCGCCGTATGTGTCCACGATGATCTTGCGTCCGGTAAGACCTGTGTCTCCGTGAGGACCTCCGATCACGAACTTTCCTGTAGGGTTCACATGGAGGATATAGTCGCCCTTGAAGAGGGCTGCGGTCTCCGGTGCGAGCGTCTCTATGAGCATAGGAAGGAGGATGTTCTGCACGTCCTCGCGGATCTTCTTCTGCATCTCCTCGTCCACCCTCTTCTGGCCGAACTGCGCGCATCCGTCTGCATACGACATGTTGCCGAGGCTTGCAGGGGTGAACTCGTCATGCTGGGTCGAGATCACGATGGTATGTACACGTACAGGTTCATTCGTGTCGCCGTCATATTCGATGGTGAACTGCGACTTCGAGTCCGGACGGAGGTACGGCATGAGCTCCGGCTGGGTCTTGCGGATCTTCGCGAGCATCAGGAGGGCCTGGTGGGCGAGCGCGAGAGGAAGAGGCATGTACTCTTCCGTGTCGCGGCATGCGTAGCCGAACATCATTCCCTGGTCGCCGGCTCCCTGCGCGTCTGCGTCCTCTCCCACGACTCCGCGGTTGATGTCCACGCTCTGCTCGTGAAGAGCGGAGAGGATGCCGCATGAATTGCCGTCGAACATGTATTCTGCCTTGTTGTAGCCGATCTTGTTGATTACCCTGCGGACAGTCTTAGGGATGTCCACGTATGCGTCTTCCGAGCGTACCTCGCCGCCTACTACCACGAGGCCTGTGCTGCAGAATGTCTCGCATGCCACTTTGGACTCAGGGTCCTGGCGAAGAAACTCGTCGAGGATCGCGTCTGAAATCTGGTCGGACACCTTGTCAGGATGTCCTTCCGATACTGATTCTGATGTAAAAAGATAATTCATATCCGTATTCTATAATATTCTGTCAATCAATCACTTCTGTTAAATCGCCTGCGCCATTTGCCTCAGGCGATTTTGCGTAAGTTGCTGGTGTATAATAAAATAAGCCCCACAGAAATGCGGAGCCGTCACAAAAACACAAAAACATCGTATGATTTTTAGCATTTTTTAACGTGGTTGCAAGCAGGCAAATCTCTCCACATCTCAAGTTTTCGGGGCGCAAAGATATACAAAAATTTCGATATGCAAATGGTTTTGTAACAAATCATTAATTTGTTGTTTCAAAGGTGTTAAAAACCTTCATAAAATTTCATAACATCGCTAAAATGTTGTATCTTCGCGGCATAAATATCCTATTAACAACTATTAAACCGTTATGAAACAAACAATTAAGTGTATTTTCGCTGTGTTTGCAGCGATGCTTGTGAGCGTGGCTGCCTTTGCACAGGTGACCACATCAGCTCTGGGTGGACGCGTTGTTGACGGAAACGGAGAGCCTGTAGTGGGCGCAGCAGTGATTGCTACCCACACTCCTTCAGGTACTGTTTACCCTGTCATCACCAACGAGTCAGGACGTTATACTATCAACGGTATGCGTGCCGGCGGCCCTTACACAGTTGAGGTCTCATGCCTGGGATTCCAGACTGTGACTTTTACAGATCTTAACCTTCAGCTTGCAGAGACATTCTCTTTGAACGCTGAACTTAACGAGGACACTCAGATGCTCGGCGAGGCCATGGTAATCGGCGTCGCAGCTTCAAAGTTCTCTGCTCAGAAGATGGGTTCTGCAACCAACATCTCAAGCAACGAGATCTCTGCGGTTCCTACAGTAAGCCGAGACATTACTGACGTTACAAGACTTTCTCCATACGGAGGTAACGGCATGAGCTTCGCAGGAGCTGACGGACGTACAGCAAACTTCACAGTCGACGGAGCGAACTTCAACAATAACTTCGGTCTTTCATCAAATCTTCCAGGTGGTGGAAACCCTATCTCTATCGATGCAATCGAGGAGATGCAGGTGGTTATCTCTCCATATGACGTGCGCCAGACCAACTTCATAGGTGGTGGTGTGAACGCCATCACAAAGTCAGGTACAAACACCCTCAAGGGTTCTGCATATGTATATCACCGCAACGAGAACATGCGTGGTAACATCGTAGCAGGCAAGGAGGTTTCAGGTGCACGTGACAAGGACCGCAACACTACTTACGGTTTCACTCTCGGCGGACCTATCATCAAGAACAAGCTCTTCTTCTTTGTGAACGCAGAGTACTCTACCATTCCTACAGTGGTTAACAGATGGAGAGGAACTTCTGATGTTGATGCTGACGGCAACGGTATAGCTAATCCTGATGGAAAGATTTCACGTACTACTCTCGCTGACCTCGAGAAGGTTTCGAACTTCGTAAAGGAGAAGTACGGATATGATACCGGTTCATGGACAGATTTCCCTGCAACTGAGAGCAATACCAAGTTCCTTGCGCGTATCGACTGGAACATCAACGACAACCATAAGCTTGCCGTAAGATATAACTACACTCTCAACCAGGCTTGGAACGCTACAAACGGTTCTTCAATGGACGGTGGTCCTCGTTCAGGATTCAGCCGTTTCTCAGAGTATGGTATGGCATATGCTAACTCACTCTACTCTATGGACAACCTCGTGAGCACATTGTCTTTCGACCTCAACAGCCGTCTCGGCGACAACGTGTCGAACCAGTTCCTCGCGACTTATTCGAAGCTCGATGACATGCGTGGCACAAACTCAAGCGACATGCCGTTCGTTGACATCCGTAAGGATGACGGAAGTTCTGTTCTTCCTTACATTGCTCTCGGATACGAGCTCTTCACATGGAACAACGGTGTGCACAACACCCACCTCAGCATCAAGGATGACCTTACATATTATGCAGGTGACCACAAGTTCACTGCAGGTCTGAACTACGAATATCAGATGGCCGACAACTCATACATGAGAAACGGTACAGGTTACTATCGTTACAACAGCCTTGATGACTTCATTAACGGTGCAGCTCCTGAAGTCGTTTGTCTTACTTACGGTTATGACGGCGAGGCTAACCCTGCAGCACGTGTAAGATTCCATAAGGCAGGTGTCTATGCACAAGACGAGTGGAACTACTCAGATAACCTCAAGGTTACAGCGGGTCTTCGTGTTGACGGTCTCTTCTTCGACAACCAGGACCTCATGACAAACCAGGCCATTTATGACCTCGAGTACATCGTTGACGGCGAGAAGCGTCACATTGACACAGGCAAGTGGCCATCTTCTACCATCACGCTTTCTCCACGTGTCGGTTTCTCTTGGGACGTATTCGGTAACAATACAATCAAGTTCCGTGGAGGTACGGGTCTCTTCTCTGGCCGTCTCCCTCTGGTGTTCTTTACCAACATGCCTACCAACTCAGGTATGGTCCAGTATCAGGCGAAGCTTAACGGAACCGGAAAGAACGGCGGTGTACAGACTGACATGAGCCAGTTCGCAGGCGGTCTCCTTATGCGTGAGGAACTCCTTGAAAAACTCATTTCAATGGGTTATCCTAACAAGATCTCTCCAAAGGATGGTACAGTTCCTGCCGAGATTTCAGCAGTGGATCCTAAATTCAAGATGCCTCAGGTATGGAAGACCTCATTGGCTATCGATTTCAATGTTCCTACACCATTCCCATTCACCATCAGCGCTGAGGGTATCCTCAACAAGACTATAAATGGCGTTGTAATCCGTGACTGGAGCGTGAAGTCAGCAAACGGTTTCCCAAGACTCAACGGTGCTGACAACCGTCCTCTTTACAAGGACTTCCAGCAGAAGGATGCGGCAGGTAACAACCTTCCGGCAGCATATGTCCTCGAGAACACTAACAAGGGTTACGGTTACTCAGGAACACTCACTATGAACATGCGTCCAGTCGAGGGTCTCTCTCTCATGGCTGCATATACACACACAGTGTCAAAGGAACTCACAGGTATGCCTGGTTCAAACGCTTCTTCAGTATTGAACTATATGGGTACAATCTATGGTCCTAACGATCCTGGTCTCCACAACTCAGAGTATGTGACTCCAGACCGTTTCATCGCATCTGTAACTCATAGCGACAAGAGCGGAAACCACTTCAGCCTTATATATGAGGCAACCAGAAGCGGAAACTACACTTACCTGACAGCTAACGACATGAACGGTGACGGTTACAACTATGACCTCATCTACATCCCTACAGACGAGCAGGTTGCAAACAGAGAGTTCCGTTTCGTATCGGCTGACGATGAGAAGCGTTTCATGGACTTCGTTCACGCAGATGAGTATCTCAGCCAGAACCAGGGCAAGTACGCAGAGGCTTACAGCGTTCACGCTCCTTGGCTCCACAGACTCGACTTCAGCTACAAGCATGACTTCAAGGTAAAGGCAGGCAAGACTACCAACATCCTTCAGCTCAATGTTGACTTCAAGAATATCCTTAACCTCTTCAACTCTAACTGGGGTGTATTCCAGTACATGAACCCTGCTCTTGGTGAAGGACGTATCCTCAAGTATGAGGGCTACGATGCAGACGGTTATGCTACATTCTCTACTCCAGCAGCTGTAAACCCTTCAACTCAGAAGTGGATCCCTTCAGTAGGTATCGGTCAGTGCTGGTATGCTTCAGTTGGTATCAAGTATATGTTTAACTAATTTATGATCGGGAATAATATGAAACTTAGAAATATTTTCACAGCTCTTGCCGTTGCAGCCCTCGCTTTTGTGGGTTGCCAGGAAGGGGAGAGATTCCTTGATGAAGTACAGGTTTCTCAGTCTACCGTTTCTATTGATGTGAACGGTGGTTCTGCTGAGATTACTGTAACTGCAACTGCCGACTGGAAGTTTGCAGAGATAAAAGATGTGTGGCCAGAGTTTGTTCAGAGAGATAAAGATGGTAAAGTGACTTCTACTGCACCGTCATGGCTTAAGGTGGACGTTACATCAGGTGCTGCCGGTGAGACAAAGGTAACTTTCTCTGCTGAGGCTACAAAGGAGACAAGAGAGCTTAATCTCGGCATCGAATGTGCAGGTGCTACACAGCAGGTTACTGTTCTTCAGATGGCTGCAAAGGTTGAGGTTCCTCTTACAGACTGCGCAACAGTTCTCAAGGAGAACAACATAGGCAAGGTCTACAAGTGTAAGGGTACCATCACAGACCTTACCAACTATGACAAGTACGGATGCTTCTACATCAACGACGGTACTGCAACTGTATATGTATATGGTTCAATGAACCCTACTCAGTTCAGCCCAGAGGTTGGTGACATCATCTCATTCGAAGGTCCTTGGACATCATACGGCAACTTCGATGACGTGACTATCCTCTCTCTTGAGAAGTCTCTCATCAAGGCTGAGAAGGTGATCCCTGCTACTGCTCTTCCAAAGGACGGCGGTGTTGCTACAGTTCTCCTTACTATCAAGGAAGGCGACCTTGAGATCGTTATTCCTGAGGATGCGGCTTGGCTTACTGCAGGCGAGCCAGGTACTGTAGGTGGCATGACTTCTGTCGAGCTCACAGCTGCAGCTAATGAGGCTGGTGCACGTTCGACTACCGTTACCTTCAAGGTAAATGTAGGCGGAAAGGATTATATCGCAATGGTAGACATCGACCAGCTCGGCGCTATCGCTGAGGTTTCTGTCGCTGACTTCCTCGCAGCTCCAGAGGGAACAGCTCTCTATAAGCTTACAGGTAAGGTAGCTAACCTCCAGGCTGGCGACTATGGCAACTTCGACCTCGTTGATGCAACAGGTAAAGTATATGTATATGGTCTTACAGCTACTCAGGTAGAGAAGAATGATAAGTCATTCCCAACCCTCGGCATCAAGGAAGGCGATATTGTTACCCTTATCGGTACAAGAGCTTCTTACAAGGACACTCCACAGGTAGGTGGCCCAGCTTACTATGTAAGCCATGTAGGTCATACTGAGTCTACGGTAGCTGACTTTCTTGCGCAGTCTGTTGCTGCTGACAAGTGGTACAAGCTCTCTGGTACAGTTACAAACCTTCAGACTGGTGACTATGGCAACTTCGACCTCGTAGACGAGACTGGTTCAGTATATGTTTACGGTCTTACTGTTGCTCCTGTTGCAAAGAACGACAAGTCATTCCCTACTCTCGGCATCAAGGAAGGTGACAAGGTTACCCTCGTCGGTACAAGAGCTGAGTACAAGGGAACTGCACAGGTAGGCGGTCCTGCATACTACATCTCTCACGAAGCTGCTGCTGAAGGTGGCGAAGAAGAAACCCCTGTAACTCCTGCCTCTGGCAAGTATGTAAAGGTTACATCTGCTCCTGCTGACTGGTCCGGTAAGTACCTTATCGTTTGGGACGGAAATGCTCATGCTTCGCTCCTTTCAGGAAAGAAGGACCTTAACGCAACGGCAGCCGTAACTATCGTTGACGGTGCTATCGAGGCTTCCGCAGACCTTGCTTCTGCTGTTATGACAGTAGTAAAGAACGGCGAAAAATATTCAATGGCATTTTCTGACGGCAAGTACTTCGGTATGCAGCATAACGGCTGCCTCCTTTGCGACGAAGCATTTGACCTCACTTTCGAATATACAGATGCCGGTGTAAAGATCGGTGGCGTTCCTTCAGGTAAGGATGTGGCTTACTATCTTTATGCAAACACAAGCAATGGTGCTTACTACAGGTGCTATGTAGATAAGAACGGTCAGGACGGCTATGCTTTCCCTGAACTCTACAAGTTTGTTGAGTAATCTACAATAGGCAATATATCAACTAGTCCGGCGACCACACCCATGGCCGCCGGATTCTTTTTTATGGATACGTCAGGTCTTCGTTCTCCTTTGAACAATAAAAAAAAGAAAAATCTGCATATAAAAACGGAAAAACCTGCATGCAAGGTCTTGACATCTCTTGATTTTTTACTCATTTTTGCGGGAAGTAAAGGGGGACTTGATATAAAACATTTAAGGCCTTATCAGGCTAAGTTTAATTTTAAAAATTTAATGTTTTATGTCAAGAAAATTCAAGTATGCCGACTTGCTGGACGATGATGTTTTCAAGTTGGTATTTGGACAGGAGTCCAGCAAGGATGTAATGATCGAATTCCTTAATCGTGTGATTACCGACAGGAATATTGTAGATCTGGATTTCATGGACAAGGAAATGCATCCTATGGACAGAAATCGCAAGAGTTCTGTGTACGACATGTTTTGTCATACGGATGATGGGTCAAGAATAGTAGTGGAAGTACAGCGGCGCAAGCAGTCCACCTATGCTGAAAGGGCTATTTATTATTCGACCTTTCAGGTGAGCAGGCAGATAGAAGCCGGTTCCGGTGATTACGATTTCTGTCCGGTTTATGTCATAAGTATTCTTGACTTTGATATGGACCAGAACAGAGGCAACCAAAATGTCCGGACGGTATACAGATTGCATGAGGATGAAACAGGTGCTCTTCTGACTGACAGGTTGACTTTCATCTTTCTTGAACTATCCAAGTTCAAGAAAAGAGAAGAAGATCTTGACGGTGATATCCTTGAAGGAATGTACTTCTGCTTCAAGAATATGTCAAGCCTCCAAGACCGTCCGGAAGCGCTTGGACACGATGTTTTCAAGAAGATGTTCCAGGCGTCTGAACTCTTGAATATGGATGAAGAAACGCGTTCTAAAGTTATAGAAAAGATGACAACAGAAAGAGATTTAAGAAATCAGATGGCCTATGCAAGGAAAGAGGCTATCGAAGAAGGTCTCGCAGAGGGACGTGAAAGAGGTCTCGCAGAGGGACGTGAAAGAGGACTCGCAGAAGGAAGAGCAGAAGGAAGAGCAGAAGGGAGTCTGGAAAAGGCAAGGGAAATCGCGAGGAACCTTAAGGATATGGGAATGTCCGTAGAGGATATAGCTGAAATTGTGGGGCTGAATGCAGATGAGGTTGAGGCTCTATAGGCATGCCTTTAATGATGAATGTAATTTCCGGCGACCACACTCATGGCCGCCGGATTTTTTATTGTTTTTTGGGGCTGGTTTATTATCTTTGTAGTTTACTATATGGTGATAATAGCGTTAGAAATTAATTGTTTATAGTACTATGAAGATGAAAAGATTGATCATGGCATTTCTTGCCGTGCTTGCAGTTACCGTATCTTGTGACAAGAAGGAGACGGCACCGGTGGAAAAGACTCCGGAGCTGAAGGTTACTCCAGCAGCACCTGATGCAGTGTCGTCGTCAGGAGGAGATCTCACCTTGAAGATCTGGTCAAATGTGGACTGGACTGTCAGTGGGGTTCCATCATGGATGACTGTTGCCCCGATGTCCGGTGACGGATCGAATTATGACCAGCCTGTGACTGTTACTGTCCAGGAAAATGTCGGAGGCGCAAGGGAGGCAGTCCTGATATTTGCCAACAAAGGCGTTACCAAGGAAGTGAAGATCAAGCAGAACCATTCGTTTGGCGGCGATGCTCCGGAGGGAGTCCTTTTCTTTGAAGCGTTCGAAACCAGCATGGGCAGCTTCACCATCAAAGACGTCGCAGTGCCTGAGCAGATGTCCTGCGTATGGGAGTTCTCAAGCCAATACAAGTGCATGAAGGCGACGGCTTTCAGCAATCCGAACAATTATGCTTCCGAAAGCTGGCTCATTTCTCCTGAAATCACGATTCCAGCCGGAATGAAGGCATATCTGACATTCGAGCATGCAGGAGGCTATTTCGGTACTCCTGCCAATGAGGCTACCGTGTGGGTATCTAAGGACGGAGGCGACTGGGAGCAGCTTGCCATAGATCCGGATGACTATCCTACAAGCTGGACATTCATCAATGCCGGCAACTGGGATCTCGGTAAGTATGCCGGCAGCAAGATCAAGCTCGGCTTCAAGTATTTCAGCACAGCGACAAAGGCCGGTACATGGGAAGTCCGCAATGTGTCTGTGATGTCAGGTGAATATGAGGAAGTGGTGGTTCCGAATGTGGATCCCAAGACCGTCCAGTGGATGGAACTTCCTGCCATGGATAACGAGGCATATGGTTATTATTCACACAGCTTCCCGATGAACGGCGAGGTGTACAGGAACTATTCGTTCGCATGGAGCCAGAAGGATCTGGTATCCGTATGGATGGCCTATCCGCTCAGCAAGACATATACAGCCAAGGTGGTGGACAGGACGGATGCATGGGCGTATGATCCTATCCTCGGCAAAGACCTTTCTGTCGCTCCGTTCTCCGGTTATGCAGGCGACTACGCCAGAGGCCATCAGGTGCCTTCGGCCGACCGTCTTTGCTGCAAGGCAGCGAACGAACAGACGTTCTATGGCACCAACATCATCCCTCAGCTCAATGAACACAATGAGGGAATCTGGCAGAACCTCGAGAACAATATAAGGAATATCGCCAATGATTCGGATACTACATATGTGGTTACCGGATGCGTCGTCGAAGGATCGACGGTCATAGAGAAGGATTCGGACGGAAAGGACATCACTGTTCCGGTGGCGCTTTTCAAGGCAGTGCTCCGCTATAAGAAGGGTGACGCGAACGTATGGACTGCCGCAGGATTCTATACCGAGCATAAGAACTACGGTTCGAGCAATGAGGACCTCAAGGCTGTTTCAATGTCCATCGACGAGCTTGAGGAACTGACCGGAATGGACTTCTTCGTGAATCTTGCCGGCCAGGTCGGAGCGGACAATGCCGCTGCGGTGGAAGCTCAGGACCCTACATCATATTCAGTCTGGAAATTATAAGGCATTTCAATAATACAACGTAAAGACAATGAGAAAGATTTTCATTTCGCTTATAGCAGTCATGACAGCAGTATCATGTACAGACAAGAATCCGTTCCTTTCGGAGTGGGACACTCCGTATGGAATTCCTGATTTCGGCAAGATAGAGGAGAAACATTACATTCCTGCGATCGAGGAAGGCATCCGCCAGCAGGAGGCCGAGATCGCGGCAATAATCGCCAATACAGACGCCCCTACATTCGAGAATGTAGTCGAGGCTTATGAGAAGTCCGGAGCCGTTCTGGGCCGCGTTACAAGCGTTCTTTTCAATGTTTCCGAGTCGGACGCTACCGAGTCTCTCCAGAAGATCGTCGAGCAGGCTCTTCCTCTTATCTCTGTCCACAGCGACAACATAATGATGAACCCAGACTTCTTCGCGAAGGTCGATGTCCTCTTCAAGGATATGGACAATCTTGGTCTGACAAGGGAGCAGCAGATGGTTCTCAAGAAGCTCCATAACGGTTTCGTGAAGAACGGAATCGCCCTCGGAGAAGCTGAGCAGGCACGCATGCGCGAGATTAACCTCGAGCTCTCGTCCCTTTCGAATACATTCGGCAACAACCTTCTCGCGGAGAACAATGCTTTCGCAGAGGAATTCGGAGTGACTATCTCAGAGTATCCTGGAGCGATGGCGACGACTGCAGACCGTGCCCTCAGGGAGAGGATGTTCAAGGCATATTCTACCCGTGGAAACAACGGCAACCAGTATGATAATAAGGACCTCATCATGAAGATGATGGCCCTGCGCATCGAGAAGGCGAAGCTTCTGGGCTATGAGAATCCGGCACAGATGATCCTCGCAGACAAGATGGCTGGTACACCTGAGGCTGTCGACCAGTTCCTTGCTTCGATCATGGCACCGGCTGTGAAGAAGGCGAAGGCGGAGATCGCAGACATGCAGGTGGAGATGGACAAGGACATCAAGGCAGGCGCAGCCCCTGCAGGCTCGAAGATCGAGCCTTGGGACTGGGCATATTATACCGAGAAGGTGCGCAAGGCGAAGTATGCTCTTGATGAAGAGCAGACAAAGCCTTATTTCCAGATGGAGAACGTGCGTCAGGGCGTATTCGACCTGACCACAGACCTTTACGGTCTTCAGTATGAGAAGCTTGAGGGCATTCCTGCATACCATCCTGATGTGGAAGGCTTCAAGGTGACTGATGCTGACGGTTCCCTCATCGGAGTTATCCTGACAGACTATTTCCCTCGCAGCACCAAGAGGGGAGGAGCATGGATGACCAATTTCGTGGAGCAGGAGCTCGGAGTACGCCCTGTGATCGTGAATGTGGGCAATTTTGCGAAGCCTACAGCCGACACTCCTTCTCTTCTTACCCTTGATCAGGTCGAGACTCTTTTCCATGAGTACGGACATGCTCTCCATGGCCTTCTCAGCCAGTGTACATATAAGAGCGTTGCAGGAACATCGGTCGCTCGCGACTTCGTCGAGCTCCCGTCCCAGATCATGGAGAACTGGGCGTTCCAGAAGGAAGTCCTTGCAAAATATGCACGCCATTACCAGACCGGAGAAGTCATTCCTGACGAGCTCGTAGCCAAGATCATGGCAGCCGATACATTCAACCAGGGCTTTATGACGACCGAGCTTGCAGCAGCTTCTATCCTTGACCTCAAGTGGCATATGCTCTCTTCTGTAGACGGACTCGACCCGATGGCTTTCGAAACTCAGGCATGCAAGGAGATGGGCCTTATCGACGAGATCATCCCACGCTACCGCAGTACATATTTCGCCCATATCTTCAGCGGCGGATACAGCGCAGGTTACTACAGCTACCTCTGGGCAGAAGTTCTCGATAAGGATGCCTTCGAACTTTTCAAGGAGAAGGGCATCTATGACAAGGAAACCGCCATGTCTTTCAGAAAGAATGTTCTTGAGATGGGCGGAAGCGAAGAACCGATGGTTCTTTACAAGCGCTTCCGCGGCGCCGACCCAGACTCCGGCGCCCTCCTCCGTGGTCGTGGACTATAATATTGTTTCATCTAATATCAGACCGGTATGGATATAATAGCAAAAGCATTCAATCCCGCTAAAGGCAATGCCAGAGCAGTCTGTGCAGAAGTGCATGGATGGATGACAGGCATTATAGCAAAGGGAGATGATTCGGAACAGGCTATTGCTGCTTTTCTGGAAGGTGCGGCCAAGTTTGATTGGTTCAGTTACAGTGAAAGGGAAAACCTTATCCAGGATCTGCCTACAGAATCTCCAGTGTTGTCTTTTTACCGTAATCCGCGTACCAACGATTATGGATGGAATGATATATGTTATAAGAACATAAACGAAGTGGTAGGAAAATATCCTTCCGAGCCATATGCCTTGAAGTCTGATATGATGGGTATGTCTGCTGATCTGATGACTATCAGACTGGAACTGACTTGTCAGAGTGATTTTCTTCGGTCTAAAAATTTCAATTTCTGCGAAGGCAGGGATTTTGTCATTCTTTCCACTGCGTCTTTCGAGCGTGAGAAGGACTGGGATAAATTCAACGAGGCTTTTCTGGAGACGGTAAAGGCCCTCTGCGGAGACCATCCGGAAGAGAATTGGGACAAGGCAGAGAGAGTGCTTCGTAACGCTCTGGGTCAGGATGAGGCTTATGTCATCATAGCTGATGCAGATGAACTCAGAGAAAGGGTATCATGGAATGTCCCTCAGGGAGAAGCGACCGATATCCGGCTGAATATCAGGTGGCATAAGAAAGGCTGGGCTCTTATGAACAGTGAATGGGATGAATCAACAGATGAGACCATTCAGGCCAGGACGGGTTCGCTTGAATATGACGGTTTTATCGGTCTATGCATTACTGAAATCACCGACAGCCAGATCACTTTCCGTCACGGAACGGAAAAACGCATCCTTACTCCTGGAGAAACTATCCGTTATTTCTACAATGACAGCTATGAGGATCATGAAGGAGTGGAGCATAGGGATATCGATCATTCCCTCAGTATTACCTGGCTAGCAGAATGATATGCATATCCGGACTGGTAAAAAGAACAGCACATTATGTAGTGCGACATGCCACCCCCGGCTAGGGGGTGCCTGCCGAAGGCAGGTGGGGGTCGCCGGAATAATGTGCTGTTCTTTTTACAGGTTTACGCTAACTTGTGGATTGCGAGGCCGGAACGGAGCTTCGGCTCGAACCAGGTGGTCTTCGGAGGCATGATGTTGCCTGAGTCGGCGATGTCCACAAGCTGCTTCATTGAGACAGGGTAGAGCGCAAACGCGACCTTCATCTCGCCGCTGTCAACGCGGCGTGAAAGCTCGCCAAGTCCGCGGATACCTCCCACGAAGTCGATCCTCTTCGATGTGCGGAGGTCCTTGATGCCAAGGATCTTGTCAAGCACGAGGTTCGACAGGATGGTCACATCGAGAACCCCGATTGGGTCGCTGTCGTCGTAGCGTCCTTCCTTTGCAACAAGCGAGTACCACTTGCCTTCAAGGTACATCGAGAACTCATGGAGCTTGCCAGGCTTGTATATCTCACAGCCTTCTTCGCGAACGTCGAAGTCTTCCGAAACTGCTGCGATAAGCTCTTCAGGAGTCAGTCCGTTAAGGTCTTTTACGACGCGGTTATAGTCGATGATCTTGAGCTGGCTGTCAGGGAATGCCACTGTCATGAAGTAGTTGTATTCCTCTTCTCCGGTATGGTTCGGATTCTGTGCCTTCTTTTCTGCTCCGACGAGAGCGGCCGCGGCTGTACGATGGTGGCCGTCAGCTACATAGAATGCAGGAATTCCGGCGAAGATTTCTGTGATGCGGTCGATGTCCGCCTGGTTGTCGATCACCCAGAAATGGTGTCCGAACCCATCCTCAGCGACGAAGTCGTATTCGGCATCCTGCGCGATGTACCTGCCTACAATTGCATTGACTTCCTCATTGTCAGGATATGAGAAGAATACAGGCTCGATGTTCGCATTCTGGATGCGGACGTGGATCATGCGGTCCTCTTCCTTGTCCTTGCGGGTGAGCTCGTGCTTCTTTATCTTGCCTTCGGCATAGTCGTCCGTATGGGCGCACATCACGAGTCCGTACTGTGTACGTCCTTCCATTGTCTGCGCATATACATAGTAGTATGGCTTCTCGTCCTGGACGAGCCATCCCTTTTCCTGCCATGCCTTGAAGTTTTCTACGGCCTTGTCGTATGCCGGCTGGCTGTGCTCATCGATGATGGGGTCGAAGTCGATTTCAGGCTTTGTGATGTGCAGGAGCGACTTTTCTCCGGCCTCGGCCTTTGCCTCGGCCGAGTTGAGCACGTCGTATGGCCTTGCAGCCACTTCTTCCACATACTGCTTCGGCGGGCGTACCGCCGCGAATGGTCTGATTCTTACCATAGTCTTATTTGTTGACCTTGAATTTTGTAGAACCTGTTTCAAAGAAGTCGCAGATCTGCTGTGCGGCAGCAAGACCGGCGTTTATGTTCGCCTCGCCTGTCTCCGCTCCCTGCTTCTTCGGGGTCGCGAAGATCTGCTTTCCGAACTTCTCCTTGAATTCTGCATATCTTTCAGGAGCGATGTCGGTCGCATACTTGAGGTCAGGCCTTTCTGAAAGGGCCTTCTCAAGTCCATCTTCGCAGATAATCTCCTTGCGTGAGGTATTGATGAGGCATCCTCCCTTCGGCATCTTCGAGATGAGGTTGTAGTCTACGGTCCTCATGGTGAAAGGGGTCGCAGGGATGTTGATGGATATGAAGTCGCATGAGCTGTAAAGATGCTCGAGCGAGAATGTCGCCTTCCATCTCTGGTGCTTTTCCTTGACCTCGTTGGTGTAGATCACTACGTCCATTCCGAGGGCAACTGCCTTCTTTGCTACCAGCTGTCCGATGTTGCCGAATCCCTGGATTCCGAGTCTCTTGCCGCTCAGCTCGCTGCCTGTGCCCGGAGTGAACTGGTTGCGTGAGATGTAGATCATCAGTCCGATGGCGAGCTCGGCTACAGCGTTTGAATTCTGGCCCGGAGTGTTTTCCACCACGATGTTCTTGTCGGTGCAGGCCTTGAGGTCTATGTTGTCGTATCCTGCTCCGGCACGTACCACGATCTTGAGGTCCTTGGCTGCCTCAACGACTTCAGCCGTAACCTTGTCTGAGCGTACGATAAGCGCGTCAGCATCTGCAACAGCTTCAAGAAGCTGTGCCTTTTCAGTGTATTTCTCCAGAAGGACAAGCTCGTGTCCTGCCTTCTCTACGATTTCTCTTATTCCGTTGACCGCAGCTGCAGCGAACGGTTTCTCAGTTGCTACAAGTACCTTCATTACTATTTCTTAAGCTGTTCAAACTCCTTCATGCAGTCTACGAGCGCCTGTACGCTTTCAACAGGGCATGCGTTGTAGATGGATGCGCGGAAACCTCCTACAGACCTGTGGCCCTTGATTCCGGTCATTCCCTTCTCCTTTGCGAATGCCATGAACTCGTCCTGGAGATGCTCGTATCCGTCTGCCATCACGAAGCATACGTTCATGAGCGAACGGTCTTCGACAGCTGCAGTGCCCTTGAAGAGAGGGTTGCGGTCGATTTCTGCGTAAAGAAGGGCAGCTTTCTCCTGGTTGATCTTCTGGATCGCCTCCACTCCGCCGATTCCCTTGAGCCACTTGAGTGTCTCGTTCATCACGTAGATCGAGAATACAGGAGGGGTGTTGAACATTGACTTGCCGTCGATATGGGTGCGGAGGTCAAGCATTGTAGGGATATAGCGGCTTACCTTTCCGAGGAGGTCCTTCTTCACGATGAAGAATGCAACGCCTGCAGGGCCCACGTTCTTCTGTGCACCGCCGTAGATCATCGCATACTTGCTCACGTCCACAGGACGGCTCATGATGTCTGAAGACATGTCGGCGATAAGCGGAACAGGGCAGTCGAGGTCTTCGAGGATCTCGGTTCCGTAGATTGTGTTGTTTGATGTGATGTGGAAGTAATCCAGGTCGCTTGGGATCTCATATCCCTTAGGAATATAATTGAATACAGTTTCTGCTGAAGAAGCGACAGCGTATGCGTTTCCGAGTCCCTTTGCCTCTTTGAGCGCCTTCTTTGCCCATACGCCTGTCTCCAGGTATCCTGCCTTGTTCTCAAGGAAGTTCATTGCAACGTAGAGGAAGCCCATGCTTGCTCCACCTCCGAGGAAAAGGATTTCATAATCTTCAGGGATGTTGAGAAGCTCTCTCCAGAGTGCGCGGCACTCGTCCATGACTGCCTCCCATTCCTTTGTTCTGTGTGAGATCGAGATTACGGGAATGCCTGTTCCCTTGAAGTCCTTCAAAGCTTCGATTGCGTTGTCAATCGCCTGCTGTGGCAGGACGCATGGTCCTGCTGTAAAATTATGAACCTTTTTCATTGTCAGTATTTGGTTATAGTTTGTAATCTAAAATCGGGCCTAAGGTAATGATTTATTTTAATAAATATACTTTGTTGTGGTGATTTTTTCGCAAAAATGGCAAAGAAGTTGTATTTCGTTATCTTTTACAACTGTGGCGAAACGGGTCTTTATCGGTTGGTGATTGGTCACACACTTAGGGTTTCTGCACTTTGCGATACCTATTACCTCTTCCGGCATCTCCAGCTTCTTCTTCTCGACAACCTTGAAGTCGCGGATGACATTCACGGTTGCGTCCGGAGCAATCAGGGCAAGCTTGTTGAGTTCGTCGTTCTCAAAGAACTTGTCCGCAATCTTGATGATGCCTTTCTTGCCGTGAACCTTGCTGGCAAGGTTGATTCCTATTGTGATCTGGCTTTCTATTCCCTTGAGATTCAGGATTTCAAGAGCCTTGTATACGTTTTCAGCGGGTATATGGTCCAGTACGGTACCATTCTCCAATGCGCTTACTACTAATTCCTTTCTACTCATAATTTAAACTGTCATTCTGAACGAAGTGAAGAATCTTCTAACGGTATCCCAGCAGATACGATATGATCGCCATGCGGACATAAAGTCCGTTTTCAGCCTGCTTGAAATAATATGCGTAAGGAGTCTCGTCGACATCCTGGTCGATCTCGTTCACGCGAGGGAGCGGATGGAGTATCTTCATGTTGTTCCTTACTTCCGAGAGCATCGAAGCTTCAAGACGGTACACGTCCTTCACCCTTTCGTATTCCATCGGATCGGTGAACCTTTCCTGCTGGACGCGGGTCATGTAAAGGATGTCGCAGTCGTTGAGGTGCTCGTCGAGGGAAGTTGTCTCGATGTATTCTATGCCCTTGCTGTCCAGGAAGTCCTTGTATTCCTGCGGCATCTCGAGTTCCTTCGGTGCTGTGAATATGAATTTCGGATTGAAATGGGACATGGCCTGGAGAAGCGAGTGGGTAGTCCTTCCGTATTTGAGGTCGCCAACCATGTTGATGGTCAGATTCTCAAGCCTGCCCTGGGTCTGAAGGATCGAGTAGAGGTCGAGAAGAGTCTGGGAAGGGTGCTGGTTGGCTCCGTCTCCAGCGTTTACGACTGGTACTGTGGCCACTTCCGATGCATAGCGCGAACTTCCTTCGAGAGGGTGGCGCATCACGATCATGTCGACATAATTGTTGACCATCTTGATGGTGTCCTTTAGGGTCTCGCCCTTGCTCTGGCTGGTGTTGGATGCGTCTGAAAAACCTATTACCTTCGCTCCGAGACGGTTGATGGCTGTCTCGAAGCTGAGCCTGGTCCTTGTAGACGGTTCGAAGAAGAGGCTTGCAATGACCTTTCCTTCAAGGAAGTTCTGTACCCTGTTCTGCTCGAACTCCTTGGCGGTTTCCAGGACATGGAGGATCTCCTCCTTCGTGAAGTCCCAGATCGAAATCAAACTTTTCTTGCTCATACTGCTTATGTTGTTCTATAAATCTGCGTCTATATCTCTTCTATCCGGCAGCCTTCGACATCGCCCATCCTTTCGAGGAAGGTGTCGACCAGCGACAGTCGTACGCTCGTGTCCATGGTACATTCCATGTCGAACTTCTGGTTCTTCTGATCCAGTCCCATGTCCTTGAACACCTTCATCACGCTGTTCATGCTCATGTACCCGAAATGGACCCGATACATCTTCGATGCTATCTTTTCTACTATCTCGGCGTTGGCAAGCGCATCTGCCGTCGATGTCTTGTAGGCCCTTATGAGCCCGGGGATGCCCAGCTTTATTCCTCCGAAGTATCGTACCACCACGACGAGGATATCGCTCAGTCCGTATGAATCGATCTGTCCCAGGACGGGCCTTCCTGACGAACCGGAAGGCTCTCCGTCGTCATTCGCACGGAACCTGTCGCCCTTATAGCCGAGCCTGTAGGCATATACGTGATGCCTGGCGTCGTAGTATTCCTTCTTGAGAGCTGCGATGATTTCCTTGACTTCTTCTTCTGTTTCGACGGGATATGCATGGGCAATGAATCGGCTTCCATTGTCCTTGAAGAGACCCTTCGCTTCTGCCGCGATGCTCTTGTACGAATCTTGGATCAGTGTAGTGTCCATACCAAACATCAAATTTAAGCATTTTATATTTCACTTTGCATGTTTCTATAATTTTTTTGTCTCTGTCGAGAGAAAAATTATTATCTTTGATTCCGCTTCCAGTAGTTCTGGAGGCTATTTTTAACCAAGAACAATTCTAACTGTCTATGATACTGAAATATAGGGTTTCTCTTCCCGGAATCAAGGGATTTGCACGAGTATACGAGGTGAAGTCAACCGCCTCTCTATATAGCCTTCACAAACAGATGAGGGCAGATATGGATTTTCCACAGGACCAGGTAGTGCTCTTCAAGGCTTTCGGTCTTGACGGCGATGTTGCTGCCAGATACAGCGTATTCACGGATTTCGGTTTCGGTACAATCGACAATGTAACGTTCGGCGAGTGCCACAAGAGGGGGGAGGACAGGTTCATCTATTTCTATGACACGACGAATGTGAAGAGCGTGATCGTGACTTTCGATGGCGAAAGTCAGGAACGCAGGAACGTGATCTATCCGCTTCTCGTCGAGACCAAGGGCCCTAATCCTATAGAGTTCGAGAACGGCTATGTGGCGTTCGAGGACCTTCCTGACGACAAGAAGAAGGACCCGGATGACGATGATTTCGACGACTTCGACGAAGACGACGAAGAGCCGGAAGACGATGAGACCGAAGAGATCTTCGGCGAGGATGACGATGAATAAGCTTGTCATCATTCTCGGTCCCACTGCTGTAGGCAAGACTGACTACAGCATCGAGACTGCGCTCAAATATGATTCTCCGATAATATCCTGCGACTCGCGTCAGATATATAAGGAAATGACCATCGGCACGGCAGTGCCTTCTGCTGAGCAGCTTGACTCTGTTCAGCATTATTTTATCCATTCCCATACGGTTACCGAGCTTTATACTGCAGGAAAGTATGAGCTGGAGGCGCTGGAGCTGATAAACCGTCTTTTCTCCGAGGGGCATGAGACTCTTGTGATGGCAGGAGGCTCAGGTTTCTATATCGATGCCTTGGTTAACGGACTTGACGACTTTCCGTCGGCAGATCTGCCTCTGCGTGAGGAGCTTATGAGGCGTCTGCGTGAAGAAGGGGTCGAGTCTCTGCGTCTGGAGCTCAAGGCTCTGGATCCGGAAAGCTATGCAACGATCGACATCGCCAACGGACAAAGGGTCGTACGTGCTCTTGAGGTGTGCCTGATGACAGGAAAACCGTTTTCTTCGTTCAAGACTTCGCCACGCAAGGCTCGCGATTTTGAGATTGAGAAGATCGGGCTTACGCGTCCGCGCGAAGTCCTTTATGACCGCATCAACAGACGTGTCATTCAGATGATAGACGATGGGCTTGTAGATGAGGTGCGCTCATTGACTGCCTACCGCGACCTTGCTGCGCTTCAGACCGTAGGTTATAAGGAGATCTTCGACTGGTTCGACTGGCAGGACGGCCTGACTTCCGGTCCTGTTGCTGGTTTTGCTGCTGGTCGCCGGGGTGGGTCTCCCGGCGACGGCCCGGTAACGTCGCTGGACCGCGCTATAGAGCTGATCCAGCGCAACACCCGCCGCTACGCCAAGCGCCAGCTCTCCTACTGGGGCCGCGACAAGGACATCCGCTGGCTGGAGCTTTAGTTAATGCTCTCCATGTGTTTCTTCAACCCTTATCTCGCTCTTTGGACTGCATTTCCAGCTCTGCAAAGCACAAAACCGCCCACTTTTGTTCTTTAGACCTAGTTTCTAACCTTCTAAAGCACAAAACGCCTCATTTTTGTTCTTTAGACATAGTTTGCAACCTTCTAAAGCACAAAACCGCCCACTTTTGTGCTTTAGACCGGAGTTCCAGACGCCTAAGGTACGGGACCGCTTAGTTTTGTTCTTCGGACTGTTCAGACGGCTGGTGGAAACAGTTGGTCTACCAGATCTTTGTCCAGTTTGAGTATACTTCTTATCTGCCGGTTTGAAGCGTTGTACTCCTGCTTCATCTTCCTTGCCATCTCGATCCTGTCATTGGCTGCAAGAAGTCCCGGATGCTTGACGTCGAAAAGCTTCATGCACAGCATACATACTGCAGCGTACATTTCTTCGTCTGCAATGAATACGCTTTCATGCAGACGGGCAGCTATTTCACCATATGCTTCGAATTTCCTGGACAGCTGCTGGAAATAGTGATGCGCGCTCCGGAAGAATGACTCCGCTGTCTTTATGTCGCAGAAGCATGACGGGAGAATCATTCCGTTGAATATTCGTATATCATCTGCCGGAAGATCGACGTCGTTGCTTCTACAGATCTGTCTTTTCTCTCTGATTGTCAGGTCTTTGAACGAGACGCTAGACAGTTCTGCCATAAGAGGATTGAAGAACCATGCCCCCGCTCCCCATGGATATGAGAAAGGTGTGCAGTCCGGTCTTGCGACGTATCCGTTCCTGTTTGCGTATATGATTTCATTACGTAGGCTTTGCAGCGAGGTTATCTCTAAAAGTTCGCATTCAAACTTTCGCAGATCCACTATTCGTGAATTTCTGGAGAAATACTTCCAAATCTTTTTCTTGAACATGCAGAACAGATCTTCGCAGCGAGCACGCTCTCCGGCTAGAATAATGTGGAGGTGATTGTTCATCAGTTCGAACGTAAACGCTTTCACCTCGGGAATGTTCAAGCAGCATATGCCCATAATGTTCATGCCCGCTGTCATTTCCTCACGATTGCTGAAAATGACATCTACATCCTTCCCGTTGGTGTACAGATGCCAATAGTGCTTGTGCTTTTTGAATTGTAGTTCGCAGTTCCATTCCAGATCTCGAAACGAAACTGCAGTAGAGTCATTCTTCATCATAATGCAATTTCATTTATAAAAATTAAGGAATGCGCGTCTTGTAAGGGGCTTCAGATACCCCGGCCAGAACAGCCTGCAGAGCACGATACATAACAATGCCCACGCAATATCAGGGACAAATCTATGCATTATTCTGCAAAGTGCCAAATGGATAGCTGTCTTGGCTGAAGTGGTTTGACAATTCTAAAGAACAAAACAAGCCGGATTTGTTCTTTAGGAGGTGAAAAAACGGTTCAAAAGCACAAAAACGTCCGTTTTTGTGCTTTTGACTGATAATGTATATGTCAGTTGGCGACTTCGCAGAGGAATTTGAGACGGACGAGGCGGACTTCCGGCTCGTCGTAGTCGTCACGGAGATCTTCCATGGCTGCTTCGAGGGAATCTGATTCGGCTTCGTCGCGGAAGTATTCGAATATCTCGTCTACGATATCCTCGTCAAGGGTCTGCTCTATGTAATAGTCCAGATTCAGACGGGTTCCGGATGCAACTATTGCCTCTATTTCGTCCAGAAGCTCTTCCATGTCCATTCCCTTGGAGTCTGCGATGTCTTCCAGAGGTATCTTGCGGTCTATGTTCTGGATTATGTATACCTTGTTTACGGATTTGTTGACCATTGACTTCATCACGAAGTCGTCAGGCCTTTCAATCTCGTTTTCCTCGACATACTTTGCTATGAGCTCCAGGAATTCCTTTCCGAACTTGCGGGCCTTTCCTTCTCCTACGCCCTGACAGTTCTTCAGTTCGTCGATGGTTATAGGGTACATGATGGACATGTCTTCCAGAGAAGGGTCTCCGAATATCACCCAAGGCTGGAGCCTTAGCCTCTTGGCCACGTCTTTTCTTAAGTCCTTCAGCATCGCGAGAAGCTGAGGGTCTCCTCCTCCGCCTCCTCTTGCGGCTGCAGCCGTATCTTCATCATCGTCTTCTCCTTCCGCGAATTCCCTTTCTTCCGTAAGCATCAGCTCATAAGGCTTTTCATAGAATGCCTGACCTTCAGGGGTTACGGAGATCAGCCCGTATGATTCGATGTCCTTATGGAGCAGGTGCCGGACAAGGCCCTGGTGGATCACTGCGCACCAGAACTTCACCGAGTGGTCCTTTCCTGCGCCGTAAAGCTCGAGCTTGTCGTGTCTGTATGACTTAATGATGGAGTTCATCTCTCCGGCAAGTATGTTGGACAGATGTTCCAGCTTGAATCTTTCAGGGAGGGTCTGGATGAGTTCGATGACCATCGCCATCTCTTCCCTTCCGTCGAACTGTCTCTTCGGATGGAGACAGTTGTCACATGCCCCGCAGTTCTCTACGCCGTATGTTTCTCCAAAGTAGTTCAGAAGGAGTTTCCTGCGGCATGAGTTGGATTCCGCATATGCCACGGTCTCCATCAGGAGCTGCTTTCCGATCTCCTGCTCGGCGATAGGTTTTCCCTGCATGAACTTCTCCAGCTTCTGGATGTCCTTGTAACTGTAGAACGTGATGCACTTGCCTTCCTGACCGTCTCTGCCGGCGCGGCCGGTCTCCTGATAGTAGCCTTCGATGCTCTTAGGTATGTCGTAATGGATGACGAACCTTACATCAGGCTTGTCGATTCCCATTCCGAAGGCAATGGTGGCTACGATGACGTCAATGTCTTCCATCAGGAATCTGTCCTGGTTGTCGGCTCTGGTCTTTGCGTCCAGTCCTGCGTGGTATGGCGCCGCCTTGATACCGTTTATGTTCAGAAGCTCGGCAAGCTCCTCCACCTTCTTCCTGCTCAGACAGTAGATGATTCCGGATTTGCCCGGGTTCTGACGGATGAACTTGATTATGTCTCTCTTCGGGTCGGACTTGTCCCTTATTTCATAATACAGGTTAGGACGGTTGAACGACGACTTGAAGACGGTGGCGTCGGTCATGCCGAGGTTCTTGATTATGTCGCTCTGGACCTTCGGGGTCGCAGTCGCTGTCAGGGCTATGATAGGGGAGACTCCGATCTCCTCGATTATATTTCGTATGCGTCTGTATTCCGGTCTGAAGTCATGGCCCCATTCGGATATGCAGTGGGCCTCGTCTACGGCGTAGAACGAGATCTTTATCTCCTTCAGCATCGCTACATTCTCTGCCTTCGTCAGGGATTCCGGAGCCACATACAGTAGCTTTGTCGCTCCGGACATGAGGTCGTTCCTGACGTCCGCTATCTGCGCCTTGCTCAGGGAAGAGTTCAGGAAGTGGGCGATGCCGTCGTTTCCGGAAACGAAGCCTCTGATGGCATCGACCTGGTTCTTCATCAGGGCGATGAGAGGAGATATGACAATCGCAGTTCCCTCCATCACGAGGGCCGGCAGCTGATAACAGAGGGACTTTCCTCCACCTGTAGGCATGAGGACAAAGGCGTTGTTACCGTTGGCAAGATGTGTGATGATCTTTTCCTGATCAGCTTTGAAGGAGTCAAATCCAAAGAATTCCTTCAACTTGCCGTGAAGCAGAGCGGAGTCTATTGTCATGACACGAAATATTTGGATTACTAAATTAAATGATTTTTTTGACTCCTCAAAATTTTCCATGTCACAATGTTGAAAAAAACAGCCTGAACCGCTCGGAAAAATGGGGCATCGGATGAATGAATTGCATAAAAATGCACCATATTGAAAAAATGATTATATTTGCCGGTTGTATTGAAAATTATGAACAATTAAAATTATAAGGAAATGAAAGCAATCAGAATTATCGCCGCAGCCCTTGTCGCTGCACTCGCACTTTCGTGCGGTCCAAAGACCAATGTGAAGGTTGACGCAGAACTTCCTACCCAGGGTCAGGTAGACTCTGTAAGCTACCTCATCGGTATCAATGTAGGCTCTTTCATCAAGAACTTTGCTGATGACCTCGACGACATCAACATGGCTGAGTTCAAGAAGGGTATGAACGATTTCATGAATGCAGAGGGATCACAGTATGATCCTGAGTTCGTGGAGCAGTTCGACATCAACCCTAACATGATGAACCAGATCTTCAACGAGTACATGATGAAGAAGCAGAACTACAAGGCTGCTGTCAACGCTGCAAAGTCAAAGGAATTCCTTGCAAAGAACGCAAAGAGAGCTGACGTAGACACTACTGCAAGCGGTCTCCAGTACACTATCATCGCAGCAGGCGCTGACGAGAAGATCGCTCCTAACGACACTGTATGGGTGAACTACAAGGGTACCCTTATCGACGGTACGGTATTCGATGAGAACGACTCTACAAAGTTCGTGGCTAACCGCGTGATCAGAGGATGGACAGAGGGTCTCGGTCTTCTCGGCGAAGGCGGAAAGGCAACTCTCTACATCCCTTCAGACCTTGCATACGGCGCAAGAGGAAACCAGGCTATCGAGCCAAACTCTGCCCTCATCTTCGATGTTGAGGTCCTCAAGGTCGGCAAGTTCACTCCAAAGTCTGAGAAGTAATGGCAATGGAACTCGAGGGCAGGATTGTCCGCAAGCTTAATGTCCAGTCAGGTACATCGGCAAGAGGTGCCTGGGCGAAGCAGGAATTCATCTTCGAATATCAGGAAGGCAACTATCCTTCCCAGGTATGCATGAATGTCTGGGGAGACGATAAGGTCAAGGAACTTGACAAGTACCAGGTAGGCGACAAGGTGAAGATCTCCTTCAATCTCAGCAGTCGTGAATATAACGGCCGTTGGTATACTGACGTAAGGGCATGGAGAATCGAGCCTGCGGCCCAGGCTGCACCGGGACCTGACTATGCTGCTTCGGCAGGTGCCTATGCTGCTCCTACAGGGGCTCAGGGCGTACCTCCGATCACTCAGGAAGATCCATATGCTGCAAGCGCAGGCGCATACAGCGCTCCTCTGGAAGAGGATGACCTTCCATTCTAGGGAACAGGAAATAGATTCGATTATAACGGAAGCTGGACAAGCTTCCGTTTTTCGTAATGGGCGGTCCAGCGGAATCCGAGGGACTTCAGAAGTCCGGCGAAACGGCTGAAGCCGTAGCCGACACGTGACGGGTCGTGGGAGTCTGAGCCGAGGCTGACGATTTCACCTCCGAGCTCGCGGTAGCGGATGAGTACATCCGTGTCCAAGGTGACAGGACGTCCTTTGTGTTCCTGGTAGCTCTTCGTGTTGATTTCCAGGGCTTTCCCTTCGTGGATGATGAATCGGAACATTTCGTCCAGGATGTCGCTGAAGTCCCGGTATCTGATGCATGCCTCCGGATAGGGGGCATACCTGACGACGTAGTCGAAATGGCCCATGATGTCAAAGTCCCGGAGCCATGTCATCTCGGTATGTATGGTCTCGAGATAGTGGCCGTAGGCCAGTTTCCAGTCCTTGTCTTCGTAATATCCCCCGTAGAAAGGGTCTATACCGTCCAGATAATGGACGGATGCTATGACCTGGTCGAAGCTGTTTTCTGCAAGGGTCCTGCGGATGTCGTCATGGTGGTCTTCATGCATCCCGATTTCGATGCCCTTCAGCAACTTCAGGTTTCCGCCTCCATTGTCAATGAGTGCCTGCACCCTGTCGATTTCCTCCTGCTGGGCAGGCACGTCGAAGACTTCCGGCACGAGGTTCTCATATGATGCTTTCATCGCGGGGACAAAGAAGTCGCAGTGATCGGTGAATGCCATGCCTGAAAGGCCTTGTGACAGCGCCGCATTGGCGCATTCTTCGACGGAAGACCTTTTCCCGTCGAATGAAAACTGGCTGTGATTATGGTTATCGAACAGATGCATCATCAATTAACACGAAAACGCCTGCGAAGTTAGTGATTTTTTAGTATTTTTGCAGATTATGCCATTTAAGGCTTTAAAACACAACGGATATGATAACATTCGGTTATAAGAACAAGTTCAACGGCCCGCTCAGGGCGCTGACTGCCATCGCGATCGGTATCGTGATGGTGATAAGCAGGACCAATGCTCTGGAACTGGCTGTGCAGATAATCGCTGCATTCCTTTTCGCATCAGGAATAGTCTCCCTGATAGTTGGATACAGGCAGAGGAAGAACGGTACCATGGGACTGATGGGATTCAACGGAGTAGTGGACATAATACTCGGCCTTCTGCTTTTCTTTTTCCCTGGCTTTGTCGCAGGTCTTCTGATCTATCTGATCGCTTTCGTGCTCATATGCTTCGGATTCTTCCAGCTTCTGGGCCTTGGCAGCGCCAGCCGCGTGGTGAAGCTTGGCCTGTGGTCATATGTCCTGCCTTTCCTCGTGCTTGCTGCCGGAATATTCCTGATGACCAAGCCGTCATTCCTCGGTGAGGCCATAGGAGTTGTCGCAGGCGCAGCGCTGATCGTCTACGGAGTGTCGGAGCTGTTCTCGTCGTGGAAGATGCGCAAGGCGATAGATGAATACGAGATCCGTCAGACGAATACGCAGGGTCAGGCAGTCCAGGACGACACGACAGTGACTGTCGTAAAGGATGTCGATTACGAAAAGGTAGAGGAGCAGTAGGATGATTCCCCAGGAGACGGTGAACAGGATATTGGATGCGGCACAGATCGTTGATGTCGTGGGAGACTTCGTGACCTTGAAGAAGCGCGGAGCCAACCATATGGCCTGCTGTCCCTTCCACAACGAGAAGACACCGTCTTTCGTTGTTTCTCCGTCAAAGGGAATATACAAATGTTTCGGATGCGGAAAGTCCGGCACTGCTGTCGGCTTCATAATGGAGCATGAGAACCTCTCGTATGTAGAGGCTCTGAAATATCTGGCGAGGAAGTACCACATCGAAGTGGTGGAGAAGGAGGAGAGCGCCGAGGAAATCGCGAACAGACAGCGTAATGAAAGTCTGCTTCTGGTTTCTGAATTTGCCGGCAAATTCTTCCAGGACAGCCTTCAGACCCCTGAAGGACAGGCCATCGGATACCAGTATTTCAAAAGTCGCGGACTCGAAGACGAGACCATCAGGAAATACGGCCTGGGATGGGCTCCGGTAAGCCGTAAGGCGCTTTCGGAGGCCGCCAGGGCAGCTGGCTACAAGGAGGAGTTCCTTGTGGAGACCGGCTTGAGCATCAAGTATGATGACGGCCGCCTTGTGGACCGTTTCTTCGACAGGGTGATCTTCCCGATTCATTCTGTGAGCGGCCGTGTGATAGCTTTCGGAGGCCGTACGCTGAAGACTGACAAGAGCGTCGCAAAGTATGTGAACTCCCCTGAGACGGAGATATATGTGAAGAGCAGGTCCCTGTACGGAATCTGGTTCGCGAAGAACGAGATGTCCCGCCAGGACAAGTGCATCCTTGTGGAAGGATATCTCGATGTGCTTTCGATGCACCAGCTGGGAATCACGAATGTAGTCGCTTCCAGCGGCACGTCGCTGACCGTCGAGCAGATACGCCTTATACGCAAGTTCACCAGCAACGTGACCATCATCTATGATGGCGACGGTGCCGGCATCAAGGCCGCCCTGAGGGGCATCGGCCTTGTGCTGAAGGAGGGCCTGAACGTCAAGGTCGTCCTTCTTCCGGAAGGACAGGACCCTGACGATTTCGCCCGCAGGCATACGCTGGAAGAGGTTCAGGACCATATCGCCCGCAATGAGCAGGACTTCATAAGCTTCAAGACCGACCTTCTCCTTGGAGAGGCGGGAAGTGATCCGCTCAAGCGTGCGACGTTGATAAACGATGTGGCGGATACGATCTCGCTCATACCTGACGCCGTGAAGAGGGCAGTATATGTGCAGGCATGTGCTGCAAAGTTCGAGATAGACGAACAGATATTGACGGACCGCGTCAGCCGTTCGAGGACGGACATGCTCCTTGCGGAGCAGAAGGAGAAGGAAAGGGCCCGTCAGAGGGAGGAGAACCGCGCCGCACTCCAACAGCCGCAGGCAGGAGATGTGCCTCCTCCGTCGTATGACGATTACATACCGTCGGAATACGACGAACCGGTGGCTGATGTACCGGAGGAGCCGGTTCTGGAAGGTGGGGTGGTCATCAATGAACCGCACCTTGCCCCATGTGAAAAGGAACTTCTGGGATTCATACTGGAGGAAGGATGTACGGAACTTGACTTTGACAGGGATTCAAAGTTTTATGTGGAAGGGGAGACCGTAAACGTCGCGGAATTCATAGACGGCATCCTGGCTGATGATGATGCACATTTTGTGAACAGGTCATACAGGAAGGTGTATGAAGAATATTTCCACATGTATGACGAAGGCCTGCCGCAGCAGCTGATCCAGAAACGCCTTCTGGACAGCATGGATGAGGAAGTCTCTGCGGTGGCAAAGGAACTTCTGATAGCGAAGCATCAGCTTACGGTGAAGAATTACGAACAGTCCCTGACTGCTGTTTCGACACGTCTGGTGATCTATGTGCCGAAGACTCTTCTGACCTATCAGGTGAAGAAGGTCGAGCTTTTCCTCAAGGAACTGACGGTAGAGCTTACCCGTACTGATGATCCGGAACGGCAGGTCGAGATAATGACCAGGATCGGGGAGTATAACAAGGCACGCGCCCGCCTGAACAACGAGTTGGGACGTGTATGACCCTTGTCATTCCGGGCGTCCCTTTGTCATCCCGAGCTTGACGAGGGATCTTTAAAGTGATTAAATGTTAAAAATAGAATATATATGAACAAGAAATTCAACAGAACGCTTGTGACTTGTGCGCTTCCATATGCGAACGGTCCGGTCCATATCGGCCACCTCGCCGGTGTGTATGTACCTGCGGACATCTATGTCAGGTACCTGAGGATGAGGGGAGAGGATGTACTCTATGTCTGCGGATCGGATGAGCACGGAGTCCCTATCACCATCAAGGCGCAGAAGGAAGGCTGTACTCCGCAGGACATCGTGGACAGGTATCACAAGATCATCAAGAATTCCTTCACCGGACTTGGAATCAATTTCGACATATACTCACGCACTTCTTCGAAGACCCATCACAAGAATGCGGCTGACTTCTTCCGCAGACTTTATGACGAGGGAAAGTTCATCGAGAAGGTAAGCGAACAGTACTATGACGAGGAGGCGAAGACATTTCTCGCAGACCGCTACATTACAGGTACATGTCCTCGCTGCGGTGCTGAAGGCGCATACGGCGACCAGTGCGAGAAGTGTGGCGCTACCCTCAGCCCTGACGAGCTGATCAATCCGAAGTCAGCCCTCAGCGGCGGCGAGCTCGTTAAGAAGGAGACCAAGCATTGGTACCTGCCTCTTGACAAGTACGAAGGATGGCTCTCCGAGTGGATCCTCGAAGGACATAAGGAGTGGAGAAGCAATGTCTACGGACAGTGTAAGAGCTGGATCGACGGCGGCCTCCAGCCGCGTGCGGTCAGCCGTGACCTTAACTGGGGCGTTCCTGTGCCTGTCGATGGCTCAGAAGGAAAGGTCCTTTATGTATGGTTCGATGCTCCAATCGGATATATTTCCAACACCCAGGAGCTTCTTCCGCAGACATGGGAGAAGTGGTGGAAGAGCGAGGATACCAAGCTCGTCCATTTCATCGGAAAGGACAATATCGTGTTCCACTGCATCGTGTTCCCGTCCATGCTGAAGGCAGACGGCAGTTATATCCTTCCAGAAAATGTCCCTGCAAACGAGTTCCTCAACCTCGAGGGTGACAAGATCTCTACTTCACGCGGATGGGCTGTGTGGCTTCATGAGTATCTCGAGCAGTTCCCTGGAAAGGAGGATGTGCTCCGTTATGTGCTCACAGCCAATGCTCCTGAAACCAAGGATAATGACTTCTCATGGAAGGATTTCCAGGCGCGCAACAACAGCGAGCTGGTTGCCATCCTCGGAAACTTCGTGAACCGTGCAGTGGTGCTTACACATAAATATTTCGATGGTAAGGTTCCGGCGGATCTGAAGCCAGAGGCAGTTGATGCAGAGACACTTGCGCAGATTCAGCCTTTGAAGGAGGCTATGGAGAAGTATCTCGACGGATACAAGTTCCGTGAGGCCCTTAAGGAGGCAATGAACATCGCACGCCTCGGAAACAAGTACCTTACTGACACAGAGCCATGGAAGGTTGCGAAGACAGATATGGACAGGACCGCGTCTATACTGAATGTATCGCTTCAGATATGCGCTTCGCTTGCAATCGCGTTCGAGCCTTTCCTTCCGTTCTCTGCAGAGAAGCTCCGCGGCATTCTGAATGTGGGCATCGCCGCCGGTGCTGACCATCGTGCAGGTGAATCATACGATGTCATCCCGAGCGAAGTCGAGGGATCTCCATACGAAAACCGTTATCAGCCTGGCGAAGGCGCAGCTCTTCATACAGGTGTTTCTCATGACGGTATAGTGCTTTCATGGGATGATCTCGGAAACAGTTCCCTTCTTCCTGACGGCCATCAGCTCAACCAGCCTGAACTTCTCTTTGCGAAGATCGAGGATGATGTTGTGGACGGCCAGATTGCCCGTCTCGAGGCCATCCGTGCAGAGCGCGAGGCAGCAGCAAAGGCTGCCGAGGCTGCGGTCGTGACTCCGCAGAAGGAGGAGTGCACATTCGATGATTTCGGCAAGATGGACATAAGGACTGCGACTGTCCTTGAGGCGGAGCGTGTGCCTAAGACTGACAAGCTTCTTAAGCTTACCATAGATACAGGTATCGACAAGCGTGTGATCGTTTCAGGTATTGCCGAGCAGTATTCTCCTGAGGAGATGGTGGGCAAGCAGATATGCATCCTTGCGAATCTTGCTCCGCGCAAGATCCGTGGCATCGAGTCGAAGGGTATGATCCTCATGGCTCGTCAGAATGACGGCAAGATGAGGTTCATTACGCCTGCGGAGACTCTTTGCAATGGTGCTGAGATTGGCTGATAACGGTCATATGTGAATGTGCGGGGATATGCTTGTTCTGCCGTGACCCCCTCCCACTTTGTGGGCCCCTCCCCCTACGCGGGGGTGCGATGTCAGACAGATCAAGCACATCCCCACCCAAGGGTCACATACGCCCGCTATCGGCCCTCCCCGGACATGCGGAGTGCTCCTCCGGCTACATTTATGGCGACGGGGTGCGATGTCAGACAGATCAAGCACATCCCCACCCAAGGGTCACATACGCCCGTTATCAGCCGTCTCTCGGACATACGGAGTGCTCCTCCGCCTACATTTTTGGCGGCGGCTGACGGTTTTGTGATGTAGAAGCTTCAGTGGGATTTAAAGTATAGCATGTCATGCTGAACGAAGTGAAGCATCTTTAATGCAGGTTGT
>JAFQAT010000054.1 GCA_017399865.1 Bacteroidales bacterium | reverse complement strand
TACATTACCAGACTTCTTTCGCTCATTCTCGCCGCGATGAAGGCTTCTGCCACAATGACCGCAGAATACCTTGCCCTTCAATGGATTGGGTGTGAACGATTTCTTCCGAGCAGCAACAGCTTTCTGTCCAGCCTCATCAAGTATGGTTCGCACGTGTTCGAACAGCTCCCGGCTGATGATTGCCTCATGCGTGTTCTGTACAATGGTGTACTCATCTTCACTGGCCTTAACCTGTTGATGGTCGATGATCTTACTCTTGCCCTGTACCAGATCGCCTACATAAACCTGATTGTACAGGATTTTGCGAACCGACCAGCTTGACCAATGACCGGCACTCAGGCGATAATGCGGCACCTTGTCTGGGAACTCATTGATCGATTCTTTATACAGGCTTGGAGGCAAGTAACCAGCTTCATTCAGCTTCATAACAATCGTGTTAATACCAGCACCTTCTGCTGCCCACTGGAACATCTGTTGAACCACCTTGGAGGCCACCGGATCGACGATCAACTGATGACAATCATCAGGCGACTTCCGGTAGCCATAAGGAGCGCGGGCTCCGACAAACTTGCCGTCCTTCATGGCTTGCCGCTGCTGCGCTTTGATCTTCTTGCCAATATCAATGGAATAGGCTTCGTTGATCATGTTGCGCAGCGGGATCATCAGAGCGTCCTGCTCACTATGTTCCTGCTCAGTGTCATAGTCCTCATTGACAGCAATGAAACGAACCTTCTTGCCGGGAAAGTAGCGTTCAATGTAGTACCCGGTATCAATGGAGTTCCTGCCGAGCCGCGACAGATCCTTCACGATCACACAGTTCACCTTGCCGCTTTCAATGTCATCCAGCATCCTCTGAAATGCAGGACGCTGGAAGTTCGTCCCGGTCGTTCCGTTGTCAATGTAGGTATCGAAGACCTGAATATCCCGATGATCCTCCAGAAACTCACGAATGATCATCTGCTGCGTCTCAATGGAATCAGTGCGGGTTCGGGTATCCTCGACAGACAAACGGACATAAACAGCAGCACGCCAGCCAGCAAATGAATATTCCTCATTGACCACAGGTGACAAGTTCTTTCTACTCTTTCTCGCCATGTTCATCCTACCTTTCTGCTATCCGAAGCCTCTGCAAGGTGACTCCTGGATTCTGTTGCCATGCGGGAAGCCTCTGCAAGCAGTTGAATCGCTTTCTTGTACTCATCCTGGAAAGCAAAGGATACGTCAAACTCCGTCTTGGAGATTATCCTGATGTACTTCACCATATGAATGAGCGCTTTTCGATCCAGCGCGTTCAGTTCAGCGAACTGCGTGAAGTTGGCGATCCAGCGATTCCGCTCGCTTTTGTTCTCCAACACATCAGTCAGCTTCTCCTGCAGAAGTCGGATACTCTCCTGGGCAGATGTCGCCTTGCGAGTATAGTCCTCCTTGAAGGTTGCATACTCTTCACGGCTGATATCGCCCGAAACAAGATGCTCATACAGGCGTGCTTTGTATTCAAGCGCCTTAGCAAGTGTTTGCTCATTTTCAGCAATGTGTTCCCGATACTCCTTGACAAGCGCTTGATTGATACTGTCCTGATCAATCCCGGCAAGCAGCGCTTCCAGGGAAGCGAGATTGCCGATGTGTGCTTTCAGAAGGTTCAGAACACATGCCGCAAGCGTATCTTCCTTGAGCATGGTCGGGTGTGTGCATCCGTTCTTCTTCCCGGTCGGGCAGTAATAGTAATGGTAGGTTCTTTCGCCGACCTTATTTGTCTTCCGGATCATCTTCCCGCCGCAGCAGCCGCAGATCAACAAACCGGAGAACATGTACACCCCGTTCTGATCGGGGGCAGATCGGGTATCCAATCCCTTGATCCGCTGCACAAGTTCAAACGAGTCACGGGTAATGATCGGCTCATGAGCATCTGGAACACGAATCCATTCAGAAGATGGGAGCTGCTCCATTTCTTTGATCTTGAAATGAGGCGATCCCTGCTTTCCCTGGACAAGCGTTCCGATATACACTTCATCCTGTAATATCCGGATGATCGTGGTCGCTGACCACTTACAATCATCCTTATCGGCACTCCAGCCCCTGCGGGCATACGGGATGCCGTGGTTCTTTTTGTACGCCATTGGCGACAGAATGCCAAGGCGATTCAGCTCACCGGCAATCTTGTTTGCACTCAGGCCATCCAGCCGCATCCGGAATATGTCCTGCACAACCCGTGACGCATACGGATCTGGCACAAGTTGATTCTTATCTGTTTCAGACTTCATGTAGCCATATACCGTAAAGGAACCAACAAAGTCACCGTTACGGCGCTTGACTCGCAAAGCTGCACGGGTCTTCACAGAAATGTCTCTTGCGTAGGCTTCATTCATGATGTTCTTAACCGATACAGCAAGATCATCTGCGCAGGTATCATGGGCAGTGTCAATCCCGTCAGTAATGGCAATGAAACGAACGCCGTAGCTGGGGAAAACCCGGCGAAGATAGCGTCCAGTCTCAATGTACTCGCGGCCTAAACGGGACAAGTCCTTGACAATGATACAATTAATGGTTCCCTCCATAACATCCTGCATCATTTCCTTAAACGCAGGTCTGTCAAAGATCGTACCGCTGTAACCATCATCAATTCGCTCCGAAACGATCTCGATATCCGGATTCCTGGACACAAAATCGTCAATGAGCTTCCGCTGGTTTCCGACGCTGTCGCTCTCGGTACTCCGATCATCGGTGTAGGAGAGACGAATGTATTTGGTCGCTCTGAATTTTGGCATGATTCCACTCCTTTCTCCCGGGAAGTCCCGCGATCAATGAGCAGTTGTCAGGCCAGGGGTTCATCCTTTTCCACGACCATTATAGCACTCATCAAAAACAAAATCGACTATGCCGATTCAACGCAGGATACCTTGCAGACATTGTTCAAGGGTTTGTCCACCCTCAGTAAACCTTGTTGTGATTACGAAATCACCGCAGCGGAAATGATAGGGATTCTTGATCTGACGAATGAAGGATGCAATGCGCTCATTCTTAGGGAGCGTCTTATCTACCTTCACATCACGAATGTCAACCAGGCTTTCATTTGTTATGACATTAGAAGCAATGGCAAATGCCATGTGGAACACTCCTTCCATTCATTGATGAAACCAATGCGTGTATCAGGCTGCGGCTGGCACCGCATCATAGCCCCATTTGCACCGCTGTCCACCCGGGACTGGCGTATGCCACAGGAACTCCCCGTCAGTCTTCGCGGGGTCGTGAGAAAGTATCATTATAC
>JAFQAT010000053.1 GCA_017399865.1 Bacteroidales bacterium | reverse complement strand
CGCACCAACACCATCCTCCAGTCTGCATTCTTCAAGATCACAGGCATCATCCCTTACGAGGAGGCTGTCGGATACATGAAGAAGGCCATCGTGAAGAGCTACGGAAAGAAGGGAGAGCACATCGTGAACATGAACTACGCTGCTGTTGACCGCGGCGGCGAGTACACGAAGGTCGAGATCCCTGCTGACTGGAAGGACATCACAGCGAAGTTCGAGAATCCTAACGCAGCACGTCTTGCTCCTGCATTCGTGAAGGAGATTGCAGACGTGGTGAACGCTCAGGCAGGCGACACTCTTCCAGTAAGCGTATTCAACAAATATGTAGACGGAACAATCCCTGCAGGCACAACCGCATACGAGAAGCGCGGTGTTGCAGTAAAGGTTCCTGAATGGCAGGCAGAGCACTGTATCCAGTGCAACAGCTGTGCATTCGTATGTCCTCACGCTGCAATCCGTCCGTTCCTTCTGACTGACGAGGAGGCTGCTGCAGTTCCTGCAGGCCTCAAGTATCAGGACGGCAAGGCTCAGTTCAAGGCATACAAGTTCGCCCTCAGCGTATCTGTTCTCGACTGTACAGGCTGCGGCAACTGTGCCGACGTCTGCCCTTCAAAGGAGAAGGCTCTCGTGATGAAGCCGCTCGGAACACAGGAGGCAGAGCAGGCAAACTTCGACTACCTCCACTCACACATCGGATACAAGGACAATGTGCAGCCTAAGGCGCAGAACGTGAAGAACGCTCAGTTCGCTCAGCCTCTCTTCGAGTTCTCAGGCGCTTGCGCAGGCTGCGGCGAGACTCCATATATCAAGACCATCACACAGCTCTTCGGCGATCACATGATGATTGCGAACGCTACAGGATGTTCATCTATCTATGGCGCATCATTCCCTGCAGCACCTTACTGCAAGAACAACGAAGGCCATGGTCCTGCATGGGCAAACTCACTCTTCGAGGACTTCTGCGAGTTCGGTCTCGGTATGAAGCTCGGTTCAGACAGGGCACGCGCTACAGTAGCCCGACTCATGGAGCAGGGACTCAGCTGCACATGCTGCACTGACGAGATGAAGGCGCTCTTCACACAGTGGCTCGAGAACAGGAACGATGCAAAGGTTACACGCGAGGTTGCCGACAAGCTCATCCCTCTCTGCGAGGGTTGCGGATGCGACGTATGCAAGGGCCTGGTTGAGTACAAGACATTCATCCCTGCACGCAGCCAGTGGATCATCGGCGGTGACGGTGCATCATATGACATCGGATACGGCGGACTCGACCATGTGCTTGCTTCAGGCGAGAATGTGAACATCCTCGTTCTCGACACAGAGGTTTACTCCAACACCGGCGGACAGTCTTCAAAGGCTACTCCAGCAGGAGCGATCGCGAAGTTCGCTGCATCAGGTAAGAGAGTACGCAAGAAGGACCTTGGTATGATGGCGATGAGCTACGGTTATGTATACGTTGCACAGGTTGCGATGGGCGCATCTCCAGCACAGTACTTCAACGCAATCAAGGAAGCTGAGGCTTACGACGGACCATCACTCGTGATCGCATACGCTCCATGTATCAACCATGGCCTCAAGGCCGGAATGGGTCTGAGCCAGAGGGAGGAGAAGCTTGCGGTAGAGTGCGGATACTGGCACCTCTACAGGTACAACCCTGCACTCGAGGGAACAGACAAGAATCCGTTCACTCTCGACAGCAAGGAGCCTGACTGGAGCAAGTTCCAGGACTTCCTGAAGGGTGAGGTACGTTTCGCATCGCTCTACAAGATGTATCCTGACTCTGCAGATGAACTTCTCCAGAAGACAGAGGAATTCGCGAAGGTAAGACTCGAGACCTACAAGAGACTTGCTAAATAAGCGAAGCAACAAGATGTTCTTTAAGAATCCTGCAAAGATCAGTTCCCGCAAACAGCGGAGAAGGCTGATACAGCAGATCGAAATAGAATGGTTTTTCATGGGCGGATTGATATCCGCCCATTTTTTGTGCTCCGCATGCCGACAATCTGATTCTGGATATGGAATCTGCAGGCACTTCGAACGGATTCGGAGAGGCCGGAACCAGAGATATCTTCAGGTCGGCATCGTCTTCTGATGCAGCCTGGAAAGTGATTTCAGGATGGATAGTGAAGAAGGATTCCAGCAATGGTGCGATGATGTTATCTGTCAGTTCACCGGATGCACACAGACGGATAAGGCACGGATCGGAATTGAAGAATACCGAAGACAGAGACTCATATGCCGCAACAATACGGGCAGCATACTCACGGAATACATGACCATATGAAGTCAGGACAGCCTCTCCGGGGAGTCTGTCGAACAAACGTCTGCCTACAACCTTCTCCAGCTCTGCAATATTCTGGCTTACAGCCGGTTGAGATATATGCAGAGTCTCCGCAGCTTTGGTAAAGCTGCCTGATTCTGCCACGGTCATAAAGACCTTGAGTCTGAAATCTTCCAACATGATGCTAATTTTAAGCAAATTTAGCAAAAGATTTTAGTATATTTGTAGATTATTAAAGTTATAAAACAACCAGAACATGAAACGTTTATTCATTTTCATTGCGGCCATCTTCGCCGCTGCGGTTGCCTTCGGACAGAATCCGCTCCCCAACGATCCTGAGGTAAGGACCGGCAAGCTGGAAAACGGACTGACCTACTACATCCGCCACAACGAGCAGCCTGCACAGAGGGCTGAGTTCTATCTCGCCACAAATGTGGGAGCATACCAGGAAGCTGACGACCAGGACGGTCTTGCCCACTTCCTCGAGCACATGTGTTTCAACGGCACAAAGAACTTCCCTGGAAAGGCCCTTCTGGAGTACCTCCAGAGCATAGGAGCAGAGTTCGGAAGAAACATCAACGCATCTACCGGTTTCGAACAGACCCAGTACATGCTGAACAACATTCCGGTAGTCAGGGAGACCATCATTGACTCATGTCTCCTTATCCTTCATGACTATTCCAACTTCGTGACCTGCAATCCTGCAGAGATCGACGCGGAAAGAGGCGTCATCCTTGAGGAGAAGAGACAGAGAAGCGACGCGAGCTGGAGAATGTTCGAGAAGTCTCTTCCTTATCTCTACGGAGACACTCACTATGCAAGAAGAACCCTCATCGGAGGCGAGGAACAGCTCAAGACCTTCAAGTATGAGAGCCTTACAAACTTCTACAAGAAATGGTATCAGCCACATAACCAGGCCGTGATCGTAGTAGGAGATGTGAATGTGGATCAGGTGGAGCAGAAGATCAAGGACCTCTTCGGAAGCATCCCGGCAGCCGAAGTCGCTGTAAAGGACGAGCCTGCACTTCCGGACAACGCTGAGCCTATAGTCGGCATCATCACCGACCCTGAGGCCCAGAACTCACGCATCGACATCCTCTGGAAGCACGCACCTATCCCTACCCAGTTCCAGAACACCGACGTCGCATACATGAACGACCTTCTCATTTCCATCATTTCCAACATAATGGATGAGAGATTCAACGATATCGCAGCAGCTCCGAATGCTCCTTTCTTTGCAGCCGGTCTGTTCACAAGAGATCTCTGCAACGCATGCGAAGCCTACAATGCAGCAGTCCTTTTCAAGGACGGTGCATCTGTGGAGGCATTCACAGCACTGATGACAGAGCTTGAGAAGATGAAGAGATTCGGATTCAACGAAGGCGAAGTACAGCGCGCAAAGGACAATCTCATCAGCGCATGCGAAAAGGCCGTAGAGGCGGCTCCTACACGTAAGAACGCCGAGCTCGTGCGTCCGCTTCTGTACAATTTCTTCGAGAACGAAGCTTACATGACTCCTGAGACGGAACTTCAGATAGTTCAGAGCATCTGCGCACAGATCAACGCACAGGTACTCAATCAGGTAGTGGCACAGCTCCTTCCGTCAGAGAACATCATAATCACATACCAGGGTCCCGAGAAGCAAGGCCTTGCAAACCCTACCGAGGCAGAACTCACAGGCGTACTTGCCGCTGTCGCTCAGGCAGAGATCGAGGCTAACGCAGAAGAGAGCCTCAACGAGCCTTTCCTTGATGCTGACGCACTCAAGGGAGCTGCAGTCAAGACTGCGAAGGAAACCATCTATGGCGCTACTGAATGGACTCTCAAGAACGGAGTGACGGTAGTTGTCCTTCCTACACAGCACAAGAAGGATCAGGTACTCTTCGACATCGAGCTCGTGGGCGGAAAGAACGCCATTGCGACTGAAGACCTGGTTTCTTTCGAGGACAACATCTGGACTCTCTTCCAGAACAATTCAGGTATCTCAAAGTTCTCAGGCACACAGGTTCCTAAGATGCTCGCCGGAAAGAACCTTTCCGTAAGCCCTTATATCAGCAACACACGCCACGGTGTACAGGGCCAGTGCGCTCCTAAGGATTTCGAGACCGCACTGCAGATAGCTTACCTGTATTTCGCAGACCCACGCTTCGACCAGAACGAGTACGAGCCGGGTATCCAGCAGATCAAGGCTCTTCTTCCTAACATCCTTGCCAATCCGGACTTCCAGTTCCAGCAGGAAATGAACAAGGTTCTTTACGACAACAACCCACGCGTCGTGGATCTCAACGAAGAAGTTGTGGAGAAGGCCAATCTTGCCACTATCGAAAGGGTATATCGCGAACTCTTCAAGAATGCAGGCGGAGCAAGACTCACAATCGTCGGCAACGTTGATCCTGAAGCGATCAAGCCTATGGTAGAGAAGTACATCGGATCGATCGCTAAGAACAAGAAGGCTCGCAAGCTCAACGAAGCAAACTACATCAACTTCGCAAAGGGTGATGTAGACAAGACCGTAGAGCTTGTAATGGCGACCCCTAAGTCTACAGTATTCCAGGTCTACTCCGCATACATGCCTGTAGACACAAAGACAGATGTGGTTCTGGAAGTGGCCAACTATATCCTCGACATGATCTACACAAAGACAATCCGTGAGGATGAAGGAGGTACATATGGTGTAGGTACGGCAATGGCGGCTCAGAGGATGCCTATCGAAAGAGCGGTGATCCAGGTCATGTTCGATACAAACCCAGAAGCTGCACCGAAACTCATAGAACTTGCTGTCAAAGGCCTGAACGACCTCGCGCAGAACGGCCCTACAGACGAGCAGCTCAGCAAGGCGATAGAGAATCTGAAGAAGAACATTCCTGAGTCGCGCATCAGCAACTCTTACTGGATGGGCGCTATCGACGACTGGTATGAATTCGGCATCAACTATGACGCAGAATACGAGGCTGCTGTAAATTCTGTCACTGCAGAAGACATCAAGACTGTGCTCCAGGCGATCCTGGCACAGAACAATATGGTACAGGTAGTATCAGCTCCTAAGAACTAAGGAGCTGATACCATGAAGAAAAAAGTCCGGGAGTTCAATTGAACTCCCGGACTTTTTTCTTTTTGTGTACCTTAGATTACTCTGCTACGATCGCTCCCATAGGGCATGCGTCTGCGCACTTTCCGCAGCTCTCGCAAAGATCTGGATTGATTTCATAGTGCTCTGCACCCTCGAAGATAGCTTCCTTTGGGCACTCTGCTGCGCAGCTTCCGCAAGATACGCAGTCATCTGTAATTCTGTAAGCCATTGTAATATGTTTTAAATGTTAGTGTTCAAATGCATTTTCAATGCCTGTGATGCATTACAGATGCAAATTTAGACAATAATTTCGATATTCAAAGACAGGTATAGCCCGATTTATGCTATCTTTGTGTTGTTTCATATGAATCTGGCATACAATGAAGAGATTATTCACTGCATTGGCAGCATCACTTATACTGACCTGCATCGGAGCATCAGCACAGGAAAAGATAAAGGACGGGCTCGAGATAGATAAGTTTGTACACAATTTCGGCGACATTCTTCTCGACAGCGGTCCTGTGTCATGCACCTTCACACTCAAGAACACAGGCGACAAGCCTGTAGTGATATACAATGTGACCAGCACATGCGGCTGCACGGATGTCGATTGGACCAAAGAGCCTGTCCTTCCGGGAAAGACAGGAAAGGTGTCAGCGACATATTCGAATGACGAGGGCCCTTACCCTTTCGACAAGAGTCTCACGATGTATCTTTCAGACAACAAGAAGCCGGTAATCCTCAAGATGAGGGGCGTTTCCCTGGACAAGGTAAAGCCTTTGGAGGAGCTGTACCCTGTAAGATACGGAAGTCTGGGACTGAAGGAGAATATCAGCAAGGGCGGCAATCTGGAGCAGAACGGCCAGAAAAGCGAATCCGTGATGGTGGCTAATCTCTCTGACTCACCACTCAAGGTAACGTTCGCCGATGTATCTGACCATCTCAAGCTTTCTGTCTCCCCTAACCCGATCCCTGCACGAGGCACAGCCGAACTGTCATACACGGTCACGGCGGACCGTTCGCTCTGGGGAAAGAATTACTATTGGGCCGTACCTGTCCTGAACGGAAAGACATATACAAGCAACGAAGGCGAGAGTCAGATCGGCTTCTGGGCGTTCACGAAGGAGGATTTCAGCGGGGTTTCAGCCGAAGAGAAGAGAAGCGGTCCGAGGCCGACATTCACAGAGAGCACTTACTCGTTCGGGAAGGTCCGCAAGGGGCAGAAGGTGAATGCCGAATTCAAGTTCAGGAATGACGGCAAGAGTCCTTTCAAGGTTTATAAGGTCGATGCCGACGGGAAGATCGCTTGCAGCGGTGTTCCTGATGCAGGACCTGGAGAGACGGTATCGTTCAAGGTCGAGCTGGATACCTCCGGTCTCTCCAAGGGTGAGACGCTTACAATCGTCACACTTACCACAAACTCTCCTTTAAGACCTATAGTAAATCTCTTTATAGCAGGATTCATAGAATAGGATTTTATGTGGCATGTAGTTGTTGAGGCATTGAGGAATGCTGTGCTGATTACCGGACTTGTGGTGGTGATGATGATGATGATCGAGTCGCTTAACATCGAGTCAAGGGGCATGGTGTTCAAAGGATTGAAGAAGACCAAGTTCGGTCAGGTGGTGATAGCTTCCCTGCTGGGATCGATTCCCGGATGCATGGGAGGTTTTGCTACAGTATCGCTGTATACCCACAGGATGTTCAGTTTCGGCGCCCTCGTGGCGATGATGATCGCATCATCAGGCGACGAGGCATTTGTCATGCTGGCAATGATTCCGGAGCAGGCCCTGATTCTGTTTGCTGTGCTGTTTGTTCTGGCGATTCTGGTCGGAGTCGCAGTGGATTTCGTCCATGACAGGATGCATTCCCGCAGCTGTGACAAGCACGACCATTCGGAGTGCGGTGCAGACACTGACTGCCACGACGGGTATGTCGTACATGATGAACATATCGAGCATTACTGTTCACCGTCATCCGTACCATGCGGAACGGGTAACAGGAGCAAAGGGGAATGTTCCCCTTATCCGCACGGCACGGATGACTGCAATGCACCGAAACGCCACTACGGATGGAAGAGGATGCTGATGTTTGCAGGACTGGCGGTATTCATTTCCGCATTGGCCACAGGCCGTCTCGGCCACGACCATTCTGCGCATGCAGGACATGACCATGGTCATGAGGGCCATGTACATACAGAGGCCTGCGAACATGGACACCACCATCATGAAGAAGATATCCAAAGCCATGGCATTGACCTTCTGAGCGAGGACTGGATGAACGTCATCTTTGCCGGTCTGAGCGTCATAGTTCTTTTCGTCCTGCTTTTCGCTTCAGACCATTTCGTTGAAGGCCATCTTTGGGAACATATAGTAAAGAGACATCTGCCCACCATATTCGCATGGACATTAGGAGTGCTTCTTGTTCTTGGCTTTGCCCTTCAATATGTAGAAATCGACCATTGGATCAGCGACAATACAGCCTTGATGATCCTTCTGGCCACATTGATCGGAATAATCCCTGAATCGGGCCCTCACATGATATTCGTGACGCTCTTTGCGACCGGCGTAGTGCCGTTCCCTGTCCTTCTGGCAAGCTCGATCTCGCAGGACGGCCACGCGTCCATTCCTCTGCTTGCAGAAAGCAGAAAGAGCTTCGCCTGGGCGAAGCTCATCAACTGTGTTGTCGCATTGGCAGCAGGCTTCGGAGCCATGCTGCTGATGTAAATCATGCATTCTATTCGTAAACGAACTCGAATTCATCGACATACAATGTACTTCCGACACCTCCGGTAAAATAATCACCCAGGTACGAAGCACATGCTGATATCACCACGTAATTCGGCCTGCGGTTCTTCGTACGGTACTCCAGATCGATGGTGAATTCCTTGTACTCGCCGTCAGTAGACATATCGGTCTCAAGCACTCCATATGCTATGATATGCCCGTCGTTCTCGACATCCACGAACTGGCCTTTTGTCGTGTTGACATGGAACTGCGAGTCCCAGTCAGCCAGAATGACCAGTATCTGACACTTGTCCTGCTTTCCGAGCAGTTCTCCGGCAGAGAGTCCCCCGGTAGACAGTTTCGAGGCATCAGCCCTGTCTATAGGCTTCGGAGAGTAGCTGTACCAGCCTTTAAGGGCAGAAGGCCTTGATGTGAAAGGATAGCCCCAGTCCAGTTCGGCACCCACACCGGCGATCTTGTCGAACTTTCCGGTATAGATGTTTCCGGCAGCGAAAGCTATGACGGCATATTTGCTTTCAAGTCGCGCTGCCTTTCCTGAGACGACGAATGATTCTTCCGGAGTAGTCGACGATCCTATGAACGTGGCTGCTCCAGGATTTGCCGAATCCCATGCCTGGTCTGCAGACGAAGAATACGGATACCATACAGCCTTGGCTGCAGAAGGATCCGATGAATACCAATCGTCGAAATCCATATTCGGCACCTGTGCTGCGTCTTCGGTCTCGAATGCAAACGGCGCGCTTGCATTCTCGCCGCTCACGACGCGTACTTCATACGCTGCCCCCGGCTGGAGTCCTGTAAAGTCAGCTGAGATTCCTGTTCCCGTAACGACAGCACCAATAACTTTTGTCCATGAATCATCACCATCCCTCCGGTATTCGATGTACGGTTCGCCTGTCCCGTCAAACAGCCCTGTTACGTAGGCATGGGTCGCCCATGCATTGACTGAAGTGACTTCCACCTCAACATCCTTGTTCAGGACACGTACTATCCAGTCGACCGTCTCACCATCCGTCTCAACGGTGAATTTCCTCAGCATGACACACTCCAGGGTCATAGGGAACACACATTCCTCAGTCTCTTCATGGGTAAGGGTTCCTTCGACAACGGTTCCGGAAGTAGAGACTACTACGGACCCTTCCTTCTCAAGCTTCATAGCCTTGAACACCACGGATTTAAGGGACTGGCTTCCAGAAACATACACGATAGCGGAACGGTTCGGCACATCAAACTCCGCCTCACCGACCTGCCCCTCCACATCGATATAGCGTACGACCGGTTGCGTGGCCGAAACAGTCCACGTTTCCTCCGAGTAGGTCTTGACAACTATGGTGACCGGTCCGGTGAGGTCGAGATATGCAGGAACTCCCCCGACAATCTCCGCCTTTTCGCTTACGGCTATGCCTGTGACTTTTACACGGGAAATGTCGACAGATTCAGCCAGCTCGACTGCCACATGCCGGTTCTCCGCATCGATCTTCACAGAAAGCTGGCCTTCGACTTCGAATGAAGTTATGTCTGCCTCCGTCTTCGGATATGAAAGGTCGTTTTCAAACAAGCAGGATGTCACGCCGAAAAGCATGACAGCAAAAGCCAATAATGTCAACGTCTTCCTCATCACTTACCTGTTTCTTTTAGGGTATATATAAAACGACATGCCGAAATTGATCGACAGGAGATTCACCTTGAAATTGGCGCCGCTGCTCTTCATCTCGCTCACCTCCACCTGATTGGTGACCTGCCTCACCTTCTGATAATCAAAGCCGAGAACTCCGACAGAGACTTCGAAAGCCGCATTGTCCATTACGAAGCAGACGATGCCCGGGACAAGGCTGAGCGAAGCCTTGTCTATGTCCTGATATGTTCCGAACTTGTCATTCCCTTCCAGACGGTAGGTCTTGGACTGGGCATATCCCAGCGTACCACGGCCCTCGACGAAGATCGCGAAACGTCTGCTGTCCGCTATCGACATATAATGCCGGAGGGTAAGCGATCCGGAATAAGACTGCTGAAGATAATACATGTCCTGCACCCCGAACGACATCGCATCCCCAAGAGACAGGTTAGCATTCCCGATTCCCATGTCCGACTTGCCGTAATCAAAGCGGAGTCCCACCGAAGTGTTGTCCGCAAAGAAATAGGAAACATGCGGAGCGACGCCGAACGACGTCATGGAAGCGTTCAGACCGTTGAGCAGCGAGAATAGCATCTTATAGCCGACATCATCTGCAGCATTGCCGAAATCATAGGAGCTGTAGGAGGCGGTCAGCCCGAACGCAAGCGTACCTTTCGGAACGAAGAGAGCCGTAGCCTTTCCTATTCCCCTGTCGAAGGTATCATCCAGCACCGGATCTGCGGGATAGACGGCTTCCGGCTTCGGCTCGGCCGGCCTGACGGCCTGACGAGCCGCCGGAGGCGCCATCCACACCGTATCTGCGATACGGATGGTATCCCGGCACGTCTGCTCAGTGCAGGCCCTCCCTGAAAGGGAGCCTGCACTGAGCAGAAGAGCGTCGGAAACGACCAGCAATATCGTCAATATAGCCTTTCTCATGGATTATCTGTAGTTAACTGAAGCTGCTTCTTCATCGGTCAGTTCGGCGATATCATAGATGAATTCGAATTCATCCACATACAATACCGAACCGACTCCTCCCGTAAAGTAATCGCCGAGATATGATGCTGCCGCAGAGATAACCACATACGTCGGAGCCTCTTTTGACCTATAAGTAAGCGGAATTACGAACTCATGGTAGGATTCGTGAGTGTCAGAACTTTCAAGACGTCCGAAAGCCACGAGATTGTCTCTATTATTCTCACTGACGTCCACAAACTGCCCGGCTGTAGTATTGATGCGGAACTGCTTGTCCCAGTTTGCCGTGAAGGCCTGGATCTGCGCCTTATCAAGTGTGCCCTTGATATCACTCGGATTCAATCCTCCTGCCTTGAGTTTGTCTTCATTCAACTTGTCTATTTTCGCCGGTATATATTTATAGTAACCCTTCAAGGCGACAGGTCTTGATGTAAACTGTACACCCCAATCCAATTCGGCACCGACACCATCGATCGTCACGAAATCACCTGTAAAAAGATTACCCGCGGCAAATGCTATGAGCATATACTTGCTCTCCATCCTCACAGCCTTACCCTTGTATGCATCACTGCCGCTGACAGGGGTTGTAGATGACTGTGACAAGGTGACAGCCGCCTCATTAGCTGAATCCCATACGTGTTGAGCACCTTCAGCAAACGGATAATAGACAGTCTTGTTATTTGACTTGGTCTCAGACCATTCATCAAAGTTCATATTGTATATAGTTCCGGCTTTCTCGGTTCTGAACTCTACAATCTCCTGATTAGAATCGGCATCGACAGATGATATCGCTCTGAACTCATATGGACAGTCAGGATCAAGTCCTGTGATATCAGCTGTGAACGTCTTGGAAGCGTCATCGACTGTCATACGGGATTTAGACGAGTCGATATCCACCCAGCCTGTAGTGCCATAAACCCTGTACTTGAATGAGAGTCCATCCGGTCTGGTGTCAGTAAGCCACTTTCCGGTAACTACAGCAAACTTAGCCCATGGCTCGACAGAAACAGGCGCTGTAAAGTTCGTATAGAAATCCATCGTGCTGATCTCATCCCTATGATTTACAGAATAAGGGCGGAACGAATACTGAGTACCTGCAGCAAGACCTGTCACATTTGCCGAGAATCTCTTCTGAGTCTCATCGTAAGTGATTGCAGCTGCATCTACCTGAGTCCACTCCGTACCGGAAACGGTCTTATATTCGATTCCAAGTCCCTCCGGTCTTGTGCTTGAGTACCATTTAGCCGTAAGCACTGCAGAAGTTGCCGATGGAACCGCAGAAACTGCTGATGCATCGACATTCGAGATGATCTCGAATGCGAATACTGTCTCCACCTTGAGTCCCTTGACATCGTACGCTGCAACAGTTACAGGATAGTCACCGAACTCTCCGATACCGGCAAGGTAGTCGGTCACATCGATGGTAAACGAGGTTGCGCCATAATTCACCACAGAAGCACCGACTCCGATAGCAGCAAGCCTGTCTATAGTAGTCTGGTCAGCATTCACAAGTTCATACCACTTGCCGTCCACGCATACAGGAGCGCTTGCGATTCCGTTTGTCATCGAAGTCGTAATCGTCTTGACATTCTCGTCGCCCATCGGAACAGCGATGTTTCCAGCCACGTAATCGAAGCCTGAAGTGGTCACGTCATAGCTTCCCGAAGGGCTGAAATCAAGCACAGCGTCGAACTCCTTCTCGGTAATGGAGTCGTCTAGAGTGATCTTGAAGACTGATGAGCCTTTCTCATCCTCTACAGCCTCAGAAAGAGTGAACGACAGAGGATAATGCTGCTTTGCCTTCACATTGGTGATATTACCTGATGCGATGTATGACTTGCCGTCATTGTTCTCCAGGATCAGCTTCCACTTAAGTGTACCAGTAACAGCGAAATAGCCTTCTTCATCGAGCTTGCCGTTCTCGTTGCTGAACGTCAGGCCCTCTCCTGCTCCGTTATCCACTGTAACGCCATAATATGAACAATAATCTGCGAATCCTTCATCAAAGGCTACGGTAACCTTCACATTCGCAAGAGTGCAGACTATCTCTGCCGCATTGCTCCTTTCCGCATAGACCGTAACCTCATCCTCTCCATAATAGAAAGGAGATCCCCAGGCAGCCTGGTGATTGCTGCCTGTAGAAGCCGTCACGGTATAGACACCGACCGGAACCTCGAATTCAGCCTCCTTCAAGGCCGCATAGGCATAGGTGGTCGGTTCCACCACGACATCACCGTCCTCATCAAGGACAGATATCGTCACCTGAGTGTCATCCCCAAGCTCCACGGCGCCATCAGCCTTGGTCTGGAGGGCAGTATCCCAATCCAGACTCACACCGATGCTGCCATATCCGTCACCTACCAGCACCGCTTCGTTGCAGGCTGCCAGCGAGATGACTGCAAGAGCGACAGTCAGTCTTGTCAACATATTCTTCAACATAACTTGAAACTGTTAGGGATTATTAAGCAGGAACATGGAAAGTGAGCGTCCAGGACTTCTGGTCACCATTATTATCTGTGACAGTCAGTATAAACGTATGATCTGTATCCTTTCCGGCCTGACCTGCCGACGGAATCATAGGAACCAGAGTCGACAAGCTGAACGGAACCGATGTCTGGTTCTTCAGATTGTTTCCCGTCTTGAGGCCGACTCCGGCCATAAGTTCCACAGCTGTAGGGTCTCCGATCAGATCTATCATGACATAGCCCTGCTCCTTCGCCTGATCGGCAGTAAGAACATTCGAGGTCATCTGACTGCAAAGAGCCATAAAGGCAGGGGTGTCTGATTCCAGTCTGATGACAAATCCGGCGATACCGGCTTCAGCTCCTACTGTAAGTTCCACTGACATACCGTCTTCAATATCCACAGGTTCAAACACGCCGTCTGCATCCGCCTCATGACCTGGCCAGTCCATAGTAATCTTTACATCATCTGCACCTTCGTCCCCGCCATCCTCGTTCTCACCTCTGTCCGGTCCGTCGACTCCTACATCCTCGTAGCCCGGAATCTCAAGTTCGGTGTTCACTTCATTGAGACCGGCACCGTCAACAATCAGCGTGATGCCGTTGTCACCCTCCGTCGCACCGCCGATTCCGCCGGTTGTCTGCGCATCGATATTGATGATATGGTGGTCAGCGGCAGCCACATCCGTGATCTTTCCGTTCCAGTCTGCATTCTCCTCGAGATTGACTTCTGCACCGCTTATCTTGCGATAGCCTGTGACGGTCACGTCAAGGGCAGAAACCGAGAAGTGGGCAGGAAGAGTGAGGTCAGCAGAGACATTCGTTCCTGTAAGTTCTGCGTTGTTGGTCCAGTGGATGGTTCCTCCGTGCTCGTTCTTCACTGTAATCGTGTAAGTGGTGAGTTCGCTGAGGAATTTCGCTGTAGGATTTACAGTCACCTTCACGTTCTGGACCGAGCACTTCACTGTCACAGGAGTAGTCGCTCCCGTCTTCACGTTGAAAGTGGTCGATCCTCCGAACACTGGAGTGTCGAATGCTGCAGCCGGAGTCTCTTCGTGAGAAGATACTGCCACTGTATACGGACCTGAAGGCAGGCCGCTGATTTCCGTAGGAAGATTCTTGTACGGAACATTGCTGTAGGTCACTCCGTCGCAGGTAACCGGATTTCCGTTCCAGTCGGAGATCGTGACAAAGAACTCGTTTATGTCGACTGCATCAGCCTTTGTATAATATTGGTCGGCCACCTCTCCTATCTTGAATGAAAGCGATCCGGTGCCGTCTGTGATCACTTCTTCATTGCAGGCTGTAAGTATTGCAGCTGCTGCCAGTATCGGGTAAAATATCTTTTTCATTTTATATGTTAGTAAACGAGTTCCACATCATCAATCCGAAGCTCACTGCCAAAATGAGCCTTCTGTTTTATTCCAGCTATCTCATGCTCTGCATTATCAATATCTTTCGCAACTGAAGGCGAAGTCGTATTTGCTGTTCTGAATGATATATATATAAGTGAAGCCTTTTCATCCGTGACATCATACTGAAGAGGCAGTTCATAGCTATACCACGTGGCTGATGACTGAGGTGCCGGGATTTCCACATATTCCTCTGCCAATTTATTGCCTTTTTCTCCTTTGATATATATCGTTACAGGAAATTTCTCTCCATTGTTTGAAGCATATCGATAGTAGAATTTCAAAGCAGATGGTCTTGATGCAAATGCATGACCGTCTGTCTTATGCGATCCATCATCATTTGCCTGACCTACGAAAAGTTCACCGACATAATACATTGCATCGGTAAGATTCGAGGTGGTAAGCCAATCACTGATCGCTATGGTCTGAAGAGAAGCACTTTTCGAACCTGTATTGGAAGCTGTCGAATATGCAACTACAGGAAAACATCTTATATTATACGTAGCATTAAAGCCAGTCTGCGTACCTGACGACGGCATTGACACCTTACTGTTTACTGCCCACCACTTATCAGTTTCATTCTCTTTCCATGGTTCGTAAAAAGGACGCTCAATATTCTTTGTCGAAACAAGTTTAGCTACAAACACATGCTCGGTCTCAGAGCCTCTCCAGTCCTCAAATCCGGCATTGCCGACCTGCTGGGCGGCTTCGGTGGTAAAGCTTACAGGAGCTGCGACTTCGATCCAGCCGTCATACATCGCACGGAGATGGTAAGTCGTTCCCGGAGTAAGTCCCTCAACTGTTCCCATAGAATGGGCTGCCGAAGTGACATCCTGGAAATCCATCCATGTCGAGCCGTCAGTACTGTACTGTATCTTGGTCTTGTTGTAGCTTCCTTCCCCTAGAGTGAGTTTTGGATTAACGATCTTCCACGCCCATACATCATATTCATTCCATGAGAATGTACCTGTCGCCGCATAAGGCTCGGCTACGACTGCGAAACTTTCCTCTGCAGACGTCACATATCCCTTCTCCGTTTCAATCGAAAGGCTTATCTGCGCTACAGGAAGGCACTTCTGAGCGACCGCATCATAACCGGCATAGCCGATCTTCGAGATATGGTCATTATAAGCATCCGTCATGCTGATGGCCAGCGATGTCCTGTCATCGTTGAATTTCCACCAGATGCCCTTTTCCTCAAACGCTGCGACGGTTGAAGCATCGGCAGTCATCAGATCCGTAGATGCCGGAAGACCCAATGAAGGACAGTCTATGTCAAGGACAGCGCTGGACATGATACCTTCCGCAGCTGCGCTGATCCACACCTCATCAAGACGTTCCGCCTTGCCTTCCGTATATGTGATCATGTTCCCGCCGTCGAATCCCTGCGACAATATCATCGGTTCCTTCATCGGAAGGATGCTTTCCACAGGCACTTCTACAGCTTCGACCTCCACGACTTCTACCGTATCATCCACCAGTATCTTGATGGCGATGCTGCCGTCGATAAGCCCTGCCTTAACGTCGAAGGTCACGAAATCATTCGGCGCATATGTTGCTGCGGGATGGACATACTGCTTGTATTCTCCGTTTATCTTCACGACCAGGACAAATTCCAGATCGCCGGCCGGAATGTATCCTGCACGCTTCTCGCTTGGATTGAAGCGAAGCTTCCTGCCGTTGTTCCTTACCACGGCCCAATACTCGTCGTACGAGAGCTTGTTGCCGAGATTCTCATCGAATTTCACCGCCACCTTGACATTGGCGAGGGTTGCGGTCAGGCTCAGGTCGGTTACTTCCTGAGGACCTACTGTGAAGTTTTTCTCAGCCTTGTAATAAGGCTTGTCAAAGCCGACCCCATTTTCAGTGCCATACGTTGCAAGCAGCGTATATTCGCCTGAATTGATGAAGAGAGTCGTATCCTTTGCGTCAGCGTACTTTTCGCAAAAGATTCTCTTCTGGGATGAATTGAAGATCTCAACCCAGAACTCATCCACGGAAATATCTTCCGCAGAAGACTTTACCTGCACGAGGTCATTGCGCATGTCAGCCGACAGGGTGAATGTCACCATTCCGGTCTCTGAGGAGTCTGACTCCGAAGGACCGGTAATGACACCCTCGTTACATGCAGTCAACAAGATCGCGAGGCAAGGAATAAGAAATCCTGAACGTCTCATTTGTTTGGTTAATGAATTTAATATGTGCATTTATTGTTTTTCATATCTGCGCAGGGAGAAGCGGTATGCCAGGTTTACACTTGCACGTGTTATGCCGAAATAATCGCGTACCTGCGGATTTTCAATGGTCTTCAGAGTCCACGGAGAACTCTTCTGATACCAGTTCTGTTCATAATGGGCATAGCCCACACCAGCCACGAACTCCACCGACCAGCGTTGCTGCCTGTCCAGCGGAAGTGCATAGCCGACCGTCATTCCGGCACTCCAGGCCGGTGTATCGTGATAATTGTTCGTTATGGTCAAGCCGTCCTCGTTCTGGTAAGAGTACTGATAGAAATGTCTCCTGCCGCAGGAGGCATCGGTACAGAGCGAGGCATTCTGATAGAAATCCCTGCCGTTCACCATCATCGCATACCATGCAAGGTTCGCATGAAGGCCGAAGAATATGCCTCTACGCATAGATCCCTTGATCCAATACCTCAGTTCCGGTCTGAAACCGTATACCTTATGATCGTCGCATGAATTGACATACGGCCATTCGGAGTACCAGCCCATGAATTCGAGGGAGAGTCTGTCGGACAGCTGGACCTCGACTCCGGCCTGAGGCAGTGCAAGGATATCCGTAGCGACATCGGTCTTGACCGAGGCCAGCCAAGGGGTGTCCCAGACCTTCGGCTGACGTTCCTGACGAGGTTCAGGTTCAGGCTTTGGCACAGGGCGGGAAACTGTCTGAGGAGACTCTTCCCGGTTCATGTAGAACACTTCCTTCATGATCACCACCGTATCCCGGACATAGACCGTATCTGTCAAGGTCTTTTCTGGTTCGATGTAAGGATCCTTGCTGCAGAAGATCGCAAAACGCACTCCCCTCATCTGAGGGAACAGTTCCCGCTGCATATAATCCCACACCTTTCCTCCATCAAGCTTCTTCAACGCCTGCTTGCGCTCCTCTCCCTGCATGGTCCTGATGATGAAAAGCACATCGTAACGATGCGGCACATCATTCTGCTCGACAAGTCGGTAGAGAGTATACCAGTCTTCATTAAGGCTTTCCTTATTTATCTTATAGTCAGGGATATCCATTATCTCCTTGATATAGGAGACCGCTGCATCCGTGCGCTCCCTGCTCAAGCGGACATTCTCGTTCCAGTCACCTTCAGGGGAAGCGCTTCCGCACACCCATACCTCAAGAAGCTCTCTTCCAGGCTTCTGAAGCGCAGAAGAAAGCTCGAGGGCTGCTACATTGATCTTCGGGTAATTGTCCAGTCCGGCGACCCCGCGCGGCATGGGGACAAAATGGAGGACCGAGTCGGCGTGTGCAGTCTTCGACTTCAGTTCATATTGTTCTACATACCTCACATATGTCTGTGCATCAGCATATTGAGGCATCAGGAAGGCGCATAACAGCCCCACAAGGGCAGCACCTTTCAGATATTTCATATTCATTGGTCAAGAATCTTTCAATCTGCAAATTTGGTAAAAAATCACAAAATATCAAAATGGAACCGTCCGGACGGCACTTCCGGAACAAAACATGGACCAAAGGGACCAACCTAAAATTTTTCATCATTTCGCGAAAAATTACTACCTTTGCATGATTATGTCTTTAAATGAATATGGCGACAGAAAATATAAATCAGACGAATTACACTGACGACAACATCAGAACTCTCGACGGCATCGACCACATCAGGCACAGGCCGGGAATGTACATCGGAACCCTCGGTAAGGGAGACGACCCTGGAGACGGTATATACGTGCTGCTCAAGGAGGTAGTGGACAACTCCATCGACGAGTTCTCCGCCGGCTTCGGAAAGCAGATCCAGATCAGCGTAACTGAAAAGGAAGTGACCGTAAGGGACTTCGGACGAGGAATCCCTCTCAACTCCGTAGTAAAGGCCGTCAGTATCCTGAACACCGGAGGAAAATATGACTCCAAGGGCTACAAGAAGTCGGTAGGTCTGAACGGTGTGGGTCTGAAGGCGGTGAACGCCCTGTCTTCCTTCTTCTATGTCGAGGCCTATCGTGACGGCATGTGCGCATATGCGGAATTCGCGGCCGGAAAGCTCGTCAATGACGGCACCAAGGAGACAAAGGAAAAGAACGGAACATTCGTCAGGTTCGTCCCTGACGCAAACCTCTTCGTCGACTACTCGTACAACATCGAATTCGTCGAGTCAATGGTAAAGAACTATTCCTACCTCAAGAAAGGACTTACCCTGACTCTTAACGGAACGCCATATCTCTCAAAGAACGGTCTCCTCGACCTTATCAACGACAAGATGTCTGAAGAACCGTTCTATGCTCCGATACACATCAGCGGAGAGGACATCGAAATAGTGATAACCCATGGCAACAGCTATGGAGAGAACATCACATCTTTCGTCAACGGACAGAACACCCGTGACGGAGGTACGCATCTGGTTGCAGTCAGGGAAGCCATATCGAAGACCCTCAAGGAATTCTTCAAGACAAACGCTAAGAAGGACTTTGCCCCGGAAGACATCAGGCAGGGCATAATCGGAGCCATCAGCATACAGATCGAGGAACCAATATTCGCAAACCAGGCAAAGACAAAGCTCGGTTCCCCATACATGTGGAACAAGGTGGTCGAGAAGGAGGACGGAACACAGACATACGACGTCGGCCCGACAGTCAGAAGCTTCGTGAACGACTTCGTGAAGACACATCTCGACAACTATCTCCACATGCACAAGGAGATTATCCCAACGCTTCAGGCAAAGATAGCATCTTCCGAGAAGGAGCGCCAGGAGATCTCGTCCATCCAGAAGAAGACAAAGGAGCGCAACAAGCGCACAAGCGTATACAACAAGAAGCTCCGCGACTGCAAATACCACCTCAAGGACAAGCTTCCAGCAGGCAAGGAAGAGCTGCGCGAACTGACCAGCATCTTCATCACGGAGGGAGACTCTGCGAGCGGAACCATCACGAAAGCGCGTAATGCAGAGACCCAGGCGGTGTTCTCGCTTCGAGGAAAGCCGATCAACTCCTACAAGGAGAGCCGCAAGAAGATAGCCGAGAACGAAGAGCTCAATCTCCTCATCAACGCATTGGGACTCGAGGAGGACATTGACGATCTCCGCTACAACAAGATCATCATCGCGACCGATGCCGATGACGACGGAATGCACATCCGCATGCTCGTGCTGACCTTCTTCATGAAATACCATCCTGACCTGATCAGACGCGGCCACCTTTACATCCTTCAGACCCCTCTGTTCAGAGTCAAGAACAAGAACGAAGTGCGCTACTGCTACAACCAGGAGGAAAAGGAGAAGGCCCTGAAGTCCATGTCCGGCAAGGTGGAGATCACCAGATTCAAAGGTCTCGGAGAAATATCATGGGACGAATTCACCGGATTCATAGGCAAGGACATGCGTCTGGATAAGGTAAGGCTCAGCGACGAAGAGCCGCTTGCCGACATCATGGAGTTCTACATGGGCGAGAACACCATAGACAGGCAGATATTCATCAGCACGAACCTCAGAAGCGCCCAGGAACTGGAAGACGTAAACATATAAATACATATATAATATGTGGAGAAAATTCTGCGGATGGCTGCTCCGCGCGATGGGTTGGACCGCGGTCGACCCTGTAGCCCCTGAGGACAAATGCATCATACTCGGCGTCCCTCACACATCGGCATGGGACTTCGTGGTTTCATACCTATATTATGTATCAGTAGGAGGAAAGCCATACTGCATGATCAAGGGGGAGTTCTTCTGGGGTCCGCTCGGATGGCTCCTCCGCAAGCTGGGAGGAGTGCCCGTAGACAGAAAAAGAGGCGGAAACGCAGCATTGAGCGTTATCAAGGAAATGAAGGCGACTCCCGTGATCCATCTTGCCCTCGCTCCCGAAGGCACACGCAAGCCGGTAAAGAGATGGAAGACCGGTTTCCACACAATAGCCCGTCAGGTAGGATGCCCTGTATACATGGGGTATTTCGACTGGGGCACAAAAAGGATCAGCCGCGGCCAGAAGATCGAGCTCACAGACGATCCTAAGGCCGACATGGCACGCATACAGGCACTGTACGAAGAGATGCATCTTGTCGGCAAACACCCTGAGATGTACGTTACTCACTAAACCTGAAAAAGAATATGATTCAACTCTACAAACGAATGCAGAGGATGAGGGAGAAATATGTCGACACCCTCGCCAAACTGTATGAATATGCAACAACGGTGTACTCGAAGAACCAGTACACCCAATGGTATGACACCAAGGAAGGCGGTTATACATACAGTTCGTTCAAGGGCAAATGCGACAGTCTTTCGAAGAAGCTGACCCAGTACGGCATCGGAGCCGGAGACAAGGTGGCCATCCTGTCCCAGAGCATGCCTAACTGGTCCGTGGCATTCTTCGCGACCGTTCCTTTCGGAAGGATAGCGATCCCTATTCTTCCCGACAGCTCCGAGAACGAGGTCACAAATATCCTGACCCACTCCGAAAGCAAGGTCATCTTCGTCTCGAAGAAGCTCGCCGGAAAGCTGAGCAAGGAATGCCGTGACAGGATGACCCTGGTAATAGACATAGACACATTCGAAGTGCTCCAGGCTGATGACGACCAGTTCACATGCGACGGAAAAACTTCCGTTCCGACTCCGGAAGACATCGCGACCATAATCTACACATCCGGAACCACAGGAAGTGCAAAGGGAGTAGTCCTGAGCCACAGGAACCTGGCTTCGAACGTGATCACATGCTACCATTCATGCAAGAGAGGCGAAAAGGACAGATGGCTGTCAGTGCTCCCTATGGCGCACACCCTCGAGATGACCCTCAGCATGCTCTATCCTATGTACTGCGGCGCTACAGTCTACTATCTTCCAAAGCCGCCGGTAGCATCACTGCTACTCAAGGCTCTGCCGATAGTGAAGCCGACAACCATGCTGACCGTACCTCTGATCATTGAAAAGGTATATAAGGGCAGCGTACTCCCTACAATAAAGAAGAGCCGCACCCTGACATGGATGAACGAACATATGAACGGGCTCATGTGCAGGATCATCGGAATGAAGCTCAAGAAGACATTCGGAGGCCATATTTCATTCTATGGAATCGGCGGAGCGAAACTGGATCCGGAGGTCGAGAAGTTCCTGCTAAAGGCAAAGTTCCCTTATGCAATCGGCTATGGACTTACAGAGACTTCTCCTCTGCTCGGATACTCTATGGACGGCTGGAGGGCGGTCGGTTCGTTCGGCTACCCTGTATATAACGTAAAGCTCAAGCTCCACAATGTAAATCCGGAAACCGGTGAAGGCGAAGTTGTGGCCAAGGGTCCTAACGTGATGCTCGGATACTACAAGGACCCGGTACGCACCAAGAGCGTGTTCACAGAGGACGGATGGTTCCGCACCAGCGACATCGCGGTTCAGGATGAGAAGGGACGCTTCTACATCAAGGGACGCAACAGCAACATGATCCTCGGACCTTCAGGAGAAAACATCTATCCCGAGGAGATCGAAAACGTCATCAACAATGTCGAGGGAGTAAGCGAATCCATCGTCGTAGAACGCGACGGACGCCTTGTGGCACTCGTGCAGCCTGACTTCGTGGAATGGGACAGCGAAAGCGAGGACAAACTCTACGAGAAGCTTGACGCATGGAAGGCAAAGGTCCTCAAGGTAGTGAACAAGAACGTCAACAAGTCTTCACAGGTAAGCTCTGTCGAAGTGATGAAGGAGCCGTTCGAGAAGACCGCGACCCAGAAGATCAGACGCTTCAAATACAAGGATTCTGCTCCTACAGTGGAAGAGGAGAAGAAGGAGAATTAAAAACTTTTTTCGCGAAAAGACGGTTTTTACACCAAATTTGTATAGGACGTTTCATACACATTAAAATTAGTGGTTATGAAACGTCTTTATTTTATTTATGGAGCCTCGGCTCTGGCTGCCGTACTGATGGCAGCGCAAGTCAGTGTCAATGCCCAGGAAAACGGCAACAGGGATGAATTCGGAAACATCGTGCGCGGTCCATATGAGACCAACAGCTTCGGTGACAACTGGTTCGTCGGAGTCGGGGGCGGCATAAACATGCTTCTTGACAACGGATATGACGTCAAGGTCGGCCCAAGCCTGGATGTGAATTTTGGCAAGTGGTTCACTCCTTCCGTCGGAATGAGGGCCGGATATCAGGGCTTGAAATTCGACTCGACCAAGGATGGCAACAGCAGCAGATACGGATACATGTACATACATGGTGACTTCCTGTGGAACATGTCCAATGCCCTAAGCGGCTACAAGGAAAGCCGATTCTGGGATGTGACACCATATCTGCATGCCGGATTCTTCCGTTCATATGCTTCCGATTTCGCCGACAATGAATTCGCGACAGGTGCAGGTATCCTGCACAATCTCCAGCTCAACGAGCGCATTGATGTGATCATAGACATGCGCGCGACAGTCGTAAGTGGAAACATTCACGGAACATCAGGGCCTGCCGTCCTTCCATCGGTAACCGCAGGAGTGGCAGTGAACCTCGGATGGCCTGGATTCGTCAGGACATCGACGATACTCGGCGCTGTCGAAGCTGCAAATGCAGAAAAGACAGCAATCCTCGAAACGGCAATCGTAGCTCTCGAGGCCGCAAATGCTTCTCTTGAAGCGGAGAACATGAAGCTTCAGAAAAAGAACAGCGAACTCAGCAGGAACGTCAAGCAGCTGAAGACAGAAGAGGCTGCTCTCGAGATGTCTTATGAAGAGATGCAGCCGATCACGGTATACTTCACGATCGGCCAGACAGTCCTTGGCCAGCTCGAACTGCAACATCTTGATTTCTATGCAAGAAACATAATCGAGAAGGTAAACGGCAATCCGAATGCGGAGATCGTGGTGATGGGTTCTGCAGACAGCAACACCGGCACAGCAAAGAGAAATCAGTACCTGAGTGAAGCGAGAGGAAAATACATCGTCAAACTGCTTTCTGAGAAGTACGGAATCAACGCAGACAAGGTGGTTATCAAGTCAGAAGTTGTGAAAGCGAAGGCGGATCCTAAGATGGACAGGGCGGTGATAATTTCATTCAAATGACCAAATTGAAGGACCAATCGGATAAAATGACAGGCATAAATGGGTTTTATGCCTGTTTTTTTGCATAATCAGGCGCATTTTTTCTGAAAAATAGTAAAATATTAAAAAAGTTGTGCTATATTTGCATTTATGTATGCGCAGTGTACATGCCACATAAAACAGGAATTAAGTTTTACTAAAATAAGTTTAATTATCAGTAGTTATGAAAACAGTTAAATTCTTCTTGGGAGCTATGGCTCTCGCTGTTGTTTCAATGGTTGCTGCTCCTGCTGTTAACGCAGAGGAGAACAAGGATGCCGAGGGCAACACTGTCCGTCATCCTTACCTTACAAACGGTCTTTGGGACAACTGGTTCGTAAACGTAAACCCAGTAGGTCTCAACCTCTTCTATGACGATGGTGACTGGGAGACAGGTTACGCAATCGACTTAAACGTAGGAAAGTGGGTGACTCCATGCGTTGGTGCACGTGTCGGCTTCAACGGTATCACCGGTATGGACAACAAATACGGATACCTCCACGGAGACGCAATGTGGAACATCTCTAACGCTATCGGCGGTTACAAGGAGTCACGTATCTGGGATTTCGTTCCTTATGCACACGCTGGTCTCCTTATTGACAACGGTAAAGAAATCGCTGCTGGTGCCGGTCTCCTCAACGTAGTACGCCTCAGCCAGAGAGTTGACCTTACTCTCGATGTTCGCGGAACAGTTTACAGACGTCACGGACCTGCAGGCTTCATCAGCACAGCTCTCGGTCTTTCAGTTAACCTCGGTAGAACTGACTGGACTCGTGCATCTGAATACCACAACCCTGCTGACCTTGACAAGATTTCTGCTGCTGAAGCTGCTGCTGCCGCTCTTACCGCTGCAAACGCTGCTCTCGCTGCTGACAAGGTTAAGGCTGAGAAGAAGGTTGAGGCTCTCGAGACTGAAAAGGTTCAGCTTACTGAAAGCGTTAAGGTTGCTGCTGAAACAGCTAACGGTCTTAAGGACATCGCTCCTGCATCATTCTTCTTCGAGATCGGTAAGACTGAGCTCAGCGCTAAGGAGCTTAAGCACCTCGACTTCTACCTTGAGAACATCCTTCCTAACGTGAAGAACGGCAAGGCTACAGTCGTTACAGGTACTGCCGACAGCAACACTGGTTATGCTAAGCGTAACGAGTACCTCAGCAAGAAGCGTGCAGAGTACATGATCAACCTCCTCAAGCAGAAGGGTATCGCAACTGAGAACATCGTTGTCAAGAACGCTGTTGTCAAGGCTGCAAACGGTCAGGCTGCATTCGACAGAGCAGTAGTTGTATCATTCGAGTAATTATTCGATAAAATACATTCGGAAGACGTTCCTCAATAGGGAACGTCTTCTTTTTTTATTATCTTTGTATCAACGTATAACTTAACACTGAACACCATGTCAAAAATCGGTACAACATTTACAGATTCGGGCAAGAAAGCCGTACTCTGCGGATCAGGAGAACTAGGAAAGGAAGTGACGATAGAACTTCAGCGCTATGGAGTGGAAGTGGTCGCACTCGACAAATATGCCAATGCGCCTGCAATGCATGTCGCACATAGAAACCACGTGCTTTCAATGCTGGACGGTGACGCGCTGGAAGCGGTCATCAAGGAAGAGAATCCTGACTATATAATCCCCGAAATTGAAGCTATCGCTACCGACAGACTGGTCAGACTGGAAGAGGAAGGATTCAATGTCATCCCAACAGCAAAGGCAACCAGACTGACAATGAATCGTGAAGGCATCCGCAGGCTTGCAGCCGAAACTCTCGGTCTTCCGACCTCACCGTACAGATTTGCAGAGACACGCGAGGAATTCGATGCCGCAGTTGCAGAAATCGGCATTCCATGCGTTGTGAAGCCGGTAATGAGCTCTTCAGGACATGGACAGAGCACAATCAGAAGTGCAGAAGACATAGACAAGGCATGGAAGATCTCTCAGGAGGGAGGCCGTGCCGGAAGCGGCAAGGTGATAGTCGAAGGATTCATAAAGTTCGACTATGAGATCACGCTTCTTACAGTACGCCACTGCGGAGGTACGACATTCGTCAAGCCGGTAGGACACCATCAGGTGGACGGCGACTACCGAGAGTCATGGCAGCCGCAGCCTATGGCGCCAGCGGCGATCCAGAAGGCAGAAGCGATCGCCAAGGCAATAACCGACGCACTCGGCGGATACGGAATATTCGGCGTAGAGCTCTTCATCAAGGGCGATGACGTGATATTCAGCGAGGTTTCACCTAGGCCGCATGACACAGGCATGGTAACCATGATATCGCAGGACATGTCGGAGTTTGCCCTCCATGCACGTGCAATTCTCGGTCTTCCTGTTCCTGAGATCAGATTCTATGGTCCGTCTGCATCAAAGGCAATCGTCGTGGAAGGCAATACAAAGGAATACGAGTTCTGCAACCTTGACAAAGTTCTTGAAGAGCCTGGAGTGCAGATCAGGATGTTCGGCAAGCCGGAGATTGCCGGCCATCGTCGTGTAGGAGTCATTCTTGCGACTGCAGACACGGTCGAAGAAGCCCTTGCCAAGGCAGAAAGGGCATATGCAAAGCTTGAAGTGAAAGTATATTAAGAGTATAGAAGTCTATTTCGCAAGGCCGGCCAGAACCCAGTCGGCCTTTATTTTATCTATGATGGCGCAGACGACCTGATAAGTACGGCTTTCCTTGGTATAGTCAGCCGGGGTTATGAAATTCACACGCTGCTGCCTCAGAAGTTTCTTGGCAACATTGACCTTCTTCTTGATCTCCGGATTATAGACAGCGATGGAGTTGCCTCCGAACATCTTCACTATCTTCATACAAGGAACGTCTGTCTCTCCGTCCCCGAAATATATCATATGAGGGAACGGGATACGCTTGTTGTCTTCAGCCTGGCTCTCATTGACCTTCTTGTTGTCACGTACGCTGAGGATGCCTTTGTTTATCTTGAAAAGGAACTGGGTCTTCGCAGTATAGTCTACAGCGACTCCCGGCCATTCGGCTTCCCCAGCCTCATTATATATGAATGAGCATGCGAAGATACGTTTGAATTCATTGCCGATCTCCGTTCCTTCTATCATCTCCGCCAGTCCTGATGAATTGATGTAATGCTCAACCTTCACTCCCCTTTCCTTGCCGTATGCGTTAATAAGCGAGAACCACTCCTTAACCCCCTTGAAGAGCTCTACTGAAGCGCCGAAGCTTCGGAAATCTTCACGGCGTAGCTTTATATCCGCCTTGCGTGCCTCGTCGAACATCAGCTTCATGTAGCTGAGGATATTGCTGGCGTCCTGTCCCAATGCGATATTGTCACTTTCGGTCCAGAACTCTTTAGGAGACTTTCCTATGGCCTGGATGAAGCCGAATTCCTGCATGTTTCCCGGTGAGAGCGTGCCGTCAAAATCATATATGAGGGCAACGATAGGCATCTTTCTCATATGCGTATTCTTTAAAAGGTCCATGAAAACGCCACAATTACGGACGTTTCGCCACAAATATAATGAATTATACATGCGCGAGAACAATTTTCGCTACTTTTGCCGCTGAAAAAACTAAAATCTGACTAAAAAAAATGAAACATTACTTTACCAGACTTCAAGAAGCCATGACAGCGAACTGGGAGCGTCCTGCCCTGGGCAACTATCGCGGCGAGACATTTACATTCGGAGAAGTTGCAACGCAGATTGCAAAACTTCATGTGCTGTATGAGGCTATCGGGCTTGAGAAGGGAGACAAGGTTGCTCTCTGTGCAAAGAATTCAGCACGCTGGGGAATCGCTTTCTTTTCAGCGAACACATATGAGGCTGTCGTTGTTCCTATCCTTGCAGACTTCCATCCGGATAGTGTAAATTCACTTGTAGACCATTCGGAAAGTACTGTTCTCTTTACCGATACGGATATCTGGGCAAAGCTTGACATCGAGAAGATGCCGCAGATCAAGGCGGTGGTTTCAACAGCAGACTTCAAGCTTCTCTATGCAGCTGACGAGAAGATCAGCAAGGCAAACGACAACCTCCAGAACCTCTTCGACGAAAAGTATCCGAAGGGATTCAGCGCTTCAGACGTTTCATATCCTACCGACAACGACAAGGAACTCGCGATCATCAACTATACTTCAGGAACAACCAGCGCGCCTAAGGGTGTCATGCTCCGTTATGAGTGCATTTCTGCAAACGTGGCATTCGGTCAGAAGAGGCTTCCTTCTTATCCTGGAGACAAGATCGTATCAATGCTCCCAATGGCGCATATGTACGGAATGATGTTCGAGCTCATCTATCCTCTCTGCGGAGGTTCGTCTATCTACTATCTCGGAAAGACCCCTACTCCGGCGCTTCTTCTCGGAGCTATGGCAGAAGTCAAGCCATATCTCGTGATTACAGTTCCTCTCGTGATGGAGAAGATCTTCAAGAGCAAGGTTGCTCCTATCGTGAACAAGCCTGTGATGAAGGCTATCTGTGCCATTCCTGGTCTTAACCAGGTCATCTTCAAGAAGGTCCGCACATCCCTCATGAATGCATTCGGAGGCAATGTACGTGAGATCGTCATGGGTGGTGCTGCCCTCAATCCTGATGTCGAGAAGTGGTTCAGAAAGTTCAAGCTTCCATTCACAGTCGGTTACGGTATGACCGAAGCAGCTCCTCTGATGGCATATGAGGACTGGTGGGATTTCGCTTCGAAGTCATGCGGAAAGGCCATCGATACAGTCGAGGTACGTATCGACTCCGAGGATCCATATAATAAGGTAGGAGAGATCCAGGCGCGTGGTATGAACATCATGAGCGGATACTATAAGAATGAAGAGGCAACCAAGGCCGCTTTCACCGCAGACGGCTGGATGCGCACTGGAGACCTCGGACTTCTTGACGAGAAGGGCAATATCTTCATCAAGGGCCGCAGCAAGAACATGATCCTTTCTGCCAACGGCCAGAACATCTACCCTGAGGAGATCGAGGCTGCCGTGAACAACCAGCCTTATGTGATTGAATCTGTAGTTGTAGACCGTGGTGCAAGACTCGTTGCTCTTATCTACATGGATACGGAGAAGGCAAAGGCTGAGGGTGCCGATCTTGAGGAGTACAAGAAGACCATCATGGCAGAGGTCAACAAGTCTATGCCGGCATACAGCAAGGTGAATGTTGTAGAGTACATGACGGAGCCGTTTGAGAAGACTCCTAAGATGAGTATCAAGAGGTTCATGTACAAATAGTGTCAGTCCGGTCTGACAATAAGTCAGTTTTCCGGGATTGGAACATATTTTGACTATATGAGGTCGTCCTGTCAAGGGCGACCTTTTTTCAGTAGCAGATGACAATGTATTCCAGGGACCCCCTCCCACTTCGTGGGCCCCTCCCCCAAGCCGGGGGTGGCAAAATGTCCCTTCCATACAAATGCCACCTGCACAGTAAAAGAATAAACAATTAAAAGTATATAGGCAAATGGCAACAACAGGTAAAATTGGAGTTACTACCGAGAACATTTTCCCGGTGATCAAGAAGTTTCTTTATTCAGACCATGAGATCTTCCTCAGGGAGCTCGTGGCAAATGCTGTGGATGCGACACAGAAGATGAAGGCCCTCGCAGCTTCCGGAGAATTCAGCGGAGAACTGGGAGAACTGAATGTCAGAATCGAGCTTGACGAGAAGAAGAAGACCCTTAAGGTCATCGACAGCGGTATCGGTATGACCTCGGAGGAAGTGGACAAGTACATCAACCAGATCGCTTTCTCAAGCGCAGGAGAGTTCCTTGAGAAATACAAGGACCAGCTCAGCAGCATCATCGGCCATTTCGGTCTCGGATTCTATTCTGCATTCATGGTCGCAGATAAGGTTACAATCGAGACTCTTTCATGGAAGGATGGCGCCAAGGCAGTCAAATGGTCATGCGACGGCTCTCCAGAATATGAAATGACAGAGTGCAAGAAGTCAGACAGGGGTACTGTCATAACCCTTTACATCGCTGACGACGAGAAGGAATATGCTGAGAAGAAGCGCATCGAAGGTCTTCTCGGCAAATACTGCAAGTTCATGCCGGTTCCTGTCATCTTCGGAAAGGAGCAGGAATGGAAGGACGGCAAGTATGTCGATACTGACAAGGACAATGTGATCAACAAGGTCGAGCCGCTCTGGACACGCAAGCCGGCGGACCTCAAGGACGAGGATTACAATGAGTTCTACAGGGCGCTGTATCCTATGGGTGAAGAGCCGCTGTTCCATATCCACCTAAACGTGGACTACCCTTTCAACCTGACAGGTATCCTTTACTTCCCTAAGATCAAGAACAATGTCGAGATCTCACGCAACAAGATCCAGCTTTACTGCAACCAGATGTTCGTGACTGACTCTGTAGACAACATCGTTCCTGACTTCCTTACCCTTCTTCATGGAGTGATCGATTCGCCTGACATTCCTCTGAACGTGTCAAGGAGCTACCTCCAGAGTGATGCAAACGTAAAGAAGATCTCTACCTACATCACAAAGAAGGTAGCTGACCGTCTTGACGAGATCTTCAGGAACGAGAGGGAGCAGCTCGAGGAGAAATGGGATAACCTCAAGCTCTTCATCGAATACGGAATGCTTTCCGACGAGAAGTTCTGCGACAGGGCGATGAAGTTCTGCCTGCTCAAGAACACTGAAGGCAAGTATTTCAGCATCGAGGAATACAGGAAGAACATCGAGGAAGGCCAGACAGACAAGGACAAGAAGGTGGTATTCCTCTATGCAACCGATGTAGAAAGCCAGTATACATTCATAGAAGCCGCCAAGTCAAAGGGATATGACGTGCTTCTGATGGACTGCCAGCTTGACAGCCACTTCGTTAACCTCCTCGAGACAAAGGTCGAAAACGCAAGATTTGCACGTGTAGACTCTGACAGCATTGACAATCTCATCCCGAAGGAAGACAAGGAGAAGCCCGTGCTTACCGAAGCGGAGCAGGAAGATCTTTCAGTAATATTCCAGGCTGTTCTCCCTAAAGAGAACCAGTATTATGTCCAGGCTGACAATCTCGGAGCAGCTGCTGCACCGATCCTCATCACACAGAGCGAGTTCATGCGCCGCTACCGTGAAATGTCCGCAATGGGAGGCGGAATGAACTTCTATGGAGAAATGCCGGCGATGTACAACATCACCGTCAACATGGAGAACCCTCTTGTATCAAGGATTCTTGAGTCGAAGACAGCGGAGGTCGCTCCGGCACAGGTGATTCCTGATGCTTCAAAGGATGCGTCTGAAGATGTTAAGAGGACTGTGACCGAGGCTAAGGAAAGTGCCGCAGCCGCACATAAAGCCGACCTCGAGGCGTTTGCCGGAGACAATGAGATACTCAAGCAGATCACTGACCTTGCGCTCCTTGCCAACGGTATGCTCAAGGGAAAGGACCTCAGCGACTTCATCGCACGTAGTGCAAAGGTCGTGGAGGACGCTTATTTGAAATAATTATTTAATGAGGTTGAGGAATTCGTTGCGGGTGCGCTCGTCACGAAGGAAGATACCGCTGAAGGCCGATGTGGTCGTTACCGCATTGGCCTTTTGCACACCTCGCAGAGTCATGCATGTATGCGAGGCTTCTATAACTACTGCTACGCCAAGGGGCTGAAGGGTTTCCTGTATGCAGTCACGGATCTGAGTCGTCAGCCTTTCCTGGACCTGGAGACGACGGGCGAATGTCTCGACGACGCGCGCAATCTTGCTAAGACCTGTAATGGTCCCGTTCGGGATATATGCGACATGGGCCTTGCCGATGAAAGGCATGACATGATGCTCGCAGGTCGAATACAGTTCGATGTCCTTTACAAGGACCATCTGCTGGTATTCTTCCTTGAACATTGCGCTTCGGAGAATCTCCGCACCATCCTGATTCATGCCGTGGGTAAGGAACTGAAGGGCCTTGGCGACTCTCTCCGGAGTCTTTACAAGTCCTTCTCTCTCAGGATCTTCACCGAGAAGCTTGAGAATCTCCTTATAATGTTCGGCTATAGCGGCAGTAGTCTGTTCGTCGTATCTTTCGTCCTTGATGTAAGCCATATTGCAAAATTTTTGTGCAAAATTAACAAAAAGAACTGCAATATTGATTTTTTTATCTATATTTGCGCCCCCTTAAGGAACAGGGATTGCTTAAATATTGATTATTAACACATTAAAAACATAGAACTATGTATTGGACACTTGAACTTGCATACCGTCTTGAGGACGCTCCATGGCCGGCAACCAAGGAAGAACTCATCGACTATGCCACACGTTCGGGATCACCTCTCGAAGTAGTGGAAAACCTTGAAGAACTTGAAGACGACGGAGAGATCTACGAAAGCATCGAAGACATCTGGCCGGACTATCCGACAAAGGATGACTTTTTCTTCAACGAGGAAGAATATTAATAAACGAGAATCGGGCAGCCTTATGGTTGCCCGATTCTCGTTTAATGTATTTCATTTTTAGTTTATGATTATTATCTTTGCAGGACGTTTTGATAATGATTTATAACCAATATTACACCTATCATGGAAGATTGTTCAAAAAATGTCCGTATTGAAAGCGACCTTATCGGTTCGCTTGAAGTTCCTGCAGATGCTCTTTATGGAGTTCAGACACTAAGGGGTCTGGAAAACTTCCCTATAAGCTGTTTCCATCTTAACGACTATCCATTGTTCGTCAACGGCCTCGCAATGACAAAGCTCGGCGCAGCAGAAGCCAACCATCAGCTCGGTCTCCTTACCGACGAGCAGTACAAGGCCATCACACAGGCATGCCGCGAGATTCTTGAAGGCAAGCACCATGAATACTTCCCTGTAGACATGATCCAGGGAGGAGCAGGTACGACCACCAACATGAATGCAAATGAGGTGATCGCAAACCGCGCTCTCCAGATCATGGGCTATCCGCTCGGAAAATACAAGCATTGCTCTCCGAATGACCATGTGAACTGCTCTCAGTCCACAAATGACGCATATCCTACTGCAATCCACCTCGGACTTTATGCGACCCACCTTGAGTTCATGAAGCACTTCCTCCCGCTGATCGATTCTTTCGAAGCGAAGGCAAAGGAATTCGCAGGAATCCTCAAGATGGGACGTACCCAGCTTGAAGATGCAGTTCCTATGACCCTCGGACAGACTTTCGGAGCATTCGCATCAATCCTCCGCGACGAGATCCGCAACCTCAACTACGCTGCAGAAGAGTTCCTGACAGTAAACATGGGCGCGACAGCCATAGGTACAGGAATCTGCTCGGAGCCGGGCTATGCAGAGAAGTGCATCGCAGCCCTTCGCGAGATAACAGGATGGGACATCAAGCTTGCTGAAAACCTCGTTGCAGCAACATCCGACACATCATGCATGGTAGGCTACTCGTCAGCCCTCCGCCGTGTCGCTACAAAGATGAACAAGATATGCAACGACCTCCGTCTTCTTTCCTCAGGTCCTCGCTGCGGATTCCATGAGTTTGACCTTCCTGCACGCCAGCCGGGTTCTTCTATCATGCCGGGCAAGGTGAATCCTGTGATCCCGGAAGTCATGAACCAGATCTGCTACAAGGTGATCGGAAACGACCTTTGCGTGGCTATGTCGTCAGAGGCTGCCCAGATGGAGCTAAACGCAATGGAGCCAGTAATGGCACAGTGCTGCTTCGAATCGGCGGAAATCATGATGAACGGTTTCGATACACTTCGCGTGAACTGCGTAGACGGCATCATTGCCAACGAAGAGCAGTGCGACAAGTATATCCACTCAAGTTTCGGCGTGGTTACGGCACTCAACCCTGTGATCGGATACAAGTATTCGACAAGAATCGCGAAGGAAGCGATGGCAACAGGAAAGAGCATCTACGACCTCGTCCTCGAACATGAGATCCTGTCAAAGGAAGACTTGGACACAATCCTCTCTCCAGAGAACATGATCAAGCCTGTAAAGCTCGACATCAAGGTCAAGTAAAATGAATGACGGACAGCCTGGCGGCTGTCCGTTCTTCTTGTATCGACGTCTTATTTCAAGAGAGCGTTTTTCTCGACCGTCCAGTCGTCGCGGAGGGCAAGACCGCAAGGATCGCCTGTGAACATCTTGGCTGCTTCCTCATCTCCCTTGAGATGCCACTGGAGCCATGCCAGAGCCGGAATGGTGAATTCGCCTCCATGAGGCTGCCTGTATGTACCGCCATGGCCTACAGGATAATTTGCTGCAAAGGCAGGGACATTGGTAAGACGGTAGAAGTCATCCATGCCGTTTCCATATGCGATATCTTCCGGTCCTCCAAGGATGTAGATTACAGGGACCTGAATCTTCTGAAGCTTGTCCTTCTCCGGCATAGGCATGCCAGGGACTGCTCCTGCAGGATTAACGAACAGGCCGCTGTTCATGATCATGAGGGTCTTGAATCTTGGATCTGCGGAGTTGTCAAGAGTCTGGAGTCCGCCGCACGACATTCCTGCCGCCGCAATCGCATCGACATCAATCCTGCCATAGAAAGGACTGTTCCTGTCCGCATTCTGCGCTATCGCCCAGTCCACAGACTCAAGCTGCTGGGCGGAAGTAGACCTTGGACCATGATAAGGTACTTCCTCCATAGGGATATGGCCTGTAGCGATCACAAGGAATCCATGCGAAGCGATCTCGTTCAGGAACTTGTAGTGTTCCCATGGAGAATTCGTACATGCTCCGTTGCCCCATACCAGAACAGGGAGCTTATTCTTCTTTCCGAACGGAGAGAGGTCCTGCGGAGCGAAAACTGTATGGGCCTCGAATCCTGGAGCTTCGAACATAAGGACCTTGTACGGACCTGTTCCGCCGTCTTCTACCACTTTAGACTGTACTGTTTCGGGAGCCACAGGGCCGGAAGCGCATGAAGTCATGAACACGACTGCGCAGACAAAGGAAAACAATCTTTTCATATCATTATCGGTTATTGTCCGATAAAGATATGAAATTAATATGAGAAAGCACATCATCCCAGACCATTTCCTTTCCCACTTCGTTCAGAACCTCATGGCGCATCCCAGTGTAAAGGGCGGATGTGACGTTATGATAGCCCATTTCAGCAAGATGCTGAGCCGAAGCATGGAAGGCTGCCTCCGACCTCATGCAAGGGTCGTCGGCCCCTGAAATGAAGTATACTGGCAGATCGGGCTTGGACATCGTCCATCCCTTATCGGAATAGGTTTCCTTCATCATCGACATCAGGGCGATCATGCCGTTGGCTGTGAAGTCGAACGAGCACGAAGGATTGGTCTCGAAGGCCTTCCGGACAGATGCATCGGAACATGTCCAGGCATTCCTGCCTTCTGAAGAGAAAGACCTGTTGAATATGCGCGAAGTCATGTTCTGGAATATGCCGGTCCGCATGCGGCCGCCGTTGAAGACGGCGAGCATGCGGGCCAGGGCGAGCGCCAGCGGAGCGACCGGACTGTCGCTCGGGCTGCCGCATAGGAAGATGCCGTCCAGGTCGCCATCATACCTCTTCATATATGTCCTGACAGCAAGAGAGCCCATGCTGTGGCCTAGAAGGAACACAGGCAACTTCGGATACTTTCCGTGTATCCAGTCCGTGACCATCTTCATGTCCTCGACCAGAGCGACATATCCGCCGGCATACATGTACCCGCGGTCTTCCTTCCTCTTCACGCTCTCCCCATGACCGCGATGATCATTCGCCACGCAGACCACCCCGTGGGCTGCCATGAATTCCATGAATGGCAGAAAACGCTCCTTGCATCCGCGCATCCCATGCGCGAGCTGGAGCACCGCAGACGGTTCGGAAACCGGTCTTGAAACAAGCACGCTGATGTCCACGCCGTCATAACCTGAACGCAGAAGAAAAGTCTCATTCATAACAAAATCGCTTTTCCTCTCTTCAAGACAAAATCCGTGCTCAAAAGGATCAGAAGGTGAAGCGCAGACCGGCGCGGGCCGTGAACATGAAATGTTCCTCGGCCCGGAAGGTCTGCAGAGAGCCTTCGTTAAGGGCATATGAAATGTCCGGCTCGAGATAGAGGCCGACACGCGGAAGGATATTGACCTGGAGACCCATGGCACCGCTCAGGCCGAACAGAACCTCCTTTTCGCGCAGCCTTTCTTTCCCGACGGACGCATAGACGCATTTGTCCATCTGGACTCCGGCACCCACATAGAAGCTGAAGGTCTTTCTGTTCACTATCATCCAGTCAAGCCTCAATGGGATGCCGAGATAGTGGACATTCTGCCTGTCAAGTTCCGAACGTCCTGAATGATAATATCTTTCACGCGTCGACGAGTATCTGGTATAGTTCAGGCCGGTATTGAATGTAAGCCTTTCGGTCAGGAAAAGCCTTGCAGACACACCGAAAGATACAGGCACATCGTGGGTATATGAATCGCTGTAACCGCTCTTATTCCTCATCATGGCCGGAGACGGCCCCGGCTTCTCCAAAAAGGCTGAATCTGTAGGAGAACTGAGCCCATAATCAGGATCTTTCGGAACTTCCGCATCCATCATAACCATATCAAGCATCGGTCTTCCCGACATGGAGCCGGACAGTCCGATGGAGAGCGGGATTCTCTTACGTTTCGGTTCCTCCATAGACTCATCGTCTTCCAAAGTCTGTTCGTAAGTTTCTGACACTGACGATGCGTCGGCCAGAAGATCTCCGTTCGACGGAACCGTATCCCTGATTACATCGAAAGTATCCTCTGTCGGTTCTTCCGCAGGCTCTTCCATCATGTCTGCAGTCAGAACGTCACCTACAGGGCGTTGCACAACGGCCGGCTGCGGCTTGCGCCGCCCCGCCGGCGCCGCAGCCTCATGCACCTCCGAAGGTACCTCCACGGCAGCAGTATCTGCCGGCACCACGACATCAGCCGGATTCATATCATCCGCCACAACAAATTCATACTCATGTACCGGCTGCGGACGGAAAAGAAGCAGGACAAGAGCCAGAGCGGCGGCAGCCCCAGCGAGGCCGCCGGACCACGCGAACAGAGCAGCCCTCTTCTTTCTCCTGAAGGCTGCATGTTTCTGCTGAAGGACATCCCAGTCATCAGCAGGAAGCGGAACCTCGACGCTTTCGAGTTCCTCTCCTATGATATCTGTCCAGTCTTCCATCATAATCCGTTTCTCCTTATATAATCTCTGACATTTTCCGCCAGCTGCTCCCTTGCCTTGAACAGAAGCGAGGACGATGTCTTCTCCTTGATAGCCAGCATCTGCGCTATGTCCTTATGCGAATATCCTTCCACGCAGTACAGGTTGAAGACCACCCTCTTTGCATTCGGCAGCTCTCCGACCATCCTCATCAGCTCCGCCTTCGGAATCTTCATGATCTCCTCCTTGGCCGGCTCCGGTATCTTTTCCTGAGCCTGTTCCAGATGGACCGTCTCGAATCGTTTCTTCTTCCGCAGGCTGTCTATCACCAGATTGACGGTAACCCTAGAGCACCAGGACTTCAAACTTCCCGTCGGGCGGTACTTCCCTATCGTATCGAAGATCCTTATGAAACTGTCATGAAGCAGGTCCCTTGCCTCTTCCCTGTCCCCTACATATCTGATACAGAGCGCATAGAGCCCGGCCGCATACCTCGTATACAGCTCCTTCCTGGCCTTGTCATCCCCTCGGGCACACAATCCAGCCAGTTCGATGTCCTCTATGTTGCCTATATCTGCCAATTGGTTATCTGCTATATATAACGGAACAGGAATGTAAATACTTCCGCAAATGTACATAAATAAAATGTTGATGAAAATTTTCGTATATTCCGGAAGTATTCCGCAGATGCCGCCGTTATTTATGCAGAACAACTCAGACGACACGAATTCCATAATCCCCGAACAGATGAAAAAGTATCTGCTTATCTTATTGCTGACTGCCCAGGCCCTGACGGCCGGAGCACAGGACTATCCGGAATATCAGTTCAGTTTCGGATGGGGCGGCTACCCTGCTTATGAATGGATGGCATATGAAATGCCGTTCTCCGACTGCGAGCTGGCTATCCGATATATCCATCCTGACCTGCGCGACATATACCGGCCGTATCATTCAAGGATGTATTCCAGCGGAACTTTTTCCGGCAGGTTCGCAATCAATTTCAAGAAATGGTTCACGCTGTCATTCGATCTTGCGGCAAACCTGGTCTGGCAGAATGAATTCGACGCGGTCAGCGACCGGAAGAACGGCGCCTATGTCGGTTTCATGATTCATGCGGTCCCGAATGCCCGATTCAACTGGCTCAACCGTGAGACGGTCAGGATGTACAGCACGATAGGCCTGGGATTCATGACCGGAAAAGATGCAGAGTCGTCGGAGTTCCTGATCCTGCCGTCGGCGCAGCTCAATCCTGTCGGCATAGAAGTCGGCAGAAAGCTATACGGTTTCTGCGAACTGGGCGCAGGAACAATGTTCACAGGAGCCATGGCAGGAATAGGTTACAGGTTTTAAAGGATGATTAACATGAAGAGACTTATATACATATTGGCTGCGGCATTGTGCTGCTCATGCACCATAATGGACGGAGGCTGGTCCGGACGAGACAGGGAAAGTCTCATGACATATGCACAGAAGATGTACAACATATGCATCATGACACCGGCTGCGCTTGCTGAACGGATCGTAGATGGTCAGGATCCCGAGATCGAAATGACGCAGGGGCTTCAAGAAACCAGCTGCACATACAGTGAGATCAGTGCGAACGAATGGGCGTTCACGACCAGATTCGGAACACGCGAGTTCAGCACTCATGTCATATGGCTTGGCAAAGACGACAAAGAAAGGCACATGTTCCAGGTAAGTGCGGAAGGCATGGACAGGTCATGGATCGAAACGCTTCATGGCACATCCGAGGTCACGTCTGTATTCGAGTTTCCATCGGGACACGTGACGATCACAGATCCGATACATCCGCTTGTCTTAGGTATCTATGACTTCTGGGGCAGATCCACAGGAGAGGGCTCGGTGAGTCTTATGATATACCGGGAGGACTCCATTATCGATGAGATAACAATGACATTAGGCGAAAACGGAACAGAAGTTACATTATGAAAAGGATAATTACATTACTTGCGGCTCTGGCCTGCATATGTTCATGCGACGAAGTCTTTGAAGACGGCAGATGGGAACCGATGGAGCTTGACAAGCAGCATCTCAACTTTCTTTCTGAAGGCGGAGAACAAGTAGTCGTCGTACTGAACTACAGCCGCTGGTGGATCAGCGAAGCATATGACTACGCGAAAATGTCTGACGGAAAATTGGAACGCTGGAACTATGTCCACCCCACTTCTTCCGGAGGTGAAGAGACCTGTATGTTTGACATTCTCGACGGAGGATGGTACCATGTTTCCGTACCGGACAAAGGCCGCAGCAATACCGTGATCATAAAGGTGGACCAGAACATCCCGGCCATGCCACGTCAGGCAATCATCAACATGACGGCCGGCGACATCTTCACCAGCATAAGCATCCATCAGAACTGACGTACGCTATACCTCAGGCATCCAGGTTACTCCGCAGGTTCCTGACGATCATCAGAAGAAGAGTCTTCCAACCATCTGAGGGGGACTTTTCTTCGATTATTCCCGAAAAGAGACTGGTGAACATGTTCAGGAAGAGCCTCTTTCTCAGCAGGATGAGTATGACGAGGGCGATGAGATACACACCTCCGACGATGAAGGCCGCTCCGCTCATGCTTCCGATTGCCTCTCCGATCAGGACTATGAATGCGAACGCAAAGACCCCAAGCACAATAAGCAGAAGCAGGATGATGACCAGAACTGCAAGCACTCTGCTGAAGCCCACAGACAGGCTTGTGACTATGTTCTTCTTGAATTCATCTGTCCTCATGCTGAGGTACTCCCCTACAGCAGAGGACAGAATTCCAAGAATGGTCCTGTTCTCATCCATCACTCTTCCTCCAGAGCTTCCTCGATGATTCCAAGACCTTCCGCGATCTTTTCCTTCGCCTTTCCTTTCAGATCAGCCGCACCTTTCTTTATCTTGGCACGGGTGTTCTCGCCGGAATCCGGAGCAAGGAAAAGTGCCGCAACTGCGCCTGCCATCGCACCAGCGATGAAGCATAGCATTGATTTGCCTGTATCCATACTCTTACGTATCTAAATGTTAATCTCAGTTCGTATCTCATTGATTTGAGACATGAACTGAGATTTCAGAAACTATACCAAAGATGAAATGGGATTTGAACTGTTTCAATTGTCGCTTAACGATGCAACAATCTCTCTGTATTTCCTTGAAACAGGAACAGAAGTGCCATCCGCAAGGATCAACGAATCAGATAAAGTCTCCTGTATCGATTCTTTTCTGACAACATATGATCTGTGAACTCTTATGAAGTCTTCTCCTAGAAGATTCTCCCATTGGGTGATGCCTGTCTTGTTACGGAAATGTCGTCCTTCCGTAGCATATACCCAGACTTCAGTATCACGTGACTCTACATACAGGATTTCCGATGCATTCAGGGAGACTTTCTTATAGTCTGAAGTAAAAACTACAGGTGTCGGGGCATCAGAAACTGCATTTTTAAGATATCTTGAGAAGAGATAGTCACCGCCGGTAACGAAAGCCATCGCTATCGCAATGAAAGCCGGATTGATCAGCATGGACGGAACATTTGCATGGCCATTATTGATCTCAGACAATCCCAGTACTGCAATATGGGAACAGAAGAGTAAAAGCAGTTCAGTAACCATAACTGCGGCAGAAATGAAGAAAATATCAGCCAGTCCTTTTCTGAAATTGCAGAAAGATACCTTCGGCAATACGAACTTCATGACGATGCACCCAGGAACAAGCATAATGCTGATTAAAAAAGCATCAGCGAACTTATATTTCAGACTGACTAGTACGGCAGAAATGAGCAGTACAGCTATGATCCAATACAGGACAGTTATGAGAATACGCTTGTTCATCTTAGGATTATCTACGAACAAAAGTAGTAATAAAAACTCAATTCTACGACACCACAAAACAGGTCAGGGGGATTTGACATGAGGTGAAACGGATTTGAATTGGGATATTTTATACAAGTCCGATAACTTTGCATTCAGGAATTCCTGCTGAAGTTAAACCCTTAAAAAAATCAATGAAATGGAAACAAAAGAAATCATCGACACGGTTGCGACTCAGACAGCACAGCAGACTCCATACTGGGCGGACTATAATGTTGCTGACTACTTTCTTAATGGCGGCATCGGCCCGATGTGTGTCATAACCTTATTCCTTATAGGAGTACTGGTTTCAGCGTGGAAAGCACCTGCATGGGTCAGAGACTTCGGTTTCGGTGCAGTAATAGCTTCTCTTTGCTGGGTAGTCTTCGACCTCTGCCAGATGTTTCAGGCCATGGAATGGTACGGAGCATACTCAACCAACATTCTTGGAGGAGGATTATGGAGAATGCTCACTCCCCTTGTCTACGCAATGTTAATATATCTTATATCGATACTTATCAGCACATTCCAGAAACCTCGAATCTGACGTTAAACACAAACACCTTTCCGGTCAGAGGGCGTGAGTCTTCTGGCCGGATTATTTTTGCTTAATACTTAAGTTTGTAGCCTATACCCCTGATGCTTTCGATCTCGACGGTCGGATCAGTCTTGAAGTGATTTCGCAGGCGGGTTATGTAGACATTGAGGCTGCGGAGGTTGAAGTAGTTGTCGTCGCCCCAGAGTTCCTTCAGGAGGGCTGATGAGTTCACTGTCCTGCCGGAATCACGGCATAGCCTGAGCAGGACTTCCGCTTCCCTTGCAGGGAGAATGATCTCGCACTGATCCACTTTCAGGAGCTTTGTCGTAGGGAAGAATTCATATCGGCCTATCTTATAGACAGTCTCGGAGTTTTCCTGTATCTGGACTCTTCCGGCCAGGGCCTTGATACGCACTATCAGTTCATCGATGGCAAAGGGCTTCTTCAGGAAGTCGTTGCCTCCGGTCTCGAACCCCTTGACCACATCCTCTGTCGCAGAGAGCGCGGTAAGGAAGAGGACCGGGGTGCTGCATCCTTCGTTACGGAGTTTCTTCGCAAGGGAATATCCGTCAAGGTTTGGCATCATTATGTCGCTGACAATGACGTCAAATGACTCCCTTTTGACAGCATCCAGTGCCTGTACTCCGTCATATGCAAGATGCACATCAAAGTTTCTGTCGGAGAGTGTGTCAGACAGAATTTCGGCAAGCATCTGCTCATCCTCGACGATAAGTATCTTTATATTATTGCTCATTCCTCGGCAGTTTGATTGTTACCGTCGTGCCCTTACCGACACGGCTGTTCATTGATATTGTGCCCTTATGCAGTTCTGCTACCTGTTTTGCATAGTATAAGCCCAGGCCGTAGCCTCTGACAGAATGTATATCTCCTGTCGGGACTCTATAGAACTTCTCGAAAACGTGAGAAAGATGTTCTTTCGATATACCACATCCGTTGTCTTTTATCTCTATGGTCACGTTTTCTGTCTTATCTGATACCCTGATGTCAATTACAGGGTCTGCTGAATATTTGACGGCATTGTCTATGACTGTGGCAAGGAGATTCTTGATATGGAATTCATCTGCCATGATCTTTATATGCTCAGCACAGTCTATGTTGAACACTGGTTTCTTCCCTGTGTTCATCCCGGCTCCTTGAATGAGTCCGCTGATGATTTCCTGAAGATAGACAACAGTAGGATTATATTTGTATTCCCTGCCTTCTACAGACACAGAAAGGATGTGTTCGACCATAGTCGAGAGTTGGGTAAGTTGCGTTTCCACTATCTCAAGGTAACGGCTCCTTCTGTCCGGATCTGCATCGGCCGAGAAATTCCTCAAGGCATCTGTCGCTGTCACGGCAACGGATATAGGGGTCTTCAGTTCGTGGGTTATGTTGTGCGTGAAGTCACGCCTCATCTCTTCAAGGGTCTTCTGGCGGAACATTGTCCTGACCATATATATAAGTACGCCCGCGAGAAGGATGATGATGGCCAGCGACGATGCTATCAGACCCCACATCCTGGCAAGGAATACCTTGAAAGGCGTCTCGATGGAAACCATAAGGGAATACGCGCCGTCATCATCGATAGGTATGACCGTGGTCATAGGGTTGTTCAGAGCCGGCTTCTCCCCTCTTGTCATTACTACCCGCGAGTCTCCGGCATCGTGGAAAAGCACCTCCGCATAATATGGCTGCAATGCATCAAGTTCCATCAGGTTAGGTTCGAAGTAGAGGCTGAAGTCATCAAGATCGATCTTGATGTACTTAGCATCGGCCAGGCCGGGAATTGCATCCATCCTGAAAGCCTTGTATATGCTCTTGTATATGGCTGATTCCACCCTCCTCCTGAAGTCTGTCACGGAATCATTATACATTCGGTACACCCATACGGACTGCACCACCGCAAGGCAAAGCAGGGATGCAACCGCCAGGATTGATATGTTTCTGAAGTATTTTCGTGACATTTTCAATGTATTTATTGCAAAAGTAACAATAAATTTCGCTTTGCAGACCGAGTTAACATTAGTTAACATTTATTAACATACAGTTAACACAGAATGCGGATTTATGTCTCTATATTTGCCATCGGAAAACCGGTTTCATCATTGTCAAACATTAAAGGAACATTGTTATGAAAAAGTTGATTCTTATTATCTCGATGGCTTTGGCCAGCAGTCTTGCATTTGCTCAGGAACACACAAGACAGACACATATAACTGACGGCAGCAAAACTTTATATCTTATCGATGGAGTACTTTCATTGAAGACAGCTGCGGATGAGCTTCCGAGCGATGCAATCAAGAATATGAATATTGTCACCGGCATCGAAAAGGTTGTCATCATTACCACGAAAAACGGCAGAGTCATTTCCGGAAGAGTGGTCGATACGGAGGGCAAGCCTATGATCGGAGTAGCTGTGCTTTCCCCGAAAACTCACAACGGGGTCGTTACTGACATGGACGGCCGCTTCCAGATGAGTCTTCCTGCAGGCGAGGCCTTTCTTACATTTAAAATGATCGATTACCCTTCAAAGACCGTTCAGGTGGACAAGTCTGACCTCGGAGACATTGTGATGGACAAGAATGCAACTCAGGATGTCGTGGTGATTTCTGCCAGAGGGGAAAAGATGCAGGCTGGAGATCCTCTATGTATCATCAAGAAGCCAGACGGCGAAATTTCAAAGGGAAGTTTTGATTCAATTACACCAGAGCAGATCAAGAGCATCCATGTTTTCAAGGATAATCAGGTAGATCTCTACAAGAAATTCGGTGATACATCAAATGGTGTCATTCTCATCGAGCTCAAATAAATACAGTTCAACATAAATAATTTTGGGAACTGTCAGACTCAAATCTCAAGACCGCTGTTTGTTTAATCGAGCAGAGCGGATGCAGGCTGACAATCTTCTGATACCGCTCTGCCCATCAGGGTAAGTCTTCTGACAGCTGTGCTGGCTGAAGTCTTGCCGGGCGTTTTATATGTGCATGGCAATAGATGGTTGCGTTCTTTCGCTGGCGCTCAAGCGACTTCGTCGATGATGTTGGCTTTCAGAGAAAGACGACGAGGGCAAGTGCCGCTTTATATATACAACGAATCCCCGGCACGGTGCCGAGGATTGTATCAACAACTTGTATTTTCTATGGAAAATTCAATGCAGATACTTTTCAATCTGCTTTATAGATTCCTCAAACATTGCGTCGTCTGAATACCGTCTGTCAATAATTGTGTTATACCTCGCCTTGAGTTCCTTTTCTGTCGGTACAGGATTATCATAGACTTCTGCCTCTATCTGATATCGTCTGATAAGTTCCTTTGCAAACCTCCTGTTTACAAAATTCTTGAAGTTGCAGACAATCCTATAATCGGGGAAATATCCATAATACACCATTCCTGTAAACCAATCTTCATAATTTCCGCAATCCGGCAATGGTATCATATCGAATCTGGTCTG
>JAFQAT010000052.1 GCA_017399865.1 Bacteroidales bacterium | reverse complement strand
CCTGCTCCTGGATCTTATAGGCAGCATCCGCTTCCGCTTTCTTGACATCACTCTGCTGCTTCAGCTCTGCCTGGCGAATGGCAAGGGAGGTCTGCTTCTCGGCGATCTCCATGTCAGCCTGGACCTTAGCGTCGTTGGCTTCCTTGGCGGCCTGTGCCTGGGAGATGGCGATGTCACGGTCCGCCTGAGCCTTTGCAATAGCGGCGCCCTTCTTGATCTGGGAGATGTTATCAATACCCAGATCCTCAATGACATTGTTCTGGTCGGAGAAGGACTGAACATTGAAGGAGATCATCTCCAGACCCATCTTCATCAGGTCGGGAACCGCATTCTCCTGAACGCGCTCGCCAAAAGCTTTACGGTCGATGACCATTTCTTCCAGTTTCATCTGGCCGACGATTTCACGCATATTGCCTTCCAGGGTATCCTGCACACGGCGGATGATCATTTCCTCGCCTTCGTTCAGGAAGAACTTGGAGGCAAGCTTCATCATCTCTTCACTCTGACCGATTCGGATCTTCACGGTTGCGTCAACCTTGACGTTGATGTACTCTGCATTGGGAACATAATCAGTGGTCTTTACGTCTACAGAGAACATCTTAAGGCTCAGCTTATCCAGGCGCTCCAAAAAAGGAATGCGGATGCCGGCCTTGCCGATCAGAATACGCGGCTTACGGAAGCCAGAGATAATGTATGCTGTATCCGGAGGGGCCTTCACATAACCGGCTACAAGTAACAAGACGAGTGCAGCAACTGCGATGCCAATGCCAATTAACCATTCCATAGGGTTTCTCCTTTCTTTACTCGGGGTTTACTTACGACTAATGATTAGCAGAATTTGAAGCGGTCTGCCGCTTTGGTTCAGCCGGTCCGTTTACAACGACAATGCCGAACGCTTCTGCATATGCGGGGTTTGCGTTCACCTTTTCCATCAGTCGGATGGTAAGGATCCGTTCTCTCACACTCACAAAGCATCACTTCCTTTCTGGATATGCGGAACTTTGTCGCTCCTGCTATATCCATATTGTATGAGAAGCAATGCTGGGAATAAAGGATCAGTTCCGCAAAATAGAGGGGTCGTTTTCTGCTATAAGAGAGAATTAACTCTTCTTGAAAGCTTCGTACTGTGCTCTGTCTATTGCACCGGTGTCCAGCATACGCTCACACCAAAGCTGCAGAGTCTCGACAGCAACCGAGATTTTCTCCAGCTCTTCCTGAATATACACAAAGTCTGCCAGTTCATCACCTGAGATTTGTCCATCCACTGTGATCTCAATAAGCCGGTTCTTCTTTGTCTGCATTGCATTTAGAGAAGCGATTGTTTCAAGGACGATCTGAGACAGATCTTTAACTTTTATCTCTGGTACATATTGCTGACCAATAGGACACTGGTTCGCACAATAGTAATTGCACAGAGATGGCTGTTTATACTGGTCGGACATCAGCAACACTTCATCCGGGTGTGGCATTGAACGCTCACTTTCAATCTTCTCAATTCGTTCCGGAGAGATTGTCTCCAACAGCTCGCTGGCAGCCTCCCGGGTAAGCTTCAAGCTTTCCCGGGTGGTCTGATATATGTTCTTGTTCTCTTTCGTAGATACT
>JAFQAT010000051.1 GCA_017399865.1 Bacteroidales bacterium | reverse complement strand
TGACGTTTACTCTGCTGACGGTAAACTCGCTCCTGGTACTTATACTGCCTGTGCAACAGGCGGCACTATCGCTGAGGGTGAGTTCGGTATCGGCTGGGATCCAGGTGACCTCTGGGGTATCGGTATGGTATTCGAGAACTGGGGCACTTGCTGGTGGGCTGTATCTGGTGGCGCAGCCGTAGCTGAGGCTAAGGTACTTGACGGTACACTTACTGTTGCTGTTGACGGTGACACATACACTATCACTCTCGAGAGCTCGGCAGTTAACGCACGTTATGTTGGCGCATTGACACTTTAATATTAACTTTGGCTGTCCCTATTAATGGGGACAGCCAAATCCTTATAACCATGAAACGAATAACCGCAATTTTAGCATCACTGCTCCTTGCTGCCAGTTCACTCTGTGCTCAGGAGCTCACAAACTTCTCCTTCTGGGGACAAAAGCCTGTAGTCTCTCCTGAGATACAGAATGATAGCGTAACCTTCAGACTTAAAGCAGATTACGCCACGGTTGTCAAGCTCAGCGGATCGTGGATGCCAAACCCTTGGGGAGGCACTATCGATATGACGCGCGGCGAGAACAATGTATGGGAAGTGACTATTCCACTTCCAGAGCCAGAAATCTACACTTACAACTTCGTTGCTGACGGCGTTTCTGTAAACGACCCTCAGAACGTGATGGTTCAGCGTGACGGATCACGCTACCTCAGCATGCTCCTTGTGGACGGAGAACGCACAGAAAACTACAAGTCTGCAGACAAGAGAGGTACAGTAAGCCATCCTTGGTATGACAGTCAGATACTCGGCATCAACCGCCGTCTTACGGTCTATACTCCTTACGGATATGAGACAAACCCTAAGGCTAAGTACCCTGTTCTTTATCTCCTACACGGAGCAGGTGGTGACGAGGAGGCATGGTCATCAATGGGACGCACAGCCCAGATCCTCGACAACCTTATCGCAAAGGGCCTTGCAAAGCCTATGATCGTGGTAATGCCTAACGGCAATCCTAACCAGCAGGCCGCTCAGACTTTCGGTCTTCCTACAACAGAGTATGACTGGAGAGATCCGGCCAACCGCAATCTCTATGTCCAGAGCCTTGTAGAGGAGATCGTTCCTTTTATCGAGAAGAACTACCGCACCGTGGCGAAGAAGTCACACAGAGCTATCGCTGGTCTCTCGATGGGTGGTGGCCACACTATCGCTGCATCAGGAATGTATCCTGATGTATTCGACTACATCTGCCCTCTTTCCATGGGTGCAGAAAGAACTCCTGAACTAGATGCACAGCTTCAGGGAATCAAGAAAGCCGGCTACAAGCTTTACTGGCTTGCATGCGGAAACACTGACTTCCTCTTCGAGAATGCAAATGAACTTGACAAGGCGCTCACGGCAAACGGTCTCGAGCACACATATTTTGTAAGCGAAGGAGGCCATGTCTGGGCTAACTGGCGACTGTATCTGAACACCTTCGCTCCGTTGCTTTTCAAATAACCGATTATAACTATGAAGAGAATCATTACAATCGCTGTAGCTCTCCTCATGGCAGGCACAGCATTCGCCCAGCAGGCGCTCTGGGGAAGCGCATCAACCGTATCTCCTGAAATCAATGAAGATGGAACAGTAACATTCCGCTACCATGCTCCTAAAGCAGTAAAGGTAACGGTGTCAGGAGACTTCCTGCCCACACAGAGGCTGACATTCCAGATGAACGGCCAGGAAATGACCTATGATGCTCCGGGAGTCGCCGAGCTGAAGGAAGGACAGCACGGAATCTGGGAATATACCACAGACTTCAAGGTTGCATCCGGAATGTACACATACACGTTCAATGTGGACGGCAACAATGTCATCGACAATAACAACATGTGGGTGAACCGCGACATCGCATCCCTCACCAGCGCATTCATCGTTCCGGGCGGACGCGCAGACCTCTTCACCATCCAGGACGTGCCTCACGGAACAGTGGCAAAGGTATGGTACGAGAGCGCAGCAGCAGGTTTTGACCGCAGAATGAGCGTCTATACTCCTGCAGGATACGAGCAGAACAAGAAGCAGAAATATCCTGTTCTTTACGTCCTCCACGGCATCGGCGGAGACGAGGATGCATGGCTCGACCAGGGACGTGCAGCACAGATTCTTGACAATCTGATCGCACAGGGAAAGGCAAAGCCTATGATCGTCGTATTCACCAACGGAAACATCTCCCAGGAAGCGGCTCCTTGCCAGAATTCGACAGGCTACATCCACCCTACGACCGCTCTTCCGCAGACAATGGAGGGCACATTCGAGACATCGTTCCCTGAAGTCGTGAAGTTCATCGACAGCAACTACAGGACCATCGCCAAGAAGCAGAGCCGCGCGATCTGCGGTCTCTCGATGGGAGGTTTCCACACCCTCTACATCAGCCTCAACTATCCGGACATGTTCGGATATTCAGGCATGTTCTCAGCTGCGATAGGAGTCAGCGACCCGTCGGTATCCCCTATCTACCAGGACTTCGACACCAAGCTTGCAACCTATTTCAGCAAGAAGCCGGACCTCCTCTGGATCGGATGCGGAAACACAGACTTCCTTTTCGAAGCGAACAAGGATTTCGTCAAGAAGCTGAACGAGAACGGATATCCTCATGAGTATCTTGAAAACGAAGGCGGACACATCTGGAAAAACTGGAGAATCTATCTGACCGAATTCGTTCCTAAGCTCTTTTAATAATGATTAAAAGAATATCTATACTATTGTCTTCTCTGCTGCTCCTGTGGGCATGCGGAGGAGACAATAATACTCCGGAAGATCAGATTCCTACAGGATTTGATTTCAATCTGGTGACCATAG
>JAFQAT010000050.1 GCA_017399865.1 Bacteroidales bacterium | reverse complement strand
GGCTAACCTTGGCCACGCAGACGATATCGTCAATGTAAAGACAGGATACGCTGTCAACTACCTTATCCCACAGGGCTACGCTATCATGGCTACTCCTTCTGCAAAGAAGGTGCTTGCTGAGAACCTCCGTCAGAGGGCTCACAAGATCGCTAAGTTCGTTGCTGATGCAGAGGCTCTCGCAGCTAAGCTTGCAGAGACAACTGTACAGGTAGCAGTTAAGGTAAGCGAGTCAGGCAAGATCTACGGTTCAGTGACTACAGCTCAGCTTGCTGAGGCTCTCGTTGCTGCAGGTGTAGAGGTTGACAAGAAGGACATCACAGTAGCTGAAGCTGCTAAGGAACTTGGTGTATACGAGGCAACTGTAAAGTGCTACAAGGACATCAAGGGTACCTTCAAGTATGAGATCGTAGCTGAGTAATTTCAGCCTTCAATATGTCGAACAGGGATGACTTTTCCAGTCGTCCCTTTTTTTTATATAATGAATGAACCACAGGGTTTTGACTGAATCAGGCAGTTCTCTGATTCAGACCTAAAGAAACCGATCCGGTGTCCCAACATTCCGGTGACCCCCTGCCCTCTGCGAGGGCGTCCCCCTAGCCGTGGGTGGCATGTCACTCTCCATGTTGGGACACCGGATCGGTATATAAAAGACACCTGTGACAGAAAACGGCTGTAAACTGTCACAGGTATGGCTTAAATGCTGGCAAATCTACTTTTGTGCAACACCTGTGTCATTTAATACCGGAAAACTGTCACAGGTGTATGACTTTTAGGGTTGCTGTTATTTCATCTGCTGGATGGACTGGGCTTTGACTTTGAAGAAGTTGTTGCTGCCCTTGTCCATGAGACGGTATTCGTGATGACTGCCCCAGTATGCCGGTCTGTCAGCTATTTCCATGTCTTCGCCCGTGTCGTTGCTGATGTACGGACTTATTGATTTCTGCCAGGTCTTGATCCTGTCGACGCTTGCGTCCACGTGGAGCAGGGAGTTTGCCGGATCTGCGAGTTCGAGGAATGCATCCTTGTACATCTTTCTGAAGTCATCGAACTTCATCAGCCTCTCCATCAGTATGCCTGAATCACCCCAGTTGTATGGGTCCTGGCGTCCTGCGTCGGACTGGATGCCGCACTGCAGGCTGGTTCCCAATGTGTTGTCGTAGTCATATGGCAGGAAGAATACCTGATAGTCGAACTTGTCGGTCGAGTTGAAGTACAGGTAGAAGTTGTTGCCGTTGTTCCAGTGGTCATCCCACATTCCTACTGCCACATTCACAGCGTATGTCTTCAACAGGAAGTTCACGTCGCAAACTTCGTTTATCCACTTGTAGAAACTTTCCTCTCCCTTGCCGTTAAGCTTCAGGATGAAGTCCTTCAGCTGTTCCTTGGCAGAGGCAAAGTCTTCCTCGTCTCCCTTGAACTCGTAGGTGTAGTTGACTCCGTTGTCCTGGTCCCAGTTGAACTTCCAGTCATCTGTACTTCTGAGGTCAGCCGGGCCGCCTTCGCCATAAACGCATTTCCAGAGATATCCCTTGTCGTTCTCGAACATTCCCTCGACCCTTCTCTCGACGAATTCGTCGTCAATAGGCTCGATCATGTTGTATACTCCATAATATGCAGGTGTCTCGTCGTCAATCTGAAGCCATAGGCGGCAGTATGTTGAGAATGCACTCGTCCATATTCCGTAGCGGCGGAAAAGGTCATAGCAGTAGAGCTCGCGCACATAGCATGGGTCGTCCTTAAACCATTTGAGGTTCACCTTCCTGATACCGTTGATGGTGTGGTCGCTGTCCTTGTGGAACTTGCGGAAATTTATTCCGAAGTGGCAATGGTGCCAGTCCGGATTGTAGGCATTGTGTTCCTGTCCGCCGTTTCCTTCAGGCCTGCGTCGTGATGTGTTTCCGCGAAGTCTTACGCCTCCGTCTTCGATGAATGTGACTTCCTTTCCCTTCTTGTATGTGAAGTCTGCGTGGAAATAATCCACATTGTGCTGGAATTCATCATATCTCTTAAGAAGTTTGTTCCATTCTTCGGAAGTCATGTGTATCGTGATTTCAGGTATGACGGTCTCATCCCATACATATGCCATTCCTTCGTCGTTTGTGTCCGCTACTGTAAACGGCATGATGACGCCAGGCTGTGGCTCAGGTTCCGGCTCAGGTTCCGGCTCTGGTTCCGGTTCCGGCCCGGGGTCAGGCCCGGGTTTTGGAGTTTCCGTGTTGTCTCCTGATTCATCTTCAGGAAACTGGTCCGCAGGGTCGCACCCCATCAATACCGCCAGGGTTATGAACGTAATGAAGAAAAGTCTTTTCATAGTATCTTCTTTTTTATAGAATCTGTGCCGCGTGGTTCTTGGTGTCCACTTTTTCGATTATTTCCTTAAGGATACCGTTTTCGTCGAAGATGAACGTCTTTCTGATGGTTCCCATCACTGTCTTGCCGTACATCTTCTTTTCTCCCCATGCTCCGAATGCCTGAAGCATCTGTGTCGATGTGTCTGAAAGCAATGTGAAAGGAAGTTCGTATTTCTCCTTGAATTTCTTATGCGAAGCTGCGCTGTCCTTGCTGACGCCTACGACGTTGTATCCTCTGGCGATCAACGCTTCGTGATTGTCTCTGAGGTTGCAGGCCTCTGCCGTGCATCCGCTGGTGTTGTCCTTCGGGTAGAAGTATATTATGGTCTTTTTTCCGATGAGGTCCTTTGAGCTGACCTTGTTGCCGTCCTGGTCCACGACCTCGAAATCCGGCATCCTGTCTCCTATCTTTAACATGTCTGTCTGGTTTAAATACTGCAGGCAAATCCAATTATATGCCACAAAGTTATGATAATTGACGAAATTCCGCTAATTTCGTATCCGTAAAAAACGAAATAACACTAAAACGATTAAGGTATGTTAAGAAAAATCCTATCCGTGCTGGCTCTCATTGCAGTCCTTTTGCCTGCTATGGCCCAGCCGCAGCGGGGCGGACGCCCGTCTGGGCCAAGTTCCGCCTCACCGATTGTCAATCCGGACAACACGGTCACATTCAATCTCAATGCTCCCGAAGCCAAATCTGTGATCATCAGCGCCCAGTTCGCTCCAAAGACGGAAATGCAGAGGCGTGATGACGGAGTATGGACCATAACCCTCGGTCCGGTCGCTCCGGACATTTATCCATATTGTTTCGAAGTCGACGGCATTGCCGTGATGGACCCTCAGAATCCGGACTGGTTCCCTAATGAAGGCTTCAAGAATTCCATGGTGGACGTCAGAGGTGCGCAGCCGATGGATCATGCTGTCAAGTCCGTGCCTCATGGAAAGGTGGATTATGTGAACTACTATTCCGAGACACTGGGCCTTCATGGAAATGCAATCGTCTATACACCTCCTACATATGACAGTAACCTTGATCAGAAATACCCTGTGTTCTATCTGATAAGCGGTACTACTGATACTGAAGAAGTATATTTCAAGGTCGGCAAGATGAACCTTATCCTTGACAACCTCATCGCAGAAGGCAAGGCCAAGGAGATGATAATAGTCCTTCCTTACGGAAACCCTTCGAAGTATTATCCTGCAGGAACAAATACCTTTGCGATGGGAGACCTCTTCAGCAAGGACCTTCTCAATGACCTGATGCCATATGTTGAGGCCAATTACCGTACGATCAACGACAGGGAGAGCAGGGCCATCGGCGGATTCTCCCGCGGAGGCAATCAGGGACTTGCATTCGGACTTACTAACCTGGACAAGTTCTCATACCTGTGCTCGTACAGCTCGTTCACAAGTATGAGCCTTCCTGATGTATATGACAATGCGAAGAAGACCAACAAGAAGATCAATCTCTTCTGGCTCGGTGTGGGAACAGACGACTTCCTCTACGGCAATGCCAAGGAGTATGCTGAATTCCTTGACAGCAGAGGCATCAGGAATGTTCAGGAATACACAACAGGCAAGTTCGGACATACTTGGATGAATGCCAGGTACTTCCTCAGTCAGACATTCCCTCTTCTCTTCAACAAGAAGGCATCAGCCGAGGCGATGAGCAAGTCTACAGCCGTCAAGCCTAAAGGAAAGAAGGCTCCTGCTCCTGTGCCTGCAAGGCCTGCGGCCCCTGCAAGGGACGGACAGAGGCTGACTCCTGAGCTGATGGCCAAACTTTTCCCTCCAGGAGTCGTTTCTCCTGAATACAATGCTGACGGAAGCGCGACATTCCGCGTTCTGGCTCCTGATGCTGAGAAGGTGGAGTTCGAATGCCAGATGTTCGAAGGCGTAAAGCCTATGACAAAGGGCGAAAGGGGAGTGTGGTCTGTAACCGTAAAGCCTGACCAGCCAGACATCTATCCGTATTCATTCATTATAGACGGCACAAAGATCGCCGACCCTAACAATGTGGAGATATTCCCTAACGAAGGATACAAGGCGAGCCTTGCTGACGTCAAGGGACCTGAGCCGGATTTTCAGGACCTTCAGAATGTTCCTCATGGAAAGGTAAGCTATACATGGTATACTTCAAATGCCGTAGGATTCGACCGTCCGGTATGCATCTACACTCCTCCTGGATATGATCCTGCCGCTGACAAGAAGTATCCGGTGCTCTATCTCATCCACGGAATGACCGATACATACGAGACATGGTTCAAGGTGGGCAAGGTGAACAATATCCTTGACAACCTCATCGCCAAAGGCCTTGCAGAGCCTATGATCGTGGTGATGCCTTATGCAAACCCATATCCGGAGATGATGCTTCGCGGTCTTGCGAAAATGTACAATCCTATGGATACCAAGCTTACTACGGAGGAGTTTACAGAGTCGGTCGTTCCTTTCATAGAGGCGAACTACAAGGTTCTGACAGATGCAGACAACAGGGCGATCGCCGGCTTCTCCCTCGGAGGAAGGCAGACCCTTGCCTGCGGCCTCGGCAATCCTGACATGTTCCATTATGTGTGCGCGTTCGCGCCTGCAATCTTCGGCCCTGAGATTTCTGCGAACTTCGATAACGGTACATATGCTCCTGCCGCTGAAATCAACGAAAAGATGAACCTCGTATGGCTCAGCTGCGGAACGTCTGACTTCCTTTACCAGTCTTCTCTCCAGCTGGAGAAGAACTTCAAGGAAAGGGGAATCGAGCATAAGACGATGTATCCTGGCGGCGGCCACACATGGATGAACTGCCGTGACTACATCACTGCTGTAGCGCAGCTGCTTTTCAAGTAAGTGAGCAGTGTCTTTTCTAATGCATCTATGTCCTCGTCAGTCGTCGACCAGCCTGTAACGAAACGGACTGTGCTTTCCGTCTCTCCGCGCGGACCCCACATCTCGAAGCTGGCCTCCTCTTTCAGCAAGTCGATTACGGCGTTCGGCAGAACGAAGAACTGCTGGTTTGTAGGGGATGGTACTGCGGCCTTGAATCCTTTGCTCTCAAAGGCTTCCCTCAGGCGTATTGCCTTCCTGACTGCTTCACTTCCGATGCGGAAATACAGTCCGTCCTCAAAAAGTGCTTCAAACTGTACCCCGAGAAGTCTTCCTTTTGCCAGAAGTGCTCCGTGCTGCTTCACAAGAGGGGTGAAATGCTTGAGAATTGAAGGATTTGTTATGACGACTGCCTCACCGAAAAGGGCTCCTACCTTTGTGCCTCCGATATAGAATACGTCTGCCAGACGTGCAATGTCTTCAAGAGTCACATCCGATCCTTCGGCGGCAAGTCCGAAGCCGAGGCGCGCTCCGTCTATGAACAGAGTAATTCCTGCATCGTGGCATGCCTTGCTTATGTCCTCGAGCTCATTCAGACTGTAGACGGTTCCGTATTCGGTCGGGAACGAGATGTAGAGCATACCTGGGGCCACCATATGTTCATATGTGTCGTCGCTGTAGAATGACGAAATGAAGTTGCGTACATCTTCTGCGCTGACCTTGCCTTGATATGAAGGCAGGGTCAGCACTTTATGCCCCGTTGCCTCGATGGCGCCGGATTCATGTACGTTGATGTGGCCGCTCTCGGCTGCGAGCACGCCTTCGTGGCGTGCGAGCAGCCCGTCGATCACGGTCGCATTGGTCTGCGTGCCTCCTACGAGGAAATGTACCCTCGCGTCCGGTGCGCCGCATGCTTTGCGTATAAGATCGGCGGCTTTTGCTGTGTATGGGTCTGTGCCATAGCCGGTTGTATGCTCTGAATTTGTCTTGAGAAGACGTTCCATCACTTTGTGATGGGCGCCAGACATGTAATCCGAATCGAAGTAAATCATATCAAGGTCGCTTTTTTATGGAAAAACAAAGGTAATGAAAATATTAATGACTAACTTTAAGCAATTATGAAGAAGATAATGTTTCTCTGTCACGGCAACATCTGCAGAAGTCCGATGGCGGAATATGTGATGAAGGATCTGGTCAGTAAAGCCGGGCTTGAAGACGAATTTGAAATCACTTCCGGCGCTGTATCCGATGAAGAGTGGTTCAATCCCATCTATCCTCCTGCCCAGAGGAAATTGCGGGAAAAGGGAGTGCCTTTCGGCCATCACAGCGCCCACAAGATATCTCGTGAAGAGTTTGACCTTCAGGATCTGGTCATAGTGATGGACAGGTCGAATCTTCGCTGGCTTTCAAGGATAGTCGGTGATTTTCAGGGCAAGGTCCATATGATGATGGAATACGCCGGTGAGTCCCGCGATGTTGCCGATCCGTGGTACACGGGAGATTTTGAAAAGACCTATCAGGATGTGCTGGCGGGATGTACAGGACTTTTAAACGAATTGAGATGATAAAGGTAACCATTCTCCAGCAGGACATCGTGTGGGCTGACCCTGCTGAAAACATACGCAGGGCTGATGCAGCCGTGGGTTCAGTTCCGGGATCGGACATATATGTCCTTCCGGAAATGTTTTCGACAGGTTTCTGCACCGAGCCTGAAGGAGTGGCTGAAAGACATGGAGGGCCGGCTCTTGAATGGATGAAGTCTAAGGCTGCCGAAGCTGATGCGGCGATTGCCGGAAGCGTTGCGGTCGTGGAAGACGGAAAGTATTATAACAGATTCTATTTTGTCAGACCGGACGGGTCTTATGAATGGTATGACAAGAAGCATCTGTTTACATATGGAGGTGAGCATGAGCGTTTTACGGCCGGTTCGGAGAGGAAGGTCGTGGAATTCAGAGGTGTCAGGATACTGCTGGAAGTATGCTATGATCTCCGTTTCCCTATATGGTCACGCAATCATGGGGACTACGACATGATCCTTTATGTCGCAAGCTGGCCTGTGACGAGGGTGGGCGCATGGAAATCCCTCCTTATAGCCAGGGCTATCGAGAACCAGTGCTATGTGGCCGGAGTCAACCGGGTCGGCAGCGATCCCGCAAATGATTATTCCGGCGGCAGCATGGTCATAGACCCGTATGGAAACATAATTGCCGCATGCGAAGACGGACATGTCTCATCTGTAACTGCCGGCATCGATATGGATTTGCTGGAGGCTTTCAGGGCGAAGTTTCCGGTTTTAAATGATTCGGATGTATTATGAAGATATTCAGTGAAGAATTGGTGAGACGCGCGGTGGATGATCTGCATGTCGCGGACCTTTCACAGGCAACGATCGGAGAAGTGCTTCTGGTCGCTCAATACCTTGAGCAAGAAACGGGAATCCCTTTTATCCGTATGGACCAGGGATCGCCCGGACTTCCTGTCAACAGATTCGGAGTTGAGGCTGAAAAGGCTGCGCTTGACAGGGGAGTGGGATCCCAGTACCCGGCTGCGGCGGGAGTACCGGAACTTAAGCATGAGGCATCGAGGTTCGTAAAGGCTTTTCTTGATGTCGAGGTTTCAGCCCGAAGCTGTGTTCCTACTGTCGGCAGCGTGTCCGGTTCGTTCAGCTCTTTCATTGCATGTACCCAGAGGATTCCGGGCAAGGACAAGGTCCTGTTCATAGATCCGGGTTTCCCGATCCAGAAGTCGCAGCTGCGTGTGCAGGGAGTCGAATGGAAGGAGTTTGACATTTACTCATACAGAGGCGAGGCCCTTCGTTCGAAACTGGAGGAAATGCTCTCTGACGGCGATGTGGCCGCTATCGTGTATTCAAATCCTAACAATCCTGCATGGATATGCCTCGAGGAGGATGAACTCAAGATAATCGGTGAGATGGCGGACAAGTATGATGTCATCGTGATGGAAGACCTGGCGTACTTCTGCATGGATTACCGCAGCGATCTCGGACATCCGTTCAGCCCTCCTTATCCTCCGACTGTCGCCCGTTACACTGACAATTATATCCTGATGCTCTCGGCTTCGAAGATATTCAGCTATGCAGGCCAGAGGATCGCCCTGCTGTGCATCAGCGACAGGCTTTTCGAGAAGCAGTATCCGGCCCTTGCGCAGCGTTATAAGGACTCAGGAGTCTTCGGTGAGACTCTTATCGCATCGATACTTTATATGATAACATCCGGTTGTACCGCATCGACTCAGTATGCGTATGCCGAGATGCTGCGTCTTTCGACAGAAGGCGTGATCAATTTCGTGGAAGACACGCGTGAGTATTCGCGACGCGCCGAAAAGATGAAGAAGATCTTTACCGACAACGGTTTCCACGTTGTCTACGACTCTGACGTGAGCCAGAAGGTTGGCGACGGTTTCTTCTTCACTATCGGTTACGGTCAGATGGAAGGAGGAGAACTCCTGCGTGAACTCCTGTATTACGGAGTCAGCAGCATATCGCTGGCCCTTACCGGCAGCGGACAGAACGGCGTCAGGGCATGTACCTCACGCATGAGTGAAGAATTGTATCCGGTTCTTGAGGAACGCATGAAGGCTTTCCGTGAGGACCATCCTGTAAATAGATAGAATCATGATCTGGAATCCCAACAAGGAATGCATGAGCCGCGAGCTGATGAGGGAACTGCAGGGCAAGCGGCTTCAGAAGCTGGTGCAGTATGTATATCATAATGTGCCTTTCTATAGAAACAAGATGCAGGAGATGAACGTATCTCCTGAAGATATCGTGTCGATCGACGACATCGTCAAGCTGCCGTTCACCACGAAGCAGGATCTTCGCGACAATTATCCGTATGGCCTTCAGGCCGCTCCGGCATCGGAGATCGTCCGTGTACATGCCTCATCCGGCACGACCGGCAATCCTACGATCGTAGGATACACCCGCAAGGACCTTGCGGTGTGGTCCGAGGTCATGACAAGATGCCTTACGGCATTCGGTGTCACCAGAGATGACACCTTCTCGGTAAGCTATGGCTACGGCCTGTTTACCGGTGGCCTTGGAGCGCATTACGGAGTCGAGAATCTTGGCGCCACAGTGATACCAGCCTCTACGGGAAATACCGAGAAGCATATCCGCCTTATCCGTGACCTGAACATCACAGGCATCGCATGCACTCCTTCGTATGCCCTGTATCTGGCAGAAACCCTCGACAAGATGGGGATAGACAAGAGCCAGATCGGTCTCCGTGTCGGCGCCTTCGGAGCCGAGCCGTGGACCGAGAACATGAGGAAGGAGATCGAAAGCCGTCTGGGACTCAAAGGATACAATATTTATGGATTAAGCGAGATCATGGGACCAGGAGTATCATACGAATGTCAGGAACAGAACGGCTCGCATATCAACGAGGACCATTTCTACCCGGAAATAATCAATCCCGACACATTGGAGCAGCTCCCTTACGGCGAGCAGGGCGAGCTCGTCTTCACTACCCTTACCAAGGAAGGAATGCCTTTGCTGAGGTATCGTACAAAGGATCTCTGTACTCTGATGGACGACGAGTGCCCTTGCGGCCGTACTTCCGTGCGCATGAGCAGGATCGTGGGACGAAGCGACGATATGCTCATCATCCGAGGAATCAACGTGTTCCCTTCACAGGTTGAAAGCGTCATTCTTGATATGCCTGAATTCGAGCCTCAGTATATGCTTGTAGTCGACAGGGTCAACAACCTCGATACCCTCCAGGTGCAGGTGGAGGTGAGGAAGGATTACTTCAGCGACGACATCGGAAGCATGCTGGCCATGAAGAAGAGGCTCTCGGACAAGCTCAAGAGCGTTCTCTCCATCGCTGCAGACGTGCGTCTGATGGAGCCTGGCAGCATCGAGCGTGCACAGGGTAAAGGTAAACATGTCATAGATAAAAGAAAATTGCAATAGTTATGATAATAAGACAGTTATCCATCTTCCTGGAGAACAGGACGGGAAGAATCAATGAAGTTGCGAGGATACTTGCGGAGAACGGCATCAACATGCAGGCCTTCAGTATGGCGGAGACCGCCGACTTCGGCCTTTTGCGTCTGATAGTCCCTGATGTAGACAAGGCTGTTGAAGTATTGCGTTCGTCTGATATCGCCGTTATGGTTACGGATGTGCTATGCGTCAACTGCCCTAATGTGCCGGGTTCGCTATCGGCTATCCTCGAAAAGCTTGCGGCTAATAACATCTTCATCGAATACATGTATGCATATTCGGACGGTGATACTGCCAATGTGGTGATCCGCCCTGACAATGTTGAGGCGGCAGCAGGTATATTGGCTTGATAATTTAATCATTGTATATGAAACGCATCTCTTGTTTGCTTGCAGGTCTGGTCTGTCTTCTTTGCGGCTGCAAGGAAGAGAAGAAACCTGTTGATGAACCGGTATCAGGAAAAATCAGTATTTCCATTTTGAACACTTCCAGCACGAGGACTTCGATAACCGTGACAATCAATGCCCTTGGACATAATCTTGACGATTTTGACAAGTGGGGAGTCACAATGAGTGAGACTTCGGACTGTACTGAAGGAACGGACGTAGCAGCTCCTGGCCGTCCTTCCGACGGTAAGAAGGAAGTCAAGATCGAGAATCTGAAGGAAAACACATCTTACTACTTCTGGGCGTGGGCTGAAGGAAAGGATGTGGAAAGGCAGTGGACTTCTTCTCATACTGTCGTGAAGACCAGGCATATGGATCAGCCGAAGAAGCTTTCAGGAACGGTGATAGGAAGCCTCTACTCTGTGGATTACTCCACAAACCAGCAGTCTACAAGCGTAAATGTCAAGGACAATGTCTTTGACGGTAATTACGACACTTACTTCGCTTCATATGACCGTTCCGGGACTTGGGTCGGCCTTGATCTTGGAACGAAGCATGTGATAACGAAGATAGGCTATTCTCCGCGCATAACCCAGGAGCACAGGGTCCAGCTTGCTATGATCGAAGGGGCGAATGAACCGGATTTCAGCGATGCGATACCGATCCATATGATCAGGAATTCCGCACCGTCGCGCCAGATGAGCTACGAGGATGTGAATTGTTCGCGAGGCTTCAGATATGTCAGATATGCATCTCCGAACAATGTCAGATGCAACCTTGCGGAACTGGAGTTCCATGGTGTCGAGGACGAAGGAAATGACTCCCAGCTCTATCAGATTACAAATCTTCCGCTGGTTGTCATCAATACGGAAGGCGCGCAGGATATCGTTTCCAAGGAATATGAAATCTCCAGCAACGTGTACATTATTTCAGAGGACGGAAAGAAGATACTTTCAACATCCGATACCGGAGTACGCGGCCGTGGAAACGCCAGCTGGCTTTATTTTGAAAAGAAGCCTTACAGACTGAAGTTCAGTTCTAAACAGAACGTTCTCGATGCGCCGGCTTCGGCAAAGAAATGGACCCTGATCAGCAATTACGGCGACAAGAGCCTTATGAGGAATATACTTGCCTTTGAAGTGAGCCGAAGGGTGGGACAAGCATATACTCCTTACTGCCATCCGGTAGATCTTGTGGTGAACGGTGAATACCGTGGCTGTTATCAGCTATGCGACCAGGTGGAAGCGGCCAAGGACAGAGTACCGGCGAAAGACGGATATCTGATTGAAGTGGACTCATATGCGGCCGAGGAGGACCTTATGTTCTGGTCTTGGCATGGTACGCCGGTCACGATCAAGCATCCTGACGAAGATGATATAACTGATGAGCAGAAGACTTTCATAGAGAATTACTTCAACTGGATGGAAAGCGCTGCTCTTGCTGATAACTTCACTGACCCTGTGGAGGGATACCGCAAGCATCTGGATCTCGACAGCTTCCTCCGCAACTTCCTGATCGGAGAATTCTGCGGCAATCCTGACATGCTCTGGAGCGTATACATGTACAAGGATGCCTCAGACGGAAAATTGTATACAGGACCGACATGGGACCATGACATTTCTTTCGACAATGACTATACGGTCCATCCGATAAATGGTCATGGAGGATTCCTCTACTGCAACGGCGCCCGTGCCGCCAGCGATGCAATAAGGCAGGTTGCCGACCGTATAGTAAGGCTTGATCCTGAAGCGAAGAAGAGACTGATCGAACTGTGGGAGCAGGCGTACGAGGAAGGCAATCTTAAGGAGCTGCCTCTTTATCTCGATGAGACCAAGGCTTTGCTGCAGGAATCGCAGGAACTGAACTTCAAGCGCTGGAACATCCTGAATCAGAAAGTCCATATGAATTTCCAGGCTCTCGGTTCATATGATGCAGAGGTGCAGTACCTCCGCAACTGCATAACAGAGCGTCTGACGCTTTTCGACCAATATGTAAGGAACTAAAGTTCGTTGAGCATCTCGTCGATAACCTCAAGGACAGCTAGTGAGGTCTGGAGCGAATTGCGTTGCGATTCGCTCTTTCCTTGTTCTATAAGGTCTGCAAATTCCTTGAATTCGTAGTAATACTCGTTGAAAGGCAGCCCTTCGCTGAGGGTTGTCCTGCCGGGTTTAGGACCAAGTCCTGAGGTCGGAGTAGCGTGGGGGACCATTTCAGCCTTTCTGGCTATGTGGATCTCGTCAAGTATCAGATTGCCTTTTTCTCCGGCGATTTCAGTCGGTTGGAAACTGTCATATGTCTTTGACCATGTTACGGTCGCATCCATTCCCTTGAATCCGAGATAGGCTGTTCCCTGGACATCCGAAACTCCGAGGTCAGTCTGGACTGTGCGTATCTCGCTGCGGATTGAAGAAGGACGTCCGAACAATGCTATAAGGGGGTATAATGTATATACGCCGACGTCGCGTAAGGCTCCGGCAGTTCCTGGCATGAATGCTGTTGCCACTTCGCCCCTTTTCAATGCTTCATACTTTGACGAATACTGGCAGAAGAATGAACTGTACTGCCTTACAGGCGCGATTTCATCCAGTCTTGACGCTATGGCGGCGAAATTCGGATTCAAGGTCGATACCATTGCTTCCATCAGAAGGCATCCGCTTTCTCTTGCCGCGTCGGCCATCATGCGGCCTTCGGCTGCATTTATGGCCAGCGGCTTTTCGCATAGCACATGCTTTCCTGCTTTAAGTCCGGTGATTGCATACGCGCAGTGGGTCTCATTGGGAGTTCCGATATAAATTGCATCGACTTCCGGATCTGCCGCCATATCTTCGACAGATGTGTATACCTTCGCTCCAGCAGCCATAGGGTTGCGCTGTATGAATGCTTCCGCAGCCTCTGCTGTCCTTGAACAGACTGCTGTTATCTTTATTCTGGGATCCTGACCGGCGCCCTTCAGCACCCAGTCGCTGATCCTGCCTGTACCGATTATTCCGAATCTTACCATAACGCCTGCAAAATTAATATTTTCGGTTTATATTTGCACACCTGTTAATGTTTTCACTATGGATTCTTATAGCATCATACATGCCACCGAAGAGGATGTCATGACGATCCACGATATGGCCGAAATCGTTTTCCGCCATACATACAGGGATATTCTTTCTTCTGAACAGATGGACTACATGATGGAATGGATGTATTCTCCTGCAAATCTGAAGAAGCAGCTGGAAGACGGTCATGTCTACTTCTTGGCATACAGGGACGCTAATCCATGTGCCTATGTCTCTATACAGCCGGACGGAACCGGTGAAGACGGGAAGATGCTTTTCCACCTCCATAAGATTTATGTGATGCCGTCGGAGCAGGGTAGCGGACTCGGAAAGAAGTTGTTTGCTCAGGCGCTTTCGTATGCATCATCCGTAGCTGGCGGTCGTCCTGCTTCAGTAGAATTGAATGTGAACAGAAACAATCCTGCCGTAGGATTCTATCGTCATCTGGGACTCAAGATCCTGCGGCAGGGAGATTTTCATATCGGCAATGGATTCTACATGAATGATTACATCATGGGAATCGATCTGAACTGCTAGCACTCTTCGTCCGGCTGCTGTCCGTCATGCGCCTTCCACATACACTCTGTGATCTTCATGTCTGTGAAGACTGCTGTGAATGACGAATCTTCAGGAGAACATGCGTAGATACCGAAGCTTATCCTGTCAGAAGCTGCGTGCATGTGGCAGATCCTCATCTGGCTGAAGTCTGTACCGTTTGTCGAGCACTCGATGCAGAAGTCATCTCCGCGGCGTGAGAAGCGGTACCACATGGTCTTGACATCTGCTCCGATTGCTGTTGTCGCCCAGTCCGAGTATCCTCCGTTTGTGACAACACTGCCGAGATGCTGGAACTCTTCATTCTCATATTCTACTGAACCTTTGAGCCAGTTTTCGCTGTCCAGGTACATCACGATTCCGCACTGGTCGAAACGATGGTGGCTCTGGGTGAAATCAGTCTTGACCACAAAACTGAAATACTTCTCTGAAGTCTCCATCTGAAGCACCGGAGCATTGTCATTACGGAAATGATAATAGGTCCTCTGCCAGAGGTCTGTGTGTGGAGCGGTTGTTACGCTGATCGTGTCTCCCTTGACCTCAAACGCTGCTGGAGTCCTTGTCCATTTCAGGTTGTCCGGATTGATCTTGCCGTTGTTCTGCAAGGCCTCTGTAACGCTGTCGACGAATCCGTCTTCCGATGCGTCCTGTGATGGATTGCCGCATCCTGCGGTCATGATGCAAATACTCATTGCAAATAATGCTCTCTTTATGTTCATGATAATCAGAATGTTATTTCTTTTTCTTCAGTCTTCCGCTTTTACGCAGGGCTTCGGATATTATCCACAGAAGTTGGCCGTTGGTGGAGCGGAATTCATCTTCCGCCCACTTCTCAACGGCCTCCATCGTCTGTGCGTCAATACGCAGTACAAAGCTTTTGTTCTGCTCCTTTGGCATAGGGAAGTATCATATTAATGATGTAATGTTCCAGCGTTGACCACAGGCTGTGCAGACTCGTCAGAGCAGAGCACTACAAGAAGGTTGCTCACCATAGCTGCCTTGCGTTCTTCGTCAAGCTCGACCACTTCGTTTTCAGCAAGCTGGTCTATAGCCATCTTCACCATTGAAACAGCGCCTTCAACGATTTTTTCACGTGCCGAGATGATTGCATCGGCCTGCTGGCGGCGGAGCATCACGGCAGCGATTTCCGGAGCGTATGCAAGATAGTTGATACGTGCCTCTACAACCTCGATTCCTGCCATGTCAAGCCTCTCTGAAAGCTTCTTCTCGAGCTGGTCGTTGATTTCGTCTGCATTCGAACGGAGGCTTAGCTCGCCTTCTGATGCAGAATTGTTGTCATATGCATAATATCCGGCTACCTGACGGAGAGCTGCGTCGCTCTGTACCGCCACGAAGTTTGCGAGGGCGTCCATGCGTGTTTCGCTTGCGGTAGGTACGGTAACGTTCACCTGACCATTCGCTGTCTTGGTTGTAGTTGTCTGTGTCGGTGCATCAATGTTGAATACTGCCTTGTAGATTTCCTCAGCCTTTACCTTCCATACCAGGACGAGGCCGATCATGATCGGGTTTCCCATCTTATCGTTTACCTTGATAGGGTCGGCGTTGAGGTTGCGGGCGCGAAGGGAGATCTTCTTCACGCTCATGAACGGATTCACCCACCAGAAACCTTCCTTGAGCAGATTTCCGCGATACTTTCCGAAAAATACAAGTACCCTTGCCTGATTAGGCTCTATCACCATTAGTCCGATGAGAGAAATCAGGGCAACGATGATTCCTATTGCACCAAGGACGGCTGTCAGACCGGTTCCGGTGTTGACAGCGTAAACGATTCCCCAGATGCCGGCTGCTGTAAGGGCGATGGATGCGAACATCATTACAAAGCCATTGGCCTTGAATCCCTTGTACTCGAAGTTCAAGTTCTTTTCCATATTTGTCCGTTTTATTAAATTGATATTATTTTGATATCACAAATATGACAATAAATATTTAATATCCAAAATTTTCATCTAATATTTTGATGTGATTTCCAGGATCTCCTGACCGTACTTCTCGCACTTGGCTTTTCCGAAACCCTTGATGGAGAGGAGTTCAGTCATGGTCTTAGGTACCAGAGATGCTATTTCGATGAGGGTGCTCTGATGCATTATGGTATATGCCGGAACATTGTCGGCCTTGAAGCGTTCCGTACGCCATTCCTGGAGCTTTTCTCTGAGCTCTTCATTGACCGTAGACGGTGTGTCGGCACTCTTGATGATCTTCCGGAGTCTTTTTCTTGCCTTTGTCCTGTCTTCAAGCTGGCATTCCGTGCGGATCTTGCCATACTTTTCGATGGAGAAGCCTTCTGCAATTATTGATTCGAAGGTCTGACATAGGATGTCCAGCTGAATGAACAGTTCTTCAGCGTCTTCCTTGAGCCGCTTCTTCACTTCCTTGTTGTCGACTTCCAGATCTGCGATGACTATGCAATATTTTCTTATCTCCTCTACAATAGGCAGATAATACTCCGAAGCCTTGCGGATCCTTTCATTAAGGTATGAATCATCTTCTGACGGCGTGCCTTCGATCCGCGTCAGCTGGATCCTGAAGGTGTCGCCGGTCTTCCTGAGGTCTTCTGCCTTTATCTGGTACCGGATGAGCCTCTGATACTCGGAAGGGTAGAGCTGCTCCATTGTTCCCGCCCATGCCTTACGGTAAGCGGTCAATGCCTTAACCATGTCACCGATCCCGAATATATCCTTCAGGAGATCGAAGGTATGCCTTCTTTCTTCCCCGTCCAAAGCCGACCGGACGCTTTCAAGCGACTGCCTTCCGGCGTTGAATACGGCTACATGGCTGTCGCTGTATATGGCTGAAGGTCTTATCGGGTTTTCCAGAGATATGCCTTCAAGTGTGCGGCATCTGGATAGTGCTACATAGACCTGACCGAAAGCGAATGCTGCACCGGCGTCTATAATGACATTGTCGAATGTAAGTCCCTGGCTTTTATGAATGGTCACGGCCCATGCTATCCGCAACGGCAGCTGACGGAACTTTCCGATCACCTCCGGCATTATCTCTCCGGACGATTCGTCGAGCGCATATTCTATATTTTCCCAGTCGACAGGCTCAACGGCAATCGATTCTCCGTCCTGGTCTGTCACTGTTATCAGCCCCCTGTCAGTGATCGATTCCACTATGCCTATCTTTCCGTTATAGAATCTGCCTTCCGGATCGTTCCTGACGAACATGACCTGGGCTCCCTTCTTGAGAGACAGCACGCTGTCTGCAGGATAGCTGTTTTCCGGAAATTCGCCTTCCACTTCTGCTTCGAACATCACAGGGTCTCCGGGAAGCTTCGCCAGCTTTGATGAGTTTACCTGATCTGCCTGGCTGTTGTGCGTTGTGAGGCGGATCACGTCGCTTTCGGAATCGAAGGCATTTACCCTGGAGTTCAGCTTCTGAAGAACCTCGTGCGTGATCCTGTCCTCTCGTACTGCATTAAGAATCTCAAGGAAATCAGCGTCTTTCTGTCTGTGGACTTTCTGGAGTTCTATTGTGATGTAATCCAGTTTCTGGAGTGCCTTGGAGTGGAAGAAATATGGGGAAGGATAGACTTGCGCCATGTATTGGCGCTCGTTTTCCTTCACCACCGGAGACAGCTGGTGGGCGTCCCCGATCATCAGCAGCTGGACTCCTCCGAAAGGCTTGCTGCTGCGGCGGTAATGCCTCAGACTCATGTCTACGGCGTCGAGCAGGTCCGCCCGGACCATGGAAATCTCGTCGATTATCAGCAGATCAAGAGTCCTGATGATCTTCAGTCTTTCCTTGCGGAGCCGGCGATATCTTTCCGGCATCTGGTACTCTGTGATGAGTTCCTTGACATCAGGAAGATATGGACATAATGGGAGCTGGAAGAAAGAATGGATGGTCGAACCTCCTGCATTGATGGCCGCTACTCCGGTAGGAGCCAGGATGACGAACCTCTTTGAAATGCTCTGCGTTATGTATTTGAGGAAGGTTGTCTTTCCCGTCCCCGCCTTGCCTGTCAGAAAAATCGATCTTCCTGTAAATCTGACATACCTCTCCGCCGTCTCAAAAATTGCATCCTTCTCCATGTCCATACCGTTTTGCACAAAGATATGAAATATTCTTCAAGAAAAATTGATTACCTTTGCGGCAAATACTGATATTATGGAAAAGGTTACGGAAAACCCTTTAAAAAACCGGGAAGGCAGCGATATGCTGCTTGTTGTCGTCGCTGCGCTTTTTGTCACCGCCTATCTGGTGTCGAACATAATGGCCGTAAAGGTCATCGGCATCTTCGATCTTCTCTATTTCGATGCCGGCACAGTCACATTCCCGTTTGCATACATGCTTGGAGACGTCCTCACGGAAATATGGGGATATCGTACGGCCAAGAAAGTCATACTTCTTACATTCGTGTGCAATGTCCTCATGGTCATATGCACCCAGATCGGTGTATGGCTCCCGTCTCCGGACTATCTGGATGCGACCGCTCATGCCTATAATGCCATCTTTAACTATGTTCCGAGGATCGTCATCGCCTCGCTTACCGGGTTTCTTCTGGGCGAGATCTCCAATGCATGGCTGATGGAAAAGATCAGGCATAAGCTTGGAGAAAGACGTCTCTGGGTCAGGACCATCGGCAGTTCTATGATTGCCTATGTCTTTGACACTGTGCCGTTTGTACTCATTGCCTTTGCCGGAACGCTGCCGGGACGCGACATCCTGCTGATGATTGCCCTTCAGTACTTCATGAAGCTGGGAATAGAAACTCTTTTCGGAACACCGATGGCATACGCCATGATATCAAGGATAAAGAAGAAGGCAAACTATTCCCTGATGCCGTAAAGGTAGGCTAGGAGGGCCATCTTTCCGCGCATTGTCTCGCGTGGGGTGAATTCTCCGTTAAAAGATTCCGACAAGCACTGTTCCCACCGCTCCGATTCCTGTCGATTCCGTTCTTGAAATCTTACAGGTAGCGTCCTGAGTCTCATGGCCTCTATCCAATGTCTTATCATATCGTCGTTTTTTTGCCTACATACATGCGACAGATGCCGAAGGTCATCGGAGTATGTCCCACGACTGCAAATCCGGCGGACTTCATCATTCCGATGAACTTATCCGGTGCAGGAAAGCGCAGGACTGATGCAGGCAGATATTCATATGCACTGCGGTTTCCTGATATGAGGCCTCCTATTGCCGGAAGAATCTTCAGGAAATACAGCTTGTAGCACCAGCGGATGAATGCGTTGGAAGGAACAGACAGTTCCAGAATCACAAGTTTCCCGCCGGGAACCAGTACCCTGAACATTTCACAGAGACCAACTTCCAGATGTTCAAAATTCCGCACTCCGAATCCTACGGATATGCGGTCAAATGTGCCATCCGGGTAGGGAAGCGCTTCACAATCTGCTGCTGACAGTTCGGCAGTAAGGCCTGCTTTCTTGATTTTCTCCCTTCCTATTGCCATCATTCCTTCAGATATATCTATTCCCGTCACTTTGCTTCCCGGTGCGACCTTCTGAGCGATCTCAATGGTAAAGTCTGCCGTTCCGCAAGCCACATCAAGCACTTTCATCGGCTTGTCCACGTCGGCAATCTCACGGACTGCCTTCTTTCTCCAGCCCTTGTCAATATTGAGGGAAAGGATATGGTTCAGCTTGTCATAGTCAGGGGCAATGTTGTCAAACAGTTTTCTGATACCTTCTTTCTTTGCCATGTCTATTTGTGTTTTCTTCTGATAAAATATACAGATGTAAGCAGGATGACATTCGTCATCATGGCATAGCAGATGGCCGGAAAAGCCATCTCGATTCCCGCTTCTGTCACTATCAGTTTGCTGATGCTTTTGTGATCAGATGACGGTTTCCCGGTGTGAATGGGAAAGTTACTCTGTAATGATCTGATGGTATCGCATTTCGATGAATTCCGTATTCATGCGAACTTTCAGCCACTCTCTCATTTCTTCCAGTTCGCCTGTACCGATTGAGTCTCTGGATGAAACAACAACTGAAATGACATCACGTCGAGAAGTGGAATCACGATTGTACACGTGCCCTTTAGTAATGCTGACATCAGATACCGATGACTTGATGCTGAATATCTCTTTGGATATCCTGTCATATTCAAGTTCATTGCCCTTTATCTTATCAAGTTCATTTTTCAGAAGCACTATTTCCTGCTCTTTAGCGGAAATGATGCTTTCTTTCTTCTCGTAGATATCCTTGAAAGCATTCATGTCGGACCTGTCTTCAAGAGAATAATCTCGAATCTGGATATCCTCTTTCTTAATGTCATACTCTGCTGCCACTGAGTATAGTTCGTCTTTATCCCTCTCGCTCAATGTTTCGCCTGTAAAGAACAGAGTCAATGTCGTATTGTCATTGTGACCGATCTTGTAGTCGTATAGAATGCTCTTTCCGTATGTGCTCCGATGTTCAGCAAATGAAGTCGCGTTGACTTCGAAATTGTTCTGCTGTATGAGCAGGATGGCCGACCAGATGCTTGGGATAATGAAGATTATGATCAATGCGGTAGTCAGTCTCTTGGTGCGTTTGCCGATTCTCTCATCCTGAAATTCTGTAGGACGGAATCTGAAATATTTGACACCGGCATAGGTGGCAAGCATGATGAACGTGCAGTTGATGACAAACAGGTACAAGGCACCGAGGAAATAACTGAACTCGCCACAAGCAAGTCCATATCCTGCCGTGCAGAGCGGTGGCATCAAGGCGGTCGCAATGGCTACGCCGGAAAATACGGTTCCCTTATCCTTGCGGCACTGTTCGAGAATGCCGGCAAAACCTCCGAAAAGGGCTATCAGAACATCATAGAATGTAGGAGATGTCCTGGCTAAAAGTTCTGTAGGATTGCTCAGACTGAGAGGCGTGATTATAAAATAGAGAAATGCGACAACAAGACTGATGCTGACCATCACCAGAAGGTTCTTTCCGGAGGATTTCATCAGCTGAATGTCGCTGACTCCAAGTCCAAGACCCAGTCCGAAGATAGGTCCCATCAATGGGGATATCAGCATGGCACCGATAACTACCGGTATTGAATTGACGTTAAGTCCAACCGATGCAATGATGACCGCAACGGCAAGAATCCACGCATTAGGTCCCTTGAATTCAATGTTGCTTCTGATTGCACGCTCAGCGGAATCTGTATCAATATGACCATTCAGGTTCAGTGTCTCACGAACCAGAGCCGTAATATTTTGGATAATTCCCATAAAGTTCCGATAATTTTTAGTGAATATAGTATTCTTCTTGACTCGGGTCACTACTCCCACAAGGCTTATTATTTTTTCCAGAGATTCGGGAGGAATCTGTAATAGAGGAGGCCTCTCCAGGTAGACCAGTCGTGGCCTGTTTCACCTACGCAGAAGTACTCATATTCGATTCCGTGCTTGTCGAGAGCTTCCCTGAAAGGCTTTACACGCATATTGAACATGCCTTTCTCTTCATCGCCTCCCTGTCCGATGAACAGATAATCCACCTTGTCGTTGGCTTTAGGGTCATTGAGGAATTCGCTGAGGGTCTTCTCCGGAGTGTGGTCGCCAGCGCTGAGGATACCGAAGTTTGCGAAGAGGTCAAGAGACTTCAGACCTACGAATATAGTATGGCGGCCACCCATCGAAAGACCGGAAATGGCACGGCCGTGAGGATTTGCAATGGTCTTGTAGTGACTGTCGATGAAAGGGATGACAGCCTCGCGATACTCCCTTTCCATGATGTCGAAAGTGAGGTCAGCGTGCTGAGGATGATTGCGATGGACGACCTGATTGTTCACAAGTACAATCAGCATTGGTTCTGCCTTACCTTCGGCCAGGAGATTGTCCATGATGAAGTTCACGCGGCCGTCATACATCCAGTTTGATGGGAGTTCGCCGCTGCCGCCCATCAGGTAGAGGACAGGGTATTTCTTCTTTGGATTATACTGAGGAGGGGTGTATACATAGAGTTCGCGTTCTCCCTCTGTAACAGGACTGTAGTAGATATGACGTGTGATGGCTCCATGAGGTACATTCCTGGCGTCCCACCATGATGGCCCGTCGCCATGGACGATAAGTTCGCTGTAAGGAGGCATTGCCGTAAAGGATGCATATGTGTTATTCGGATCAGCCATCCTGACACCGTCCACAACCAGATTATACTGGTACATGTCCACCGGGAGCGGACCGATTGTGAGGGTCCAGATGCCGTCTTCTCCTTTGGTGAAAGGTATGTTCCCACGGACTCCCATTACTGTGGTCATTGCGCCAGAGAGGGCAACTGATTCTGCCTTAGGGGCCCTGAGGCGGAAAGTGACGGTACGGTCGTCATTCACCTGAGGCGAATTCAGATTCGCACTGAAGGGGATTAACCCTTCGGTGTCTTTCTGTGGGTTGAAACTGAGGTTAACGTTCGACTGCTGGGCAGATGCCGTCAAGGCAGCAAGTAGCGAAATCGCCGCGGTAATAATTTTCCGGTTCATCATAGTGTTATTTTTCGCAATGTACGAAAAAT